>RFGP01000206.1 GCA_003697365.1 Chloroflexota bacterium | reverse complement strand
CAATTTTTTATGTATGCTGAAGAGGTCGATTGGCAGTGGCGAATTCGTAAACATGGTTGGCAAATTTACTGTGTTCCAACCGCTCATGTTGTTCACTTAGGTGGGCAGAGTGCTCGTTTAGTTAAGCAACAGAGTATCGAAAATCTTTGGGCAAGCCGACTGCTTTTATTTAAGAAACATTATTCTTTGCCGCGACGATGGGCTGCTTCTTGGATGATACGTTTAGGGATGTTTGCTAAAATGCGAGAAGCTAAACGCCTATCTTCAGAAGGTGCTATTTCTCCAACAGAGCGCGAAGCAATGATCGCGGCGTATCAAACGGTATTGAAGATGATATGAGATTAGTTGCTATCATTCTGGCACATAACGAAGCTGAGCACATTCAAGATTGTATTGCCAGTCTATTATGGACTGATGAAGTTGTGGTTTTTGAATCAGGCAGCACTGATGATACAGTAGCGTTGGCAAAAGCAGCAGGGGCAACTGTTATTACACATCCTTTTGAGCATTTTGCTGCTCAACGCAATGCGGCCTTACAAGCAGTTGATGCTGATTGGGTGCTATTTGTAGATGCTGATGAACGAGTGACTCCTGAACTTGCTAAAGAGATTCAAAGCACCTTACAAAATCCCTCGTATATGGGCTATAACATTCCTCGTCACAATTATATTTTTGGCAAGCTCACACGCCATACAGGGTGGTATCCAGATTATCAATTACGACTTTTGAAGCGAGACTCTGCCCATTACGATCCTAATATCAGAGTGCATGAGGTTGTGATTTTGGCAGACAATGCTTCAGCAGGATATTTACAAAATCCGCTTATTCACTATAACTATCGCGACTTAGCCCAATTTATTCGCAAGCAACGTTATTATGCCAAACTTGATGCAGAGATTTGGTATCATCAAGGTATTCGTCCTAAGCCGCGCAACTTTATTTTGCAACCGTTGCGCGCCTTTAAACGACGTTTTATTACATGGCAAGGTTATAAAGATGGTTGGCATGGGTTTCGCTTAAGTGTTTTAATGGCTTGGAACGAGTGGGATAAGTATTGGCAATTATGGAAACTAACTCGTCAGAGGGACACGCGATGAAAACTCTTTTTTCAAGAGAAAATGTTTTTGCTGTTGCGTTGTGTTTAATTGTCATTCTCACAATGATCGTCACGGCAAGTGACGCGCCTCAATGGATTTATCAAGGCTTCTAGCGCGATGAATTTAACAGATATTCTGCTTTTTGCTGCGGTTGCTCCATTTTTTACGATCTTGGTACCTCGTCAGTGGCGCGCATGGGGATTGTTCATTCTCACTCTAGCTGCTGTAGGATGGCTGCAATATCAATCGGCATCTTCATATGCTGCTTTCACTCTCGTTGTGCTTACTATACTGCTGACAATTTGGGTGTGGTGGATTATTCAACCTCCACTTGAGGGTACTGGAGAAGCGCGTAACGCCCAAGATCGTTTGACGCTTAAAATATTGATTGGCGTGTTGGGGGTAATGTGGCTACTGATTAGCCTAGAGCATAATCATTTTGACATTATGCCTTTTTTTGTGGGTGGGTTGATGATAGTCGCTGGGGCGATGAGCCTAGAGCGTATTTTGCCGTCACGTGCACAATCGCTCGACACCTTTAAAAATACCGCTACCATTGCCATTCTCATTATAGTTGTAATCTTATTTGGTTTGAAAATACCTGCCTTAACGGCGTTTTTTAGCGAGTGGTTTGGATTATCAGATCGTGTGCAAGTTGCACCGTTGGCATGGCTTGGTTTTTCTTACGTGGCATTTCGGCTCATTAGTTTATTACGAGATTTTCAATATGGGCGCTTGCCGCAGGAAGGATACACTCTGCGCGATGTCGTCACATATGTGTTATTTTTCCCTGCTTATACAGCTGGCCCTATCGATCAAGCACAACGATTTATTCCAGACCTTCATGCTCTTCATGCCATAGACGCGCAACGCTTAGTGCAAGGTTGTGCACGTATTGCTATTGGGGTATTCAAAAAGTTTGTTGTTGCGGATAGTTTGGCGTTGCTTTCATTATCAGAAACACTGATTGAACGCACCGATAACGCCATAGGGCTCTGGTTGTTGGTATATGTATACGCCTTTCAAATTTACTTTGATTTTAGCGGATATTCAGATGTTGCTATTGGGCTTGGCAAGTTGTACGGTATCACATTGCCAGAAAACTTTGATCGCCCATATCTTCAACCTAATCTTCAACAATTTTGGAATCGTTGGCACATTACGCTATCAATGTGGTTTCGAGGGTACTATTTTTCGCCGATAAGCCGTGCTTTAATTCGCAGTAAATATTCGCTGCCATTGAATTTGAATGTGTTTATTGCTCAAGTTTCAACAATGGTGCTTATTGGACTGTGGCATGGCGTAACACTGAACTTTTTTCTTTGGGGGCTGTGGCACGGTCTAGGTTTGTTTATATTCAAACTTATCTCTGATCGCACGCGGCTTTGGCATCGGCGCATAACACAACGAACAATCATAAAGCGCATTTTTTACGTGATGAGCGTATTTATCACTTTTCACTTTGTAGCATTGGGGTGGGTATTTTTTGCTTTACCAAATGCAAGTCAAAGTGTAAAGATGATCATACGCTTGTTTGGAGGCTAAAGGTTCATGGGGTGGTCTTGGTTAACGAATTATACTTATACATGGCGATTTGTGCGCAATGTAGTTTTGAAAGCCAGCATTTTATTTCTTCTGTGTAATGTTGTATATGCGGCTTTGGAGCCACTCCCGTTTTTAAGTCGCCTTACATTTTATAACTTTATCGTTGCTGGGCGCGAACGTTTGCCTTTTTCTCAAGACCCTAAAAATGATTATAACATTAGCCTACATCGTATTGAGGGAATGTTTGCTTCTCATGTGATTCAAAAGCCCAAAGCAGACGATGAGTTTCGTGTGTTGCTCATTGGAGATTCTAGCGTGTGGGGATGGTTGCTTGAGCCCGACCAAACCTTGAGTGCATGTATCAATGCGCAAGATTATCACACCATCGATGGGCGACGAGTAGTTGCTTATAATTTGGGGTATCCTGTGCTTTCGGCTTTTAAGGATATGATGATCTTGGAAGAAGGTCTGAAGCACGATCCAGATGCTATCATATGGATATTCACTTTACAATCCTTGTTAGATTTTGAGCAGTTACGGCATCCCATTACAGGTAATAATCCTGATCGCGCGCTCAATCTGATTGAAAAATATCAACTGAACTTGGATAGCGACCAACTGCTACTAGATAAGACTTTTTTAGAAAAAAGCATTTTTGGCGAACGTCGTGAATTGGCAGATTTATTGCGCCATCAAATATATGGGCTCGCATGGATGATCACGCATGTTGATCATACAAATCCTGTTTTTTATGAAGCGCGTGCCGATAACTTGCTGGCAGACGATGGGCTATTACGTGAAAGTGGTGATACTCAAACCATGCGAATTGCTTGGGATGTTGTGGATGCTGTGTGGCAAATGACCCAAGCGCAAGATGTTCCATTATT
>RFGP01000038.1 GCA_003697365.1 Chloroflexota bacterium | reverse complement strand
TGAGTTTCGTCCGGGACCTATTATGAGCCAAATTATTTTGGCGGATGAAATTAATCGGGCCACACCGCGCACACAAAGCGCCTTACTTGAAGCCATGCAAGAGCGACAAGTAACCATCGAAACACACACCTATTACCTTGAGCGTCCGTTTTTAGTAATGGCAACGCAAAACCCCATCGAACTAGAAGGAACATTTCCTTTGCCAGAAGCTCAACAGGATCGCTTCTTAATTCGAGTAGCAGTTGGCTATCCTGAAGAAGCAGATGAATTAAAAATGCTGCGGCGGTTTCGGACAGGTGATCCGGGTGCCTTATTAGAACCTGTCACTTCGCCAGCAGAAATTAATGAAGCTATTGAAGCCGTGCGTCAAGTCAAAGTAGGGCAAGCTGTCGAAGAATATATTGTCAATATCATTCGTACTACACGCGATCATAAAGATTTAGATTTAGGTGCAAGCCCACGTGCCACATTAGGCTTGTATCGCCTTAGTCAAGCATGGGCTGCTATAGAAGGGCGTAACTTTGTTCTGCCCGATGATGTCAAATTACTCGCACCGCCTATCTTAAATCACCGCGTGGTCGTAAGCCCACAAACCTTATTACGCGGCCGTACTGCTGAAGAAATCATTACGGCCATTGTGGAAGATGTACCTGTTCCCGTCGAGGATTAATGATGCTAAGAGATGAGCGCGTACAGGTTGAAGCCGCTGAAGAAATCGAAAAACAGCGGCGCAAAGACATCGAGCAAGATCAGCAAGCTCTTGTTCAAACGCGCGGCGACAGTGTTAATGCGTTAGTAAATAGCCGTTATATTAGCCTTGCTGTAATTGCTTTCGTCATTGGCATAGTATTAGAAAATTCTCTTCTAATTGGTTTATCAGCATTTCTATTGAGCATTGCTATAATTGCATGGTTATGGAGTCGTAATAGCCTTGTAGGTATAAGCTATCAACGCCGTTTTCTTCATACACACGTCTTCCCCAACGAAAAATCTTTGGTCGAAATTATTGTCGAAAACCGCAAATGGTTGCCTGTAGTATGGCTAAAAATTGAAGACACATGGCCCTATGACTTTGCCCCAATCGATCAAAATGATTTGGCTGAGATAGCAGGTAATCAAGAAGCGGGATTACTGACCAATGCTTATTCATTACGTTGGTATGAACGAGTACGAAGACGCTATGAGTTACAAGGAAATACACGCGGCATTTATGATATTGGGCCAGTATACATAAATTCAGGCGATCCCTTTAGTTGGTTTGAGCGAATGGCAGTTATTGAGCGCACCAAGCGCGATTATCTTGTGGTATATCCGACTTTAATTCCACTAGAAGAACTAGGATTTCCTTTAAAAGACCCTCTAGGTGATAAACGTGTACGCCGCCCACTATTTGAAGACGTAAGTCGCGTTATTGGCATTCGTGATCATCAGCCACAAGATTCTTTTCGTGATATTCATTGGAAAGCTACGGCACGTACAGGAAAGCTGCAATCTAAAGTTTATGAGCCGACACGCGGTATCAACGTGATATTAGCCGTAAATGTCGCCAGTTTTGAACTCTACTGGCGCGGTGTTTGGCCAGAAATGCTGGAATATACTCTTTCTGTCGCAGCTTCTTTAGCGCAATGGACAGCAGAAGAGAAATATTCATTCGGTTTAATTTGTAACGGAGCTTATGCCCATGTCGATCAGTCTATTCGCGTATTACCAAGCCGTCGACCAAGCCAATTAAAACGAGTACTAGAAGCATTGGCTGGAGTAAAGTTCTTCGTAACACAAGAATTTGGGCGTTATGTCTTGGACGAAAGCCCACGAATACCCATTGGTGCAGTGATCGTCATGATCACCCCTTATATTAGTGATATGATCAAAAGCGCAAGTATACGTCTAAAAACATATGGACGAGAAGTTGTGTGGGTAGTACTAGGGTCTAAACGTCCCGAAGAAGTTTATGGAATTACGCTCCATCACATTCCAATACCTATTGAAGAGCCCGATTGGAAAGCCGTTGGCGATGAACTCATGGTCAACTATGGTGAAACTGAATCTGAGGAAATTGCACAACGCTTAGAGGCGCGTTTGCGATTTTTACAGAGCCTCAACTCAGTAGAAGGTTCTGAGGGTGAAATACCATATGAATAATAATGTTCCACTTCATTCTACCAGAAGCACTGAGCATACCAATTGGCGACATTTGCTTCTTTTCATTGCCCTCGTGTTGATGGAAGGGTTATGGTTAGCGCCATGGCTTCATTATCTCTTAGCTTCACCGCTATTGGATAACCCAGTGCCCATGTCATTTGAAAATATGACGATATTTGTTTTTTTCAATATGTTTTTCGGGCTTATTGTACGGCGCACACTTGTTTACTATAGAATCCCCTTTAAGAATCAGCAACTCCCGATCATAGGCATGATGGTGATAAGTATACTAGCCTCTATTGCTATCATCCCTGCTCTGACAGAAGATGGCGGCTCGATTAGCTTTGATTATGTTGCAGCTTTTCGCACTTCAGGGTTATCAGAGTCGGATGTTTTGCCAATAGGATATATCATCACACCTTTCGTCATGCTTCTTTACTCACGTGGCACAATGATTGGTCGCTATCCCCCAGAACCGATTGTTGTAGGCGTGAGATCAAGATTCGCAATTTTAATGTTCTTTTTTGTGAGTGTTCTCGTCAACGATGTAGAAACCCAAAATACCCTATCTGTCTTATTACCATTTTTCTTTGCCGCAATACTTCTATCGAATGCTCTTGCACGCTCAACTTCATTAAAAACCAGCGCGACCATTCGCCGCGTGCGATTTGGTCGGCAATGGGCTCTCACATTACTCGGCTCAACAGTATTTACAGTGTCTGTTGGCATCGTCACTGCAGCATTACTAGGTAGCCTTAACCAAGAACAAGTGCAACGTATCCTAGCAGTTCCGCTGTTTATACTAGGAGCTATTGGCGTTATTGTCTCAACTCCGTTTCTCTTCATCATTGGCGTAATTGCTGAAGCAATTAATATTGAAAATATAGCGCCTGAACGAGAAATCACGGAAAGCGGAACGCGCGAAGTCGTGGCTTCTGCTGATAATCCTCAAATCAATATTGGTGATGAACTTCGCACTTTATTAGATTCTGCTTCTACGGTCATAGTTGTTGGCGTATTAGTGCTATTCGCTTTGATCATTGTCTTATTCTGGGTAAGCTACTTCTTATCTGGTGAAAAAGAACAACTTGAAGAAGCAGGAGAATCCATTAGCGAACGTGAAAACATAGGTGTAAAGATATTCAGCAATATAAAAGGTGTGCTCAACCGACTTACAGACTTACCCAAAATGGTGGGCGGCAATTTGTTTAGCAGCCTGACAATACGATGGGCTTATGCTCGCATGGAATATATTGGGCGCAAACGTGGCTACCCTCGTCTTAAGTCGCAAACCCCTTATGAATACATCCCTGCACTTATGAAAGCCTTCCCAGAAGGAGAAAGCCACATCCGAACTATCACCAATGCTTATGTGGCGATTCGTTATGGCGAATTACCTGAAAATGAAGGAGAACTCAATCAAGTACGCCAAGCACTAGATACACTTAAAACACTTCCAGCCCCTAAAAAATAGTACTAGTAGAATGTCTGTGCTATACTATGATATGATTTATATAACGTTTGTGCGGTGTTTAGATTGATAAGATAAGGCGAATAGCTATGCCATTCATTGAAGCGCCCTCGAATTTTTACATTGGACGATATTATGATCCGCAATCAGCTCATATCACAGACGAAGTCGTCTATTACGAATCACGCGATCTCACGACTCATGCTATCGTAGTGGGTATGACCGGAAGTGGTAAAACAGGATTGTGTATTACCTTATTGGAAGAAGCCATCCTAGATGGTGTGCCTGCTATCATCATTGATCCCAAAGGGGACATTACGAACTTAATGCTCGCCTTTTCGGATTTGCGCCCAGAGAGTTTTTTGCCATGGATCAATTATGAAGATGCAGCACGTAGTGGACTAGACCCACGGGAATATGCTCAAGATATTGCGCAACGTTGGCGCGAAGGACTAGACAGCTGGGGAATTGGGCCGCAACGTATAGAAGCCTATCGGAATGCAGCTTTATTTAATATTTATACCCCCGGCTCAGATGCTGGCTTACCTATCAGTATTCTGGCGCAGATGCGTGCTCCACGTGAAGGGTGGGTAGGACACGAAGAATATCATCGCGAGCATATTCGTGCACTTGTAACAGCTATCCTTTCCATGATTGGCATGACCAAAGTCAATCCAGTGAAAGATCGTGAGCATGTGCTGATCTCTAATTTATTTGAATATGCGTGGCGCAACGGCGTAGATGTCACCCTAGAAGATATTATTATACAAGTACAGCGTCCACCTTTTGATAGATTAGGCGTGTTTGATATTGAAACATTTTTCCCAGAAAAAGATCGCTTCAAACTAGCAATGGAGCTCAATAACATCATAGCTGCTCCCAGCTTCCAAAGTTGGTTGCAAGGTGAACCCCTTGACTTTCAACAAATGCTTTATAGTCAAACACCACAAGGCACAAAACCCAAAGTTAACATCTTCTACATAGCGCACCTTTCCGAAAATCAGCGCAGTTTCATGATTACGCTAATCTTGGAAAGTATCTTAGCTGGGATGCGGCAAATGCGCGGCACTTCTAGCTTACGCGCATTGTTTTACTTCGATGAAGTTTTCGGGCACTTGCCCCCCTATCCAAAGAATCCACCTACCAAAGAGCCATTGCTGCGTTTGCTCAAACAAGGGCGCGCATTTGGTATAGGTACAATTTTAGCCACACAAAATCCCGGTGATCTTGACTATAAAGGCTTAACCAATGCCGGAACATGGTTTATTGGTCGCCTGCAAACTGAAAATGACAAAAAACGTGTTTTAGATGGCCTTACAACAGCATCTAGCGTCAATAATCCATTAGATATACCCACTCTCGATAATTTAATTTCATCCGTACAGCCTCGCGTTTTCGTGATAAATAATGTGCATGATCCACGCGGGCCACGTTTAATGCACTCTCGGTGGGCTATGTCGTTTTTAAGCGGGCCTCTTACACGTGAACAAATTCGCACGCTAACACAACTAGAGCTTCAACGGCGGCAAGCGATGGGGGTGAATAACATGGCAGCGCCTTATGGACAGATGCCGCCAACACCACAAGCAGCATCATATCCATATCAAGCTCCTGCCAGCCCACCGCCTGCTGGTTATGTTCCTACACCACCACAATTTAGCGGCTATGGTCAACCACCAGCGCCACAATTTACGCCACCCCCAACGCCTAGCCAGTATCAACCACCTGCTGCACCATATCAACAAGCAGCGCCACCGCCACCACCCTCTCTACCAGAAGTACCTACGGGGGGGTTTGGATCAGTGCCGCCACCACCACCGCCATCCTTACCTGAAGTGCCTCCATCACCATCTCAGTATCAACCGCCTGCTCCACCATTTGCTGGAAATTCAGGCTATAGTAATCCTTACACACCACCTGCTGCACCATATCAACAAGCAGCACCACCGCCACCACCCAATATGCCCGCTTATCCCTCCGCACCTGAGCATATGGCGCGGGAAGCGGTGGCTACACACCACCACCTGCGATCCCATCTACGCCCGCGTGGCAACAAGGTAGCACGCCTGCTGAACCATCAGGGTTTAATCAAGGCATAGCAGCAAGCGGTGGCACCAATCCGTCACAATCACAAGCACCCGTCCCTGCACAAACACGTTTGCCGAAGGGGTATAGCAAAACTCAACCGGTGCTCTCATCGACAATTGAGCAATATTTTCTCCCCACTCTCATTAGCGCTAACCAAGCCCTTGATCGCTATATGCGCCAAGTGGGGCGACGCATAAACCAAGTAGAAGAGTATCTTTTGCTCTATACGCCTTTCTTGCTAGCACAACTCCAAGTTCGCTACTTAGATCGTAAAACGGGTATCAACACCATTGAAACCTATGCCTATCACGTCTTCAACATAGAACGTGCAGGGCTTATTCATTGGGATCAACATGTTGCCCCGCCAGTACTAACCACGGCGCTAAGCTCTTCCCCACATGAAGAAAATGCAGCCTTTGGCGAAGTGCCACCAAGCCTGACTGATAAATCACGCATTGCTACGCTTAAAAAAGAGATTGTCGATTATGTCTATAAAACGGCCGGCATATCACTCGTTCGCAATCCCCAACTCAAAATTCATAGCGTGCCCGGCATGACTTATTATGATTTTCAAGCACAAGTTGTGGCAGCTGCGCGTGAAAAACGCGATCAAGAAATCGCTGCACTTACAGCTAAATTTGAACGCGAATTTGAACGCCTAGAAGAACGGTATCAACGCGAAGAGCGTGAACTGCGCGCAGATGAAAAAGAATTCCGAGACTTAGGGCGTGAAGAATTGGTGACTTTAGGCGAAGCTGCTTTGAGCTTGATGCGCGGTCGAACAGCGTATACTTTAAGTCGTGTGGCACGTACACGCCGCTATAAAGGGCAAGCTCAAGAAAGCATTTTAGAAAGCAATGAAGTTTTGCGTAGCATTCAACAAGAAATGGATGAACTTCAAGCACGCTTTGAACGTGAGTTGCATAATATCAATCAAAAGTGGAATCAAATTGCCAACCAAATCGAGGAGTTCCGTATCACACCTTATAAGAAGGATATTCATCTAGAGTTATTTGGTGTAGGTTGGATGCCTGAACATCTTCTCATCATTGGCGGTGAAATGATTCGCTTGCCAGCATGGAATGGCAATCCTAACTGGCAAGGTGAGTATGGGCAACTATCGCCACAAGCACATGGGGCTGGGCAAGCATTACCTGCAGGCCCATCGCCGATGTCGCCCAACACTGTAGCTTACAGTGGTATGCCCAATTATGCCCAACCTCAAGCTGGCTCATATTTACCGCCTCGTTCTACGGGGGCAGAGCAACCCTATGCACCACACCCTTATGAAAATCCTTATGGGCAATACTCAAGCCGCGATAGTCGCCGCCAAGAACGCCCATATGATGATGGCTACTATCAAGATAACCCCGGCTATTAGTCCAAAAAGCTCTGAGTACAGTGCACACTGTATTCAGAGCATCTCAAATTAATTCTTTAGCTCAAAGTAAACTTAACCTTACACTACATTATTTCCTAACGGAATTCTTCACCTTGTTGGATTTTAATTGTTAAAAATAGCCGTTTTAGAGATGAAAATAGTCCATTTGACCTATTTTTAGGGAATTGGGACTTGGCAGAAGCGGCTTAACCACGTACAATGCGGGCATTTGGCGCACAAACGTTCACTTTTTGCCAAAGGAGTCACTAATGAGCAAGGAATCTATCAACAAAACAGAGTTCATTTCTGCAGTCGCAGAGCGTGCTGGTATCACCAAGAGCGATGCTCAAAAGACCGTCAACGCTGTGTTGGACATCATCACTGAAACCCTTCAAAATCAAGGGCGTGTTGTCCTCACTGGTTTTGGTACTTTTGAAGTTCGCGAAGCCAAAGAGCGCGTTGGTGTAAACCCCCGCACACGCGAAAAGGTTACGATTCCAAAAACCAAGCGCCCTGCATTTTCAGCTGGTGCTGAATTGAAGAAGGCCGTCAAGGGCGAATAATTCGCTTACTTGAAAGGTTTTTGTATTAACCCCACGTTGTTTATTTTACACGTGGGGTTTTTTGCAAGATGTATTGGTTATGGTTAGATTAATAGGCATTCTGCCCTTTGCAACAAGAGAAGTACCAATTAAAGAGGTAAAACCGCCGTGCTAAAAGCAGTCATTTTTGATATGGATGATACGCTATTAAATTGGAACGAACGAACAGAAAATTGGTCGGCGTATCATCGCATTCACTTAAAATATGTTGCTGATTATATCAACACTTTTTTTAGCGCTCATCAATTAGATTTTGAAGCATTCTTCCAAGTCTCTAATGACCTTATTCATCAAACTTGGCAACACGCTCTACAAACCTTAGAAGCACCACATTTAGGGCATATCCTGCAACAGGCACTAGATATGCTCTGTATTGAGAAACACCCTCAAATTACGCCTGACACGCTTATTGATGCCTATCAATGGCGGGGTGTGCCGGGTGTAAAAGCCTTCCCTGAAAGTGTAGAAGTCTTGAATACTTTAAAGTCTCATGGGTTGAAAATAGGTCTTGTTACCAATGCTTTTCAACCAATGCGCATACGCACCTATGAACTAGAAGTAAATGGGTTACTTCCTTTTTTTGATAGCATGATCTCTGCTGCTGATGTGGGTGTGCTTAAACCTCATAAACGTATTTTTGAACAAGCACTTGAAGAATTAAACATTGAAGCCAACGAAGCCGTATTTGTTGGCGATTCGCTTGAAGCTGATATTGTCGGTGCTCAAAATGTTGGGATGTTCGCGATTTTACGTCGTATTGAAGACAAGGTATTATCTTATCAAAATGGCATCCGACCAAATGCCGAGATCACATCACTTGATCAACTTTTTGAAATTTTCGATACTCATTATGATGGTTGGAAAAATCAAAGCTAGACTATTATGCCAGTCATTAATCGCGTTCCTTATCAAAATTTGATTTTAACAGGTTATATGGGGGTAGGAAAAACCGCCGTCGGACGTGCCATTGCCAACCAACTAGAAATTGAATTTTACGATCTCGAAAATGAAATTCAGCTGCGCGAAGGCATGAGTGCAGAAAATATCCGTAGTTTGTTAGGTGAAACACGATTGCGAACTGTAGAAGCCGAGCTCATTCATGAATTATCACTTGTACGACAATCAGTAATTGCTATAAGTGGCCCTGCATTGATTGAACCTCAAAATGCTGAGCGCCTGCGTGCAACAGGGCCAATTTTATGCCTCACAGCAGCTCTGAATGAGGTACTGAGACGCTTACACGTTTCACAAGGCGCACGCTTTCATACACCAGATGCTCGTGCTGTCATCTTGGGTCGGCTTAAACGGGAAATGACCGTTCTTCAATTAAATTATCCTCAACTTGATACAACAGGGCTTTCTATAGAAACAGTAACCCAGAGAGCTATTGATTTTTGGATGGCACAAGCAGAGACTTAATACATACACATCTAACATTCAATTCACCATAAAGGAGTGGATAAACATGGCTAATCTTCGGGTTGCGCTGGCGCAAATTGATATTAAAAAGGGAAACCCGCGTGCAAATTGGGCAAGAGTGCAAGAGGCTATCGCTGAAGCTCATCGGCAACGGGCACATGTTGTATTATTGCCAGAGTTATGGGATGCAGGCTTTGACCTTGAACGTGCCAAAGATTTTGCCAGTTCATTAAGTGGTGGGTTATTTTCCGAATTAGCGGCAATTTCTGCGAAGGCAACTATTTATATACTTGGCTCTATGCTTGAAAAACGTGGGCTAGGAGTTTCTAATACAGCGCCTATTGTGAGCCCAAAGCGCGGCATTGAAGGAGCTTATCGAAAAGTGCATCTTTTCCCCTTAATGGAAGAAGATCGATGGTTGACTCCCGGCGAAGCCGCCACAACCTTTGACTTGCCATGGGGGCGCACAGGAGTAGCCATTTGCTATGATTTGCGATTTCCTGAACTTTTCCGACGCTATGCCGTAGAGGGTGCTCGTATTACATTCCTACCTGCGCAATGGCCCATCCAGCGTATTGAGCATTTTCGAGCATTATTAAAGGCCCGCGCTATTGAAAATCAAATGTACATTGTGGCAACAAATCGTGTTGGTATGGACGATTACGAAGAATCAACAGGAAATTACAGTACTCAATATGGTGGGCATTCAACCATTATTGATCCCAATGGGGATATTGTCATTGAATTAGGAACAGGTGAAGCTGTAGTTACTGCTGAAGTAGATTTAAACAAAGTGGAAATGGTACGGCGATCAATGCCTATCTTGGAAGATCGCCGTCCAGAAATCTATATTTAGTTTTCAATGAGCTTATCATCGATAAGCTGTTGTTGTACACGTTGGCCGCGGGGGTCAAAGGCAAAATATGGGGCATGAAGATGGAATTCCATATCTTGCATGGCCCGCCCGGCCCTATTTTTTTCAATAGTGAAGACCACCCACTCACGAAATTGCCGCGCCTGATATGGGTTGAATGAAGCCACTTCTTTTGAGAGGATATGAAACTTATTATTCATAATAATCGCAATATCGCATTCATAATCCAACGCCGAGCTTCCACGTAGGTGATGTAAATGCAAGCGGTTTGCGCGTAATCCTTCACGGTCTGCCGCAACAATTGCCACCACAGGCACGCCTAAGCTCAAAGCCATATCTTTCAACCCCTCTACAATAATCGTCACTTTCTCAGCCTCATCAGCAGCGCGTTCGGGGTGGATAGCGATTTTTTGAAGATAGTCCACAAAAACGGTTACATTACCATTGGTCGCTTCAACTAGCCGCATTGTCATCTCTCGAATAGCACGCAGTGTGGTAACAATCGGGCTTGCCTTGACCATAATTAAGCGGTCAGCGTAGTTGAGCATTCGTGCAACCGGCAAAGCTGTACGCTCATTTTCACGTAGAATTTTTTGCAGTGATACTTCTGTCCCGCGTAATGCATGGCGCGCACGCTCTGTGATAATAGTATCGTGTAAATCTTTTAGACGTAATCCTCTCCGCAAGTCAATTTCAGGAGGATTAATACTTTCTAGGCAAAGCAACCGATTCATCAAATGTGCTTCGGTATGTTCATAGGATAAATAAAACGCATATTGCCCCTGACGAGAAGCAATATTACGCGCCATTTGCAAAGCAGTAATGGTCTTTCCAATTCCTTGTGCCCCACCTAGCAAAACAAGTTCAGTCTTCCGTAAGCCACCACCAATAAGACCATCTAATGGATCGAAGCCTGTGGGCAGAGGAACAAATTCAGATAAGTCACCACGTATCACCATGTCATTGGCTTCATTCATCACTTGCATGAGTGTACGTGGCATATGAGCCATATGACGGCTAGAACCCCGTTGGCGTGGTTGGCGCGGCGTTGATTGGGCTATAGGCGGGCGTTGTTGTGATGAAGCGCCCCCCAATGGTGCGCTCTCTTCCATATAATCATCTTCAAAGCGTCTTGTAGACATACAGAACCCCGAATACTCTTCTCGTGAGATTTACAATTTTCATCTATTGTACTTTGTCGCGTAAAACAGTGCAAAAGCGTTGTTGTCTAAAACACTATTGATGGTGTTTTATGACAAAGCTGCGATACTCCCTACAATACAAAACCGAAATTTTTAGGTTATGTCGGACTCGTATTTTAAACGAATACTTATTCACCCATGATAGTATTATACAATATAGCACTCTACAACATAACATCTAGCAAATTTCATACCCTATATCTCTACTAGGTAGAGATATACTAGAAAAAAAACAGAAGGGTAAAAGCACGATGCACAAAATCGCAGTGTTATATGATGGGCAATGCGTCTTATGTCGTAATTCAATCCGCATGTTGCGTGCGTTAGATTGGTTCAAAAAGTTTGAACCAATTGAGCTGCAACAAGCCATTCAACAACCACGTTTCAACCATTTAGACTACCAAGACTTAATGGGTGCTATCCATATTATCCCTGATGAAAATCGCGTATATACAGGCTTCTTTGGGGTGCGCTATCAAATGCGGTATCTTCCTTTGCTTTGGCCTCTATTGCCGCTATTGTATTTACCCGGCATGAATTGGTTGGGTCCTAAGATATATGGGTGGATAGCACGACGACGCTATGCGATCAATAAGCTACTTGGCAACCCAATTTGTGAGGATGGATACTGCAGAATCCCATGAGATTCGTTAAAATAGTGCATCAAATTTTATAGACTGCACACAACATAAGGATAAACCGCATGGGATATATGATAGGTGTCGATGGTGGTGCCACTGGCACTGTAGCCATTTTGACAGAAACTGATGGCACTGTATTACAAACAGCAAAAGCTAAAGCCTCTAATTACATTGCTGTTGGCAAAGATGACGCAAAAGCTGCTCTCCATGCTGTTATTCATGAGGTTGTAGAAAAAGCGGGCAAATCTTTACAAGATTGCACTGTAGCTGTTTTTGGCTTAGCAGGGCTTAACTCTGACCATGATGCCGAAGTCTATCGCTCGCTCATTGAACCCATTGGTCTTGGTGGCGAACTCTACATTGAGAATGACATCGTCATCGCATGGGCAGCAGCAACCAATTGTGATCCCGGTGTCGTTGCCATTGCTGGCACGGGTTCTTCAGCTTTTGGCGTAAATGCAGAGGGCCAGCGAGTGAAAACACTCGGTTGGGATTATATCCTCGCCGATCAAGGTAGTGGCTATTGGATCGGTCTAGAGGGTGTAAGAACTGCCATCAAATCTTGGGATGGTCGCATTCCTCCAACACCTTTATTAGAAGCAATGGTTCGGCATTATAAACTCGAAAAAGCTGAAGAGATGCTCACTTATGCACATAGCCCAGCTTTTGATAAAACCAACATTGCCAGTTTCGCTAAAGAAGTTTCGCGTTGTGCAAATGAAGAGAATGATATTGCCGCGCAAACCATCCTAAGCCGTGCTGGTGATGAGTTAGGCCAAGCTGTAGTTGCGGTCATTCAACGTTTAGGTATAGCTGAGGACACTTTTACGGTTGGTATGGTAGGGGGAGCATTTCGTTCAGGAGAATATCTCACCAAGCCTTTTGAGGAAAAAATTCTCGCCACAGCACCAAACGCCAATATCCAGTTTGCTCGCTATCCTTCTGTCATAGGAGCAGTAATTTATGCGCATTACAAGCACGGCACGCTCAATAATCAATTACTCCAAACACTAGAAAACTCAGCGGGCGATTTGCTACGCTGGAAGAGTTAGTTATTTAGATATGCGCATAGGACTGGTATTTCCCAGTTTTACATCAGATGAGCAAGAGTTGATATATCCTTTATATCATCATATTGTCAGGGGAATCTCGGCATACCATGAGGTAACTGTTTTTGCACTTTTCATGGAGCCTCAACATCAAGCAGGGTATCATTGGTTCTACAATGCAAAAGTCGTCCCACTGGGCTTAGCAGAAGTTACTCATCGTGCTTTGCGGCAATTCGGGAATGCGCTTGCGGCAAAATATACTGTAGACATTTTACACGCTTTTGGAATTCGTTGGGCGGGCAATCTTGCTGCAGCTTTTCGTGGACAGAAGAAGATTCCCCTACTGATTAACCTTCTAAGTGAGGATTTTACTTACCCTTCTAAAACGCTTCAGTATGCATTAGAAGCGGCAAGTTGTTTAATAGTACCTTCACATCATGCCAGCACACAAATCCATCAACGTTTCCCTAAACTTGCCATCGAAAAACAAGTTATACACTATGGCGTTGACATCAATCATTTTGTATTACCACAAAAAGATCATCGCACACGTGATTACTTAGCGGTTGGGCAACTCATTGCGCGTCGTAATCTCGATTTGATGCTACACCTTGTTGCTCGATTACCAAGTATGACCCTCGATATTGTTGGAGATGGCCCTATGCGCTCATCGTTACAAACACTAACGCAATCTCTAGGTATTGCAGATCGCGTCATTTTTCATGGTCATCAACCCTATGAAACGATGCCACATTGGTATCAACAAAGCCGCGCACTATTAGTCACTGCTGATGAATCAGAAGTATTTTATCTTCCTGCTATTGAAGCAATGGCATGTGGAACAGAAGTTATTGGTCCGGCTGTTGGCATTCTACCAGAAATAACAACAACATCATCAAGTCATCAGCTAGCAGATTTACAAGAACTAATTTTGAAGCGCCAACGCAAACATCAAGAGCTAAAGCGTTTTCAACTGCGCCTACGCGCTCAATATGATTTCAGTTTAGAACAAATGCTAAAGCATTATTTAACGCTTTATGAGAAAGCCATTCACAACCCTGCCTAGATAGTTGTATACCAACCGTCCAAAAATTGTTTGACCAGTGGGTTATCATGATAATCAAAATGCGCGCTATTAGGCACAATAAATAAGCGCCCATTAGGTAAAGTATTGTACATCGCGACAGCATCCTCAATCGGACTTACAGGATCGCGATCTCCAGCCACAAGTGTTGCAGGACATTGAATGGTAGATAAAGCTGTTAACGGATAATCCCAACCGATATGCATTCCACGTTCAGGATGCATCACTTCGAGCGCCAGTCCTTTCCGCTTTTCTAGCGGCCCTGCTAATTGTGTAAATTGTGCTTGTGTTGGGGGCCGCCAATTGCCACCAATAACCAATAAAGATTTAAACAATGTTGGACGCTGTACTGCCATCCCCAATAACACCCCCGCTCCCATGCTGTACCCCACGCCGTGAACTTGTGCAAGCGAGAGCGCATCTACAAATTTAAGCATATCTCCTACCAACAACGGGAAATGAAAAACGCCCTGCGGATTGTCTGTTTTGCCATGCCCACGTTGATCAGGAAGATATGTGCGAAAGCGTTCATTTTTGGGCGTTGCCCAGCTAAACATAACGCCGCTCACTGTTGAAGGATGAAGAGCCAATACAATCTCTTCTCCTTCTCGTAAAACTTGATAAAACAGCTGTAATTGATCTAGTTGTACGTATGGAATGGCACACCCCCTAAATTCAAAATATGACGAAAGTAGTATGTATCATCACTTTAGTCAACATAGCAAAAATTCGCCATACGTTTCAAAAAATCAGTATAATAAGGTATATTTTATGTATGAAGTTCGTATATAAAAGAATTTAGGAGATTTTATCATGCCAATTGCAGAAATTAATGGACAAGGTATTTTTTATGAAGATTCAGGTGGTGACGGCCCACCCGTTATTTTTTTACACGGCTTTTTATTTGATCAGTCCATGTTTGACCCACAGGTTGAAGTACTAGCACCTAAATATCGTTGTATTCGTTTTGATGCGCGCGCCTTCGGACAAACCCAGTGGGACGGCAAACCATTTTCTCTATATGACACTGCAGCTGATGCCATAGGCTTGTTGGATCATTTGGGGATACAAGAAGCTACTTTTGTAGGGATGTCTCAAGGAGGATACGCACTTGTACGCATCGCAATTAAATATAAAGAGCGCGTAAAAGCTGCCGTCTTTTTAAGTACTTATAATGGTGTTGACACGCCTGATGTCAAACAAATTTATTATTCCATGCGCAATACATGGGTCAAACAAGGCCCTGATCCTTTAATTAGTACATATCGCGATCTGTTTTTAGGAAAAGATGAGCGTGGACAAGAGTTATTCAAATATTGGGAGCCTCGATGGCGAGCAGTAAGCGCTAAGGCCTTTGAAGCTGCTTCTAATAATCTGACTGAGCGTGACGAAATACCTGACGAACAAGTCAAAGAGCATATCACCATGCCATCGATTGTCATTCATGGCGAACAAGATCAAGGAATGCCAATTGCACTAGCCGAACAACTATATAAAACTTTGCCTAATGCCAAGCGTATGGTACCTGTGCCGGGCGCTGCCCATGCCGCTAATTTAACACATCCAGATGTTGTGAATGAAGCGCTTCAAGAGTTTCTTGCTGAAATATATCCATAGGATTTGTGCCATTCCCCAACCCCGCATTAGTGGGAAGAGTCGCCACAATAGCTAACTAAAAAATAGCCCGAAGGAAAAAAACTTCGGGCTATTTTGGCTAGTGCCAGTCTAAGACTTCAAAATCCGTAAATAGAAAATGATCGTAATAGTAATGAATCCACAAAAAGCAAAGGATGGAACTATAATATGCTGCATCAAAATGCTGATTGCTTCCTGCATTTTGTGGATCAACTAGCGCTGCAATAACATAGATACTAACGCCCAATATCAGTGATGCAATCCCCATTGCTAAACTCATCAAATAGAGACGACGAGTACTATCCTTTTGAGCAACACGA
>RFGP01000205.1 GCA_003697365.1 Chloroflexota bacterium | reverse complement strand
TGTGGCGGAATCTGGTGCTAAAATAGCTGGTGGTTCAAATAATTCAACTGAAACATCAGCAGCAGGAATCCAACCTAAAGCGGTGCTACGTAGTTCAACTAAATACCATTCATCACCAGCCGATGGGGCTTCAACCAATGGCAAACGGTTTCCCTGTGAAGCAGCTCCAATAACACGCGAAGTTGTCGAAGGTTGTTCATAGATTTGAGCAAGAGAGGTCGTAACAGTTGCGATGTATTGCTGAGGCTGTTCACCAATATTACCTGTTGGGTCTTGAGCCATACTCAACCCCATAGGCAATAAGGAGAAAACAATTAGAACACTTATCAAAAATAGCTTAGCCTTCATAAAATATCATGACTCCTTAAAATAATAATCGTACTCTTATAGAAGCACTCGTCGAATCTTAAGCAAGCACTTCAAAAAGACGAACTATTAACGTTAGGGAAAAGATAACTAACAATGGAACAATAGCAATATTAAGAGCACGATTGAGTCGTTCAGCCCATGGGAATGTTGATGTGCTGATAATATCTTTATGAATTAGCAACATCAATAGCGTAACTACCAAAATTAAACTTAGAGAAGCAGCAAGCGCAACCGACGATAATGCTGCTGTTGTTGTCGTAGTAACAGTTGAAGACATTTCACCACCTAGCCTAATAGCTTTGCAAAGACACTCGTTGTGCAGTATACAAATTTTAAAAAGCATTGCCAACAGGCAAAATCAACAATGTAAATAGATATAATTTTACATTTCTAAAATTTATACAAATCCCAACAATTATTAACATATTAAAACATAGCTTCATGAATTTAGACAGACATAACTAAAAGTTGTATAGTGCATAATTTAGGTAAAACGCTAACAAATTTTATTATCTAGGAAATATATTATTATGTACCGAACCCACCCTACAATCCAAGAACAAGCACAAATTAACACATCTCACCTTGCCACAAGAACAAAAAAGATCGTCGTGCTTATACCAGCTTACAATGAAGAACGCTTCATAGGAAGTGTAGTATTACAAACCCTTAAATATGTAGACGATGTTATTGTTATTGATGATGGCTCAACAGATAAAACGGCAGAAATTGCAAATGCAGCAGGTGCAATTGTCCTTAAGCACGAAACTAATTTCGGCAAAGGAATAGCCCTCAATACAGGTTTTGAATATGCACGTCTATTAGACCCAGATGTGGTTATTACTTTTGATGGTGATTATCAACATTTACCTGAAGAACTAATGTCCGTAGCAATACCCATAATTCATAATGAAGCCGATATTGTTGTTGGCTCGCGATACATTGGTGATGCCAGCGATGTGCCACTACAAAGAATTATCGGTCATTGGGGATTTACAACGCTCACTAATGTACTATCTGGAACAAGTCTAACTGATTCTCAAAGTGGATTTAGGGCATTTTCTAAAACTGCTCTTCTAGCACTAACTTTTAGTTCAAAAAGCTTTTCTGTTGAATCTGAAATGCAATTTTTAGCTAAAGATCAAAAATTACGTGTTGTTGAAGTTCCAATCACGATCAAATATCCTGATAAACCAAAGCGCTCTGTGATTAATCATGGATTTATAGTGCTCAATGGTATTTTAGGGTTAGTTATTCAACATCGACCATTACTCTTTTTTAGTATATTAGGAATGACTTTCATTTTAATAGGGAGTGCAGCAGGGCTTTGGGTCATTAATCGCTATCAAGAATCTCAGGAGTTAGCCATTGGAACAGCTCTCATTGTTGTGATTTTAATTACGACCGGATTTTCCATAATATTCACTGGCATTTTATTACACACCATTCGCGCATTACGTGTTGAATTAGAAAAAGCATTGAAGCCTAAGAACACATAAGATATAGTACAAACCTTGATAATCTTAAAGTATTCATCAGGATAAAGTGTTAAATGCAAATTCGGCTTGAGCATAGCGCCTTTGATGGCGCATTAAAAGTTCTTTTACCTGAACGTTTCCAAGATCATCGAGGTTTCTTTACCGAAGTTTTCCGTCAAGATCAGCTTGAAGAGCTTGGTCTTCCCTTACATGTTGTTCAGTTTAATCACTCTGGCTCTGTTAAAAATGTTTTGCGTGGGCTACATTTTCAATGGGACCCACCTATGGGAAAATTAATGCGCGTTACACGTGGCTCTGCTTTTCTTGTTGCAGTGGACATTCGTAAAAACTCTCCTACACTGGGACAGTGGTTTGGAATAGAAGCAAGTGCAGAAAACAACCTTATGGTGTGGGCTCCAGCCAGCTTTGCGCGTGGTTTTTGTGTGACATCTGACTTCGCTGAAATTCAATACTTCTGCACAGGAATCTATAACAATAAAGCAGAATCTGGCATCTTATGGAATGACCCAGAAATTGGAATTGAATGGCCAGTCACTGAACCAATACAGAGTGATAAAGATCGTCACGCACAAACACTTGCTGAATGGTTAGAACGCCCAGAATCCGACTATTTTACCTATTCTCGATAGAAAGGCATTAAACACAAATGCACAAAGTCCTACTGATCGGCGGTGCAGGATATGTAGGAGCAGTCCTTGCCGAAGAGCTCATAGAACGTGGTTATGCTGTGCGCATTTTAGATCGCCTCTATTACGGTCGTGATGGATTAAAGAATATAGCAGATCGCGTTGAGCTCGTTGTCGGCGATATGCGTACTCTAACACCAGAAATATTAAAAGATGTGAGCAGTGTTGTTAACTTAGGCGGGCTATCCAACGATCCAACAGCTGAATATAACCCTGAAGCTAACTACGAAATGAATACAGTAGCAACTCGCACTACGGCTGAGTTATGTAAAGCTGCTGGCATTAAACGTTATGTATTTGCTTCTAGTTGCTCTATATATGATCGTGGTGTGGCTGAACAAGCTCGCGATGTGCTTTTAGACGAAACTTCTGAAGTATCTCCCAAAGCAGCCTATTCTAGCTCCAAATATGCCGCAGAGCGCTTTTTGCTAGAGATGGTCGATGATAATTTCTGTCCTGTAATATTACGCAAAGGAACAGTATACGGTTTCTCGCCAAGAATGCGTTATGATTTAGTAGTCAATACTTTTGTCAAAGATGCCTTAACAAAAGGGTTCTTAACGCTACACTTTGGTGGTGAAATGTGGCGACCGCTTGTTGACGTTCGAGATGTAGCACGAGCTTATATTGCATCGATAGAAGCGCCTGAAAACAAAGTACGTGGCGAAATCTTCAATATCACTCGTAACAACTTCCGTATATCAGAGGTTGCATTGCGTGTCCGTGAAGCGTTGCGTCAGGTTGGCGTAACTGTTGATATTCGCCCCGACTACAGTTATAAAGGTGTTCGCAACTATCGTGTCAGTGGTATAAAAGCCGAACAAGTTTTAGGTATTCGCCCTGAAATATCCATCGAAGAGTCCGTTGTGAACATTGTTGAAAATATCCAAAAATATAATTACACGGACTTTGAAAATCCAAAATATTACAACATTCGTTGGATGCGCCTACTTGAAGAGGCTCATCAAGTTATATCTGTAACCGGGTCTGTTTTCTATGCGTCAGGAAGCAAAAGCTAATGTCCAAAATTGTACTCATAGGAAGTAATGGTCAGCTAGCACATGATCTCATTGGGGCACTACAAGATAAAGCCGAAGTGATAGGTTTAACGCATAATGATATAGAAATTACAGACCACCAACAAACCTGCGCCCTATTAAAAGAGCTTCAACCGCAAACGATTATCAACACAGCAGCCTATCATCGCGTAGACGAAATGGAAGATAACATTACGAAGGCTTTCGCAGTCAATGCCGAAGCCATCCGTAACCTTGCTCTTATTAGCCGTGAGATTGATGCAACACTTGTTCATTACAGTACAGATTATGTTTTTGGCGGGGATAAAACTCGCCAACAACCATACATTGAAACTGATCCCCCCTTTCCTATCAATGTATACGGCAATTCAAAACTCGCCGGAGAATTCTTTGTAAGAGATATTGCACCTAAACACTTTGTCATACGCTCTTCAGGATTATATGGCATTGCTGGTAGTAGCGGCAAAGGTGGAAATTTCATTGAAACAATGATTAAACGTGCTAAAGAAGGAAAACCCACCAAAGTTGTAGCAGATCAGCGCTTAACCCCCACATCCACAGCTGATCTTGCCGCAAAAACTGTAGAGTTATTAACCACAGAAGCATATGGCCTATATCACATCACAAACAGCGGAGATTGCACTTGGTTTGAGTTTGCTCAGGCAATTTTTGAGCACACAATATACCCACCTGAATTTTCAGCAACAACAACTGCTGAATTTGGTGCTAGGGCCACTCGCCCTTCGTACTCAGTACTTGATAATTATAACCTTAGAGCTATAGGCCTCGAAGAACTACGCCCTTGGCAGGAGGCTTTACAAGACTACCTCATTCATAAAGGCCATATTTAGAAATCTAATAGCATAATGACAAGAAAATACGATTTATCACATCGTCCACGTCACGAGCTCCAATCCCCCAAAATTTCTATTGTTATCGTTAGTTATAATCATAAAGATTATCTTGGCCCTTGTTTAGATAGTCTACTCTCACAGACTTATTCCAATTATGAAATCATAGTTGTTGATAACAACTCCTCTGATGGTAGCGCCGACTATGTACAAACAACTTACCCCCTTATCAAAGTCATTAAATCCAAACAAAATCTTGGTTTTGCAGGTGGAAATAATTTAGGAGTACAACAAGCAAGTGGCGAATACTTGGCATTCATTAATCCAGATACCACAGTTGATCCACAATGGCTAGAAGCACTATTAAAGCCATTCAAGCATATGCCCCAAATTGGAATGACAACAGCAAAAATTCTTCTGATGAAATACCCTAGCCACATTAATACTTGTGGTAACGATGTTCACTATACGGGTATTGGTTTTTTACGAGGAAGTAACCGACCTTCAAGTGAATTTAATTCCCAAGAAGAAGTGGTTGCTATATCAGGCGCAGCATTCTTAATGCCTAAACTTCTTTATCAAGCAATAGAAGGATTTGATGAAAATTTCGCACCAGCTTATGTAGAAGATACAGATTTATCTTGGCGTGTCATTCTAATGGGCAGAAAATGTCTTTTTGTACCTGATGCTATAGTTTATCACGACTATCAACCGAATTTTTCGGCAAATAAATACTTTATGATCGAGAAAAACAGATGGCAGTTGTTACTTAAACACTATAGGCTGCCAACATTATTACTTTTATTGCCTGCTTTACTACTTGCTGAAATAATAAGTTGGGGATTTTGTTTTACTAGTGGTCGACAATACATTGTAGCTAAATTACGTAGTTACTATTGGATCATGAGCCATTTCAGAACAATATCACAAAAACGCAAAAAACTTCAAAGCACAAGAAAAGTTAAAGATCGAACTTTGCTAAGAAAATGTGTAGCTTACTTAGCATACTCTCAAGCTAGCTCTAGCCTAGCAGGCAAAATAGCACCCTTTGTTTTTAACCCATTATTTTTTATATTACACAAGCTGTACTTAATTTTAATCTGGTGGTAAAAGGGAGTTTTTTGATGAAGATCGCTCATGTTGTGGCGACGTTTTTTCCTTATCTATCCGGCACTGGACGTGTATGTTTTCACAATGCACAAGGGGTAGCTCAACTAGGTTATGAAGTACAAGTAATTACTTCTGCCTACCCATCAGGCACATACCAATATCCCGATGAAATTGACGTAATACGTCTACCTATAATGTTCAGGATAGGGAATGCCCCTTTACTACCTCGTCTATTAACGGCCATAAAAAACGTTGATCTAATTCATCTGCATTACCCCTTTATTTTTGGGCAAGAACTTGTCTATTTGAAATCGCGCCTAAATCATATTCCTTACATCATTACCTATCACCAAGACATTATCCTTGAAGGTATAAAAGGAAAGTTCATCAATATTCACCACCACCTCGTAGGAAATCATATCTTAAGCAAAGCCTCTCGCTTAATTGTGACTTCAATAGATTATGGTCGTTCATCCCAAATTAGCCCTATCGTGAAAAAATTAGGTGAGCGAGTACTCGAAGTTCCCAATGGGGTGGATACCAAACGTTTTCAGCCATCTATTGATGGCAGCTCTATACGCCAAAAATATGAAATTCCTTCTGATGCAATTGTTGTTATTTTTGTGGGAGGATTAGATACCCCTCATTATTTCAAAGGTGTCGATATTTTATTGAGAAGTTTTGCAAACATAAAAGAAGAAAATGCCTATTTACTTATTATTGGTGATGGAGACTTGCGCCCTACATATGAAAAAACAGCAAAACAATTGGGCATAGAGCAACGTGTTCGTTTTTGTGGACGGGTTGAAGATGAAGAACTACCTAATCATTATGCAGCAAGCGATATAGGTGTTCTTCCTTCAATTACAATGGGAGAGGCTTTTGGTATTGTATTGCTTGAAGCAATGGCGTGCGGTAAACCAGTGATTGCGAGCCGACTACCGGGTGTTCGCTCAGTTGTATCAGATGGTGTAGATG
>RFGP01000204.1 GCA_003697365.1 Chloroflexota bacterium | reverse complement strand
ATGCGTCGTCATTTGGTTTTGATGGAAGGCGCACCACCAGATTTGCTGGGAAGTACTTTTACAAATGCTGAACGTGCGGGCAATCCTTGGAATAACCGTGATTCACGTTTGGCATGGGCTGAACAGGCTGGCATTGATGTTCCTATTATGGCTGAGAAAAAGAAAGTCGATGTGCTATATTGGGTGGGATGTGCTGGTGCCTTTGATCCTAATAGTCAACGTACAACACGGGCTGTTGCTAAAATTTTGAATGCGGCTGGTGTTGACTGGGCGGTGCTGGGCGATGAAGAATCTTGTCATTGTGAATGGGCGCGTCGTGGTGGTAATGAATTTCTATTTCAAGAGAGCGTCAATCCTATTGTTGAGTTGTTGAACAGCTATGAATTCAATGTGATCATTACACATTGTCCACATTGCTTTAATACAATGAAGAATGAATTTCCTGACTTTGGGGGCAATTATACGGTTGTTCATCATAGCCAATATATCGCTAAGCTCATTAATGAAGGTAAGATTAAACCAAACTATGCTGCAAACGGCACTGCTGATGAGATGGGCCAAGCAGTTCGTAAAATTACTTATCATGATTCGTGTTATCTGGGGCGTTATAACGATGTCTATGATGAGCCACGCGCAATGCTTGCCGCTTTACCGAATGTTCAATTGGTAGAAATGGCACGTAGCCGTGATCGAGGTTTATGTTGTGGTGGCGGTGGAGCTCAAGTATGGATGGAAACGCATCAAGAAGAGCCTGTAAATATGGTACGTTTAACGGAAGCTGTAGAGGCTTTGAATGGCAATGTCCCTGAAAGCCATGCTGAAGCACCGCGCAAAGTTGGTGAAAATGTTCAACTCAAGGATGGTCACGCTACTATCGCTGCAGCTTGTCCCTTCTGCACAGTGATGTTAGATAGCGCTGTTCAATCGATGAATGTTTCTAATGTTGAAATTCGAGACATCGCTGAGATTGTTGCCGACTCGCTTTCTGGCTAAAGCAAAATTAATGTATGATGACATTTGATGTTTAGTACTGATATTCTTGAGGCTTTTGCGCTAAGATGATGATATACTAGCGATGTCGTTCATTAAGATAAGAACAGACTTGATTCTATGGGCTTGTTTGCTATAATGAGCCACTGTAAGCCATAAAAAGTGGAGGGGTAGCATAGTCTGGCCTAATGCGCTCGCCTGGAAAGCGGGTACCGGGATAGTCTCTCGGTCGAGGGTTCAAATCCCTCTCCCTCCGCACATGATAAATTACGACAGGTTAGTATGCTAACTTGTCGTTTTTCATTTAATGGGAATGTTTTATAAAGGGAAATAGATGGTAAAACCACAGGCTTCTATACGCTCTACTGCTTCACGTCGCCGCAATGCGAGCTTTGTTATAGCATTTTTAGTGGTTGTGCTATTGCTTATTTGTGGCTTAACCCTAGTTCTGATTCGAGGGACTATTAGCGGTACGCGCCGCGAACCCAAGCCAGTATTAGCGGGTGTAATTGTTGAAACATTTGTTGAATTGCCGGGTAAACGCGCTTACCCAGACTCAATTACGATAGGCCCAGATGGTAATTTATATGTCTCAAGCTATTGTGAAGGCGATATTTGGCGCATTACACCAGACGGGCAACTAGACGTATATTTTGATGGTGACGATGGTATTGGTGCAGCCTCTGGGCTTGCTTTTGCCCCTGATGGTATGTTGTATGTGATTGATGGTGGAGACTGTAGTCCTCGAAAATGGTCAGCAACGTTGAAACGTATTGCCCCTGAAACAAAAACTGTTGAGCGTGTAACAAATATTGGTACAGAGGATTTACCAAATGCTTTAGCTTTTGATGCCGATGGGAATTTATATGTCAGTGATTCACGTACAGGGGCTATTCGTCGCTTAGAAGGCGAGAATTTCATTACATGGTGGGATGCTCCCAGTCGTGATGCTAGCCTGACAGGCTTGGCTTATGATTTTGTAAATAATGGTTTGGTAACAGCGGATACGGAAAATGGCATATTGTATCGTGTTCCAATTATGCCTGATGGAACTGCGGGAAATCCACAAGTCTTAGTTGATAATACTGACATAGAACTAGATGGCTTGACAGTGGATGATCGGGGGCGTGTTTTCTTTACGCAATATAATCTTAATCAAGTTGCGATGTATCAACCAGAGTCAGGCGTGACAATATTAGCTAAAGATTTTCGACAACCTAGCGATATTGCTTATTTAAATGGCACTCTTTATGTGACAAATGCTGATGCTGTATCTTTAGCACCACTAGTGAGTCTTATTGTTGATCCTTCTCTGCCATTTACTATCGATCGAGTTATACTGCCTGAAGAACTTGTTTCACCTCGATAACGATAAAAGCGGCACAAAGGCCGCTTTTGTTTTTTTAGAGAAATTTTGCACAGATTTATGATTATTGGCTTAATGTTACCCCTTATTGTTTATTTCTTGTTATACTCATAGCGCTTTGTAAAATCAAATTTTATATAGGAGCTGCAATATGCTACGTAAATTAGTTCCATTTTTATTACTGTCAACGCTACTTATTGTGATGGTTGCCCCTGATACCTCTGTAGCACAGGTTGGTGGTCAGAAGGGTGCGACCGTTGCTGAAAATGGCATGGTTGCAACTTCCAATCGTTATGCGACCTTAGCCGGTATTGAGGCTTTGCGTCAGGGTGGCAACGCTGTAGATGCAATGGCTGTCGTTCAATTCGTCCTAAATGTCACTGAGCCTTACGCTAGTGGTATCGGTGGTGGTGCTTTCATTATGATTTATGATGCGGCAACAGGTGAAGTTGTTGCTATTGATGGACGTGAAGAAGCGCCTGCTGCATATACAGAAGATGTCTTTTTGGATGAAGAGGGCAACACCTTACCATTCTTTGAGGCTGCGACTGGTGGAAATTCTGTAGGTGTACCGGGAACTTTAGCCGCTGTTGCGCGTGCACTTGAAGAATATGGCACTTTTACCTTAGCTGAGGCAATGGCTCCTGCGATTCAACTAGCGCGTAGTGGTTTTACCATTGATGCATATTTTGCTGATCAAATTGCGAGCAATGCAGAACGTATTAAATTATTCCCTGCTACGGCCGCAATGTACTTAGATGCTGAAGGGAATCCCCTTCCTGAAGGAACCGTAATTACCAACCCTGAGCTGGCTGATACTTTTGAATTAATTGCGAGTGAAGGTATTGACGTTTTCTATGGCGGTGAAATTGGTGCAGCAATTGTTGATGCTGTTCAGAATGCTCCTGTGAATCCCGGTGTTATGGAGCTAAGCGATCTCGAAAATTATCGTGCTGTGCGCCGTCAACCGGTTACTACGAATTATCGTGGTTATGATGTTTATGGTATGAACATGCCAACAAGTGGTGGCACAACATTGATGTTGATGCTGAATCTCCTTGAAGGCTTTGATATGTCTTCTGTTGAATGGGGAAGCCTTGATTATATCACCCTAATGGCTAATGTGCAGAATGTTGCTTTTGCTGACCGTAATCAGTACATGGCTGATGCAGATTTTGTTGATGTCAACGTTGCTGGTTTATTGGATGCCAATTATGCACGTGAACGCCGTGCTCTTGTTAGCACAACAAACGCGGCAGTAGGTGTGCCAGCTGGAACACCACCTGTAATTGAGCCCGAAGGCGAAACGACAAGCTATGAATTTGGTATTAATCCTGATGATACCGAGAGTATCTCAACGACACACTTCTCAATTATTGACAAAGACCGAAATATGGTCTCTGTAACCAGCACAATTGAATTGTTGTTTGGTTCAGCGGTGTCTGTGCCCGGTTATGGTTTCTTGTTGAACAATGAACTTACTGACTTTTCATTCCGTTATCAGGATGCAGATGGTAATCCAATTGCGAATGCGCCAACAGGTGAGCGTGCGTTACGCCGCACTGCATTAGGTGAAGATGCTAATACTGAAGGTGGAAAGCGTCCTCGTAGTAGTATGTCTCCAACTTTAGTTTTGCGTAATGGGCAACCCTTCATGGCAGTGGGTACTCCCGGTGGTTCACGGATTATTGGTTATGTGTTCAACGTTCTTGTTCATGTCATTGACTATGATATGGAGCTGCAAGAAGCCGTAAATGCGCCGCGTGTTGTTGGACGTAATGGTGCATTGACGGTTGATCCTGAGTTCTTTACACCCGAATTAGTGGGCGGTTTACAAGCTCGTGGCTTTGATGTGCGTCAACCGAACACAGGTTCAGTTCAAGCGGTGATGGTTGGTGATGATGGTTTGCTATATGGTGCGGCAGACTATCGTCGTTTGGGCTTGGCTCTTGGGCACTGATGCCATAAGGCTTAGCATTTAATGTGAGTTATGAAAAGCGGCCTAAATTTAGGCCGCTTTTTTAGTCAAAACGTCCTAGAGGGTCAAGCATCTTTAAAGCCTCTATTGCTTGCTGACACAGAAGTTGTCCCCCACTGTTCATCCATGCATCTAATGTGGGGCTACTTGTTGCACCTTTGGCTGCGTCATTCCAGATGCCTGTTCCCCAAATATAATAATTTTGTGATTCAGGATACCATTCTCTTTGATCTAGATAAATGAGGCTTGGGCCACCATTATAGCAAACCAGAGCAAGCCCGACATCTGGCTCGCTCTCGGCTATTTGGTCGAGGTTAAGATCAGTTGTCCAACGTAAACAGTCACGCATGATTTGTAGACCTGTTTCAGCATTTTGATCAGGGTTTAGTTGATTGTCGCCTACCTGAAAATTGCTCGGCATCACTTGAAATAATCCCTGTGCAGTTGCGATAGATTCAGCATATGGATGCCCACAAGACTCAATTTGCATAACTGTTGCTACTAAATTGGGATTTAGCTCATTTTCTTGCGCCCATTCGTAAATCTTGGGTTCCCAATATAATACAGATTCAGCAAAAAAGCGTGATAAAGGTGCTTCAGTATTATAGATTCCCCCGTATAAATCAGAATTATCAGTTGATGATGACTGGACTTCACGTCCTAAAACGTCGTGGCGCACTTCTTCTGCAAAGGGAAGAGCATCGCCAAAACTATCATACACAAATAAAACGATGATGAATATTAGGCCAACCCATGCTGGGATGTATCGAATTGCGCGCTTCCACCATGCCTCAGATTGATGCTGGCGTTGGCGCGCAGATGAAGATTTTGAGGTTGATTTTTTTCTTGATGATGAAGTCTTAGCTTGTTTGTTATTTTTTGACTGTTTTGAATGACCCATTAGTTTGCTGCCGGAATGAACTCAATTGGGTTTGGTATGAAAATCAACACAAAAATAACCAGAACAAGTATCCCTATTGTTCGCCGCATTGGATCAAGAGGGGTGATGTCATCTAGAGGTTGTGCATAGAAGCGTCCGAAAAGAAACAATAGCAATAGCCATATAATCCATGCTGAATTCATCAGCGACAAGATTACCAACCCAATGATAATGGGCCAATATAGTACTCTTGCTCTCCGACCCAGCAAAGTATACATGACATGACCACCATCGAGCTGTCCCACAGGTACAAGATTAAGTGCCGTGACAAAAAGGCCCGTCCAGCCTGCTTGTGCTAATTGATTGATAAAAACATCCCGATTTCCGTTAGGAAGAAACTCTCCAAAGGTGATGTATTTTGCTACAGCGTAGAAGATGGAATTTCCTTCACGGATAATATCTTGATCGGTGGGTATCGGCTCAATGTTCGATGTTGCTAGCCCAATGAAAAGAATTGGTATAGCGAATATGAGTCCAGCAAGCGGTCCAGATACGCCAATATCGAATAATGCCTTACGATTTTTTACATTATCTCGAATTTGAATGAATGCTCCCATTGTGCCAAAAATGCCAATGAAAGGCAGCGGAATAAAGTAGGGGAGAGTTACTGCTACTTTGTGATAGCGTGCAGCGAAATAATGGCCTAATTCATGTGCGCCTAAGATAAGCATTAAGCTGATGGCGTAAGGGAGTCCTTCCCATAAGCGTAAGTCAGTGAGTTCGTTAATTTCGCGGTCTTCTATACCAGCTTGGATACCTGCCCCAACTGTGAGTAGGCTGAAAATGGTTAAAACAAATAATACCGCATTAGGCCACCATGGTCGGGGTTTAGGTTGGGGCCGATTGTTAAAAATAGTGATGACGTGATCATCTATTCCATCTAGCGTTGAGAATTGCGCAAATAGCCCATATTTTTCTAATACAGGATCGACAAGCTCAAATGCTTGTGCGCTGGGCATTGTTAAACGCCCGACATATTGCGCAACTAAACGCTCATGTCCGCTCATGTTCACATTGGGGCGCTGTATGCGACTAATAGTTAGGACTTGCTCAATAGAGGCGTGAACAGGCTGTGGCACTAAAGGCTTTTCAGGTTCTAATGGATTTGCTTTAGAAAAAGGTGAACTTGACTTTGGCTCATAGCTAAAATCACGATTCGATTGTTCGTTTAACATTAGGCTTTATTCACTTTCTGTAAAGGTTTCAGGAACAATTGTCTGCCAACTACTTCCTTCTGGCAACAACTGTAATATTTCGCCATTTTCTCGTTGTATATACAACACTTTATCGCCGTTTGTATCAGTACCAGCTTGTATGATACCGCTATAACCTACTTCTGGCGTTAGGGCAAATCCTAATCGATTTTGAACGGTTGGATTTGTGCGCCAAATCAATCCAAAACCGCGAACAGGCAATAATAGCCCTTGTGGTGGCTGAACATCTACTGGTATTTCAGGTAATCCTTCGGTATAAGCATCAGTAAAGCGCTGCCATGTTGGTATTTGATTATCGCTGTAAAAAATAAATATTTCGTTAGTAATGCTTGACCAAATCATCAAACCATTTTGGAAAACTTGTTCAGCATGTGCGCTTGGCAATGATGCTTCAGAGGGGCAACCACCCGGTGCTGGGCTAAAAAACCATTCCCCCTCACAGCTAATTTCTATTTCTACAGTTTCCTCAGCTATAAAATTGCCTGTTTGCGCAACCAGCACAAACTGCACTAACTCTGTTGCAGCGGGGTCTGTACTGAGTGTAATTGAACCTTCAGCTTCAACAGGGCGCGGATTATTGCGTTCGCCTTCTTCATTGATGCGATAAATTGTTATTTCTTGCGCGCCTCGTACCTGCCAAAATAACGTAACATTATCACCGGGCGCAATGGCTTCATTATTGCTTGTAAAATAGACTATTTCTAATCCTATGAGCGTAGGAGCAGGCGTAAAGGTTTGAGTAGGTGGTGCCGGCGTATAGGTTGGGCCTAATGGACTTGTTGGAGATGCATTGCTTCTTGCGATGGGTGTAATTGCAAAAATATCATCTGTAGGAAAAGGTGTGCTTGTCGGAAGCCTCACTCTTGTTGGAGTGAGTGTAGGTGGAAGGGGTGTAAAAGTGTTCGTAGGGAAAGGTGTCGTAATAATCGGATCACGATTGGCTGTACAGCTAATCATAATCCAGATTAAGATAATGAATATCATCCACAAGCGTCGCACATCATGAAACATAACGACTTCCTGTATAAACAACAAAAGCGTCTAGATATAATCTTCAAGACGCTTACACCCTATTCAAGTACCTGTGACCCCGGAGGGACTCGAACCCCCAACCAAGTGATTAAGAGTCACCTGCTCTACCATTGAGCTACGGGGCCATATCCTGAAATAGTATAGCAAATCTTTATACTATGTCAACGTGTATTTTGTGTTGGTACTATTTAGCGCGCTCAATCGCTTGTTCTAGATCAGCAATTATATCTTCAACATCTTCGATGCCAACTGATAGGCGTAATAGATTATCTGGTGTGGGGCTTCGTGGCCCTTCAACCATCGCACGATGCTCGATTAGGGTTTCTACACCACCTAAGCTCGTTGCTTGTGTAATTAAACGCACATTATTAGCAATTTGTGCTGCCACGTTTTTACCCCCGCGCACTTGAAAAGAGAGCATTCCGCCAAAGCCATCTTGCATTTGCTTTTGTGCGATATGATGTTGAGGATGTGTGTCCAGACTTGGATAATGAACTCTTTCAATTTGGGGGTGTGTTGATAGAAATATGGCGATTTGTTCTGCATTTTGCGCTTGTTGACGTACACGCAAAGGCATTGTTGCGAGACTGCGCAAAAGTAGCCAACAATCAAATGGTGAAGGAACTGCCCCCATAAGATGTTGGATGGTGTGAAGTTTTTCTCCTACGCTGTCCTTCAAATGTTCGGGGAGGATAAGAACTCCTCCCAACACATCGCTATGACCACCAATATACTTAGTTGTAGAATGCATCACGATGTCTGCACCCAGCGCGAGAGGGTGCTGGAAAATAGGTGTGGCCCATGTGTTGTCTACTACACATAGTGCACTTGCTTGATGCGCTATATCTGCAATGGCTTGTATATCTGCAATTTTCAGTGATGGATTGGATGGGGTTTCGATCCATATCAAGCGGGTATTATCCCGCAATGCTGACTGAACTTGGGAAACATCAGTTTTATCAACGCTACTAAATGTAATTCCCCAATTGCTAAATATGTCATAGATTAAGTCGCGAGTGCCATGATATACGTCATCCGACAAAATGATATGTGCTGAAGGCTCTAAGGTTTGTATCATCGCACTGATGGCAGCCATGCCAGAGGCAAAGGCAAAAGCGATACTGCCACCTTCTAATTTGGCAAGGGCTGTTTCAAGTGCTTGACGATTGGGGTTATTAGCGCGTGTATAAATATAGCGATTACTAGATATTTCTTCTGAGCGATAGCGAAAAGTCGTTGAAAGTACAATATCAGGGGAAACGCTAGGCGTTTGATGTAATAAACCTGCATGAACAGCAATTGTTCGTTCTTTCATAAATGCGATAATCCATAATCATTGAAATATTTTGAATTATACTAACAACTAGTGTTTTGAGTGGCAATGTATGAGCTGAGTTATTGTTGAATCTTGACAACAATAAGAAGTAGTTATAGTATGAGAATAAACCCCACCCCATAGGGGGTAGGGTTGTATCGGAGGTCAAGTGAACATGGACGCAAAAACGCAGCGTGCAGTTATCAATCGGCTGAAAAGCGTGGTCGGTCATCTAAATGGCATCATCAATATGTTGGAAGAAGATCGCTATTGTATTGATGTCATCAAGCAAATTCAGGCAACACAAGCCGCTTTAACAAAGGCTAGTGAGCTAATTTTAGAGAACCATATGGATACCTGTGTGGCAACCGCTATGCGTGGCGATGATCCTGCAGAGCGCGAGCGCGTGATCGCCGAAATCTTGGAAGTTTTTAGAACAGAAAGTCGTATTAGAAGGTAGGTGTTCTATGCAAACTAAAACTGTAACAATTCCTGCGATTAGCTGTGGACATTGCGTGATGACTATTGAACGAGAAGTAGGGGCATTGCCCGGTGTTAAATCTGTTAAAGCAGATGAACATACGCGCAAGGTGGTTGTTGAATGGGATGAACCCGCCACTTGGGATGCTATTGAAGAACTTCTCGTAGAGATAGATTACGCACCTCAAGAATAATTATCTACTACCTAATCCCCTTAAAAGTTAGTTCCCTTTATTTGAAGGGAACTATTCCTCTGAAAGGAGCGAATGATGGCTTCTCAAAAAATAACCCTTCCAATAACTGGGATGCATTGCGCTAATTGTGCCAAGACCATAGAACGCAGCGTTAAGAAACTTGATGGCGTTGAAAGTGCTGAAGTCAATTATGCGAACGAGCAACTGAGCGTGAATTTTGATGGCAAGCAGGCTTCACCTGAAGCCATTGTGCAGCGTGTTCGTGATGCTGGTTATGATGTACCAACGATAACACTAGACTTGCCGATCACAGGGATGACATGCGCTAATTGTGCTAATACTGTGGCGCGTGCACTGAGGAAAGTTGAAGGCGTTTTATCGGCTGATGTAAATTTTGCCACAGAACATGCGCAAGTCATCGCTTCACCGAATGCTGATCGTCAAGCAATTATCGAAGCTGTTAAAAAAGCTGGCTATGGCGTGTTAGAAACAGATAGCACACTAATGGACGATTTAACTGATGTTGAAGCTGAAGCTCGCCAAGCAGAGCTCAATCATCAAATGCGCCGTTTATGGATTGGCATTGTGTTCACCTTACCCTTATTTTTGATGAGTATGGGGCGCGATATTGGTGTTTTGGGAACATGGGCGCATTCTATGTGGGTAGATTTGCTGTTTTGGGCGCTAGCGACCCCTGTACAATTTGTTGTTGGCAAAGATTATTATGTGGGAGCATACAAATCACTCAAAAATGGCATGGCCAATATGGATGTTCTCGTCGCTATGGGATCATCTGCTGCCTACTTCTATAGTATTCCGATTGCATTGGGGGTTAGCGCCTTAGGGCATCATGTTTATTTTGAAACTGCTGCTGTAATCATCACGTTGATTGTGGTCGGAAAAGTCCTTGAATCTCGTGCTAAGGGTAAAACAAGTGCAGCAATTAAACGACTCATTGGTTTACAACCGCGAACCGCTCGCGTCATACGCGGTGATCAGGAAATTGATATTCCTATTCAGCAAGTCCAAGTTGGGGATGTTATTCTTGTTCGGCCGGGTGAAAAAATTCCAGTTGATGGCGTTGTAATTGAAGGCCATAGTAGCGTTGATGAAAGTATGCTCACTGGTGAACCCTTACCCGTTGATAAATCAGTGAATGATACTGTAACTGGGGCGACCTTGAATAAAAATGGTCTGCTAAAAATTCGTGCAACGAAAGTCGGCAAAGATACTGCACTGGCTCAGATTATTCGATTAGTAGAAGAAGCTCAAGGTAGCAAAGCACCAATTCAAGATGTGGTTGATAAAGTATCAGCGGTTTTTGTTCCTGCTGTCATTACAATTGCCCTTATAACATTAGGGGTGTGGTGGATAGGATCAGGAGATTTTACTGCCGCCCTTATTCGTGCTATAGCTGTGTTAGTTATTGCTTGCCCTTGCGCTATGGGGTTGGCTACACCAACAGCTATTATGGTTGGCGTTGGCAAGGGAGCTGAAGCGGGTATTTTGTTTAGAAACAGTCATGCTTTACAGCAAGCGCGCGATATTCAAGCCGTTGTTCTTGATAAGACGGGCACTATTACAAAAGGTGAACCCAGCGTAACGGATATATTGGTAAGTGCTCAATCTACATTAACGACTGATGATGTGCTTCGTTTGGCAGCAAGTGCAGAAAGAGGTAGCGAACATCCCATTGGTCAATCAATTGTTCAAGCTGCTCAAATGCGCCAACTACCTTTAGCATCACCACGTCAATTTGAGGCTTTAGCTGGATACGGAATTTCCGCCATCATTGAAGATCGTCCTGTTTTAGTAGGTAGCTATAAACTTATGCAGGCGCGCCAAGTTTATCTGAATGGCTTAGAGTCTGTGGCTGCTGAAATGCAATCGCGAGGGCAAACTCCCATTTGGTTAGCTGTTGAGGATCAAGCGGTAGGACTTCTAAGTGTGGCTGATACCATTAAAGAAGGGGCTAAAGAAGCCATTGCTGAAATGCATAAAATGGGCCTCCAAGTGATTATGTTGACGGGCGATAACAAAGTTACTGCTCAAGCTATTGCTGATGAAGTGGGGATTGATCGCGTAATTGCTGATGTGTTGCCACACGAAAAATCGGCGCATGTGAAAGCATTGCAAGATGAAAGGCTGCGTGTGGCAATGGTAGGAGATGGTATTAACGACGCACCTGCATTAGCTCAGGCAGATGTAGGGATAGCGATTGGAACAGGGACCGATGTTGCAATGGAAACAGCAGCAGTGACGCTTATGCGTGGTGATCTTCGGGCTGTGCCACAAGCAATTCGTTTGTCACGTGCAACAATGCGCACAATTTGGCAAAATCTGTTTTGGGCATTTGGCTATAATGTGGTATTGATTCCAGTGGCTGCGGGTGTATTGACGCTGGTGCCTTTTGCGCCAAAATTTTTACAACAACTTAACCCCATGTTAGCAGCATTAGCAATGGCATTTAGCAGTGTGAGTGTTGTAACCAACAGCTTGCGATTGCGGCGCGTGAAACTCTAATAAAATCACTCTGGCTAACCGCAACCATCGTAGCTCAAACATGGTTGCGGTTATATCTCACTAGCCAAATCTTCCTTTAGTGATGATACATTTTGATTAGATAACCACCGAGCAAGAAATAGCGCAAGGAATGCTGTCATAATAAGGATAAGCGATGTCCAGATTGCAGCATTCAAGTCACGCTCGAATATTGAAAATATCAGTAATGGGAGTGTTTGAGTAACCCCTTGTAGGTTTCCGGCGAATAAGATTGTTGCTCCAAACTCTCCTAGTGCTCTAGCCCAACTGAGCATCATACCTGAAACTAAAGCGTTGCGCGAAAGAGGCAGTGTAATAAATCTTAAGCGCGCTAACCAATCAGCTCCATCAATTTGTGCTGCTTCTTCAATGGGTTTAGCGATATTCTGAAAGCCTACTTGTGCTGTGCGAACATAATAGGGAAGGGCGACAAAGACTTGCGCGATAATCACAGCCATTTCAGAGAAGGGTATCGTATAGCCAAAGTAAGTTTCAATGAGTCGACCAATAAAACTTTGTCGACCGAGTGCCATCAAAAGCCCTAAGCCTGCTACTGCAGGAGGTAAAACAATCGGTAGTTCAAGAACAGTTGCAAGCAGATGTTGCCCACGAAATGAGTAATGTACTAGCCCATAAGCTAATGGTGTTCCAATAAGCAGAATAATTAATAAGCTAATAAAAGTGGTCATCAAGCTAAGCTGTAATGCATCAATAATCAATGGCGAAGATGCTGTTTGCCATGCGCTTTCTCTTATGGCGCGTGCAAATAATGCATAGATCGGTAATAAAACAAAACTAACAGCAGTTAAACCTGTAAAAATAAATAAGGCTTTTATCATAAACTTATTCAACAGGTAAGAATCCCCATTTTTCCAGCGTAGCATCTGCCGAGAGTATAAAAGCGATGAATTCTTGTGCCAATGCTTTTTGGCTGGAAGAATCTAGCACCGCAATAGTATAACGCGCGATGATATTATGCTCTGTTGGAATAGTGATGACGGTTAGTGAGTCCTGTATTTCTGGTGTAATGTCGGAGGCGTATACGAAAGCTGCATCAGCCTCTCCTAATGCAACTTTGATGACTAACTGCCTGACATTGATTTCTTCTGAAACCAAATTGTTAAACACTTGTCTTGCGAAGTTTTCGCCATAGACATCAGATTGGCTTAAGTTCGCCAATAATTTATTCGTATATTCACGAATAGGCACACCCTCAATTGCCGTAATAAAGCGAATACCATCCTTTTCCAAGTCAGATATATCAGAAATTTCAATGCTGGAATGTTTTGAGACGATCAGCACAATTGAATTCTGAGCAAATATAATGGGAGGGGCTTCAATGTGTCCTTTTTTCGCAATAAATTCCATCTGAGATTCATTAGCACTAGCGAAAATATCACCACGTAGCCCGTTATTGATCTGCGTTGCAAGCTGAGAAGAACTAGCGAAATTGAAACGTACCCTAACATCCTTGTGTTGTGCTTCAAAGTTATGACCTAGTTCGGTGAAGAGATCTGTTAGAGATGCAGCTGCAAAAATGGTTAACGTTTTTGACTGTTCATCATTTGGCTTACATCCCCAAAGAACAAAGCTCAATAAAATAAAAACGAGTAAGCAAGACCGCATTATTCAGAAGTTCCTCAAAATTAGAGTTCGGATTGATCCTCAAGATAAAGATAAGTTTAAGCATAGCAAGTCTCTCTACGTACGAGAAGACTTTGCTATGCTATCGGCTAGCGAGGAGATGGAAAAGGTGTAGCTGTGGGCGGAAAACGATATTCTGTACTCGGAACGATTAAAGGTGGCGCAGCTGATTCTGCACCAAGCCATTGTGCCCATCTGGTCTCGATTTCATACAAACTCAGACCTGTGATCTGTTCAAGAGCTTGGTTACGTGTTTCGCCTTCTTTCAATTTTGTAATAAGCTGATAATGTCCAGATAAACCATATTCTTGTATGAACCAACGCCAAAAAGTATAGCCTACATCATAGCCATATCGTCCACGATTATCTGGGCCAAAGCTCATCGCGAAGAAACTCTCATTTTCTAGAAGCGGAGGCAAGTTCCCCTCAAGAGCGATATTTCGTATACGTGTTTCATAGTCGTACATTTGCGAGAGCTCAAATAAAGTCGCATTTCCTTCAGTAAACCAAGACCCCGCCGGAAATCCTCTATCACCGACAAATTCAAACTGATATAGGTGTGCGATTTCATGCGGCACTGTGCCATAAGTGAGATCGGCAAGAGTATCATCGGGATTAAGTACTTGAATAGTTGCTCCCCATTCGGGTTCTGTTAATCCTAGAATTGAACTATTCGTACTTCCTAGCCACTCATTGAAAGCACGCTGATCGCCAAACAAGATGACGCGCGGTTTATAGGGCAATAATGCTCCCCAAGCCTGTAAGAAGGTTTCACGTTGTTGATGCATAGCGTCAAGTGTGTTGGCGATTGCGTCATCAGGAAGTGTATTTTGTGCAACAACAATAACGTCTTCTGATTCTGCGCGTGTCCAACTTTCAGGATTATTGGGGAGATATTCTGCGCCGACAAACCAATTTGTGCGGTATCGATTGCCTTCTGCATCAACAAAACTCCAATAATAGTTTACAGCTACCCATGGGGGTAAAACGCCTTCAACACGATAGCGAATGCGAACTTGACCATCGGCTGAAATATTTTGTGTTTCAATGCGTTGTAGTTCATTAGGGGTATGAGACCAAATAACAGAAGCTAGTGTAATAGGTGCTGTATCATTATGCACACGAACACTAAACTCAAAGCCAGAGGGATATTGACTTGTAAAAGTTGCCGCTTCAACAGTCCAAATTGCATCACCTACAATAGTATTTGGACGCGGATATGGATTATTCCATTCTACATCTGTTTCAAGATACCACTCATCCACTGCTATGGTGGGGGTGCTATCACCTTGAGCAAAAGTTGCAATGCTAATGCTGGTAAATAGTAGGGAAATCAGCATCGCAATGCTGAGAAGGGCTGGTACAATGCTGGCTGGACGAAGGAACATTTATGCCTCTTTCTTACTGGATAGCGTTTGATGTTAGCTAATCATATTCATGTTAAAGAACGGTGAAAATAAGTCATGCGCAACGCTGGTTTTTTATGGCTGATGGTGGGCGTTTTACTTTTGGCTAGTGTGTTACGCATTTATCACCTCAATTTGCAAGGACTTTGGGGAGATGAAGGGTGGTCTGTTGAATTTTCAGAATCTGCGAACCCCAAAGATGTTGTGCGTGCACTGGTACCTGATCTTCACCCCCCACTTTACTTTATGATGTTAGCCTTATGGCGAGATGTTGCTGGTAATAGTGAGATTGCTATGCGTTTACTGGCTGTATATTCTGCGCTACTTACAGTTGCGATTTTGCCTCATCTGACTACTAATAAAACGGCAGGAGTTATAGCAGCGCTTGTGCTTGCGCTATCTGATAAGCATGTTGTTCTTTCGCAAGAAGTTCGACATTATCCTACCGCTTTTCTAATGATGGCAGTGTGCAGTTGGCTTTTTTTGCGCTGGTTAAAACAACCAACTCGGCAAAATACACTTTTATATGCCATCAGTATTATTGCAAGCGTTTATATACACTACTACACCGCGTTAATTTTATTTGTTCAATTACTTTATACACTTGTAAAATGCCATAAGCGTATTTATGCGCTGTTTTTGATGATGGCACTGTCTATGATCGCTTTTTTGCCTTGGACTTTTGTGGCGTGGTATCAGCTTTTAATTCGCCCGGAAGGCATTCTGCATTCTATGCCTTTAAGTTGGGATACTTTAGAATATCTCTCTGTCGACTTTTTGGGGCGACCACCCATTCTTTTATTGAGCTTGATAGGATTAAGTTTAGGGCATTTGAAAAAACGTCAAACTCCATACTTATATAGTTTGCTGTGGTTTATCGTGCCAATTATCATCACAATTCTTGTATACCCCTTTGTTACAGTCCTCACTGATCGCAATATGGCTTTACTTTTATTGCCCATTGCTATATTGGCTGGGCAGGGAGCGCTCTGGCTAGAACCCCGTGGACGCTGGCTATTGGCTGCTATTATCACGATTAACGGTGTAGCAAGTTTGGATTCGTACCAAATTCATCCGCCATGGCGAGAGCTAGCTACTTATGTTGCTGAGCATTATCCTGCCAACGAAACAGTTTTTATGGATGTGCGCGGTGGGGATAAAGCATTACGTTATCATTTAACACAACTTTTGCCTGCCGACACAGAAATCGTGTCTGTAAATCAATTACGGCTAGATTATGGTATATACTTTTTGGGAGTATGGGAACAATACCTTCAGCAAAATGAGGGGTTTTGGATCGCATATTGGGTTAATGAAAATGAACATTGGGATATTGCGCCAAGAATGGAGCAAGCAGGATACATTCGCACAGCAACATATCGAACCTATCATTTAGGAAAACCCATTGAGCTGTATCATTATGATAAACTCCCGACATTAGATGAAGTGGTTGCACTTTTTGGCGGTACAATTCGGCTACATCGGGTAAAATATCCCTCAGTAGTAACAACAGATACTTTACCTGTGAGTTTATGGTGGAGTAGCGTTGAACCACTTTCAGTAAGCTATAGCATTTCTGTGTTTTTATTAAATGAGGATGGGCAACTTGTTGCACAACAAGATGGGCCACCTCAAGATGGGAATGCACCAACAACTCAGTGGCAAGTAGATGGAATTGTGTTTGATATACACACTGTTGATATAAGCCATCTACCTGTTGGTCAATATCGTTTAGCCGTAAAAGTATATGATTCGGCAACAGGTCAAATTTTGCAAACAAGTGCTGAAGAAGAATACTTTGTAGTTGATATAATCGATAAAAAATGAAAAGGGGTGCTGTTGTGCATCGTAATCTGTGGAGATTATTATTAATAATTGTAATCTTAATGATTGGAGCATGTACATCAAATTCAGATGAGAAAGAGACTCCTCAGGTATTACGAGCTTCGCCAAATTTCATACGCCAAACAGATTTGGCTTTAACAGCACTTGCAGAAACAGCAACTTCTACAGCTTCTTTTGTGCCTACTGTAACACCTTTTGTCCCTACGGCGACAATTGATCCTGCTCGCATTGTTACATTTACGCCAAAACCTACGGTTGCCATCCGAGATCGTGAAGATATTTTGGGCAATTCATATCCACAACAAAGTTGGTTAGAGCAGCCATTTATCACAACAGATGGCGTAGAAAGACGTTTACGAGATTTTTCAGACTCCGTTATCATTGTTCGGACGCTCACAACAGATTGTGATCAGAGTTGCTTAGATATGCAACTTACATTGCGACAAATAGCTGAAAATACAAGTGATCTCTATAATGGTGCAGTTGTTTTTATAACGTTGAACACTAATACAACAGTTTCTGCGCGTTCCCTAGAGTTTTGGGCTGATAATCATAACATAGGCTCAGAACCGCAACTCAATTGGTATGTAGGCACTATTTCCTCTTTTCTTCAGCGTGACTTAGTAGATACGTTTGGTGACAGTGTGCTAGAGCCACAGAGTTTGTCGTTGATTGTTGTCGATCAAGGTGGAATTAGTCATATTTCTCAAAACCAAGTATATCGGCGTTCACAGCTGAGCAGCATTATTGGCTTTTATGTTTTTGGAGGCGAAGAAGCTGAAGAAGATTTAGATGATGAGCCATCAGCAGCAGAGGCATCACCAACGCCAAGCCCTGTTGTTGATGAAAATGCGCAATAGGGATGATGAAAAGCGGGGCTAGTTTCAGTCCCGCTTTCCATTTATAAATTTTAGAGTCCAAATATACTTTGTAATTTCATGGCTTCGCCCATGTTGCCTTTAACGCGCAGCTTGCCTTGCATAAAGGCAGTCATGGGTGCAATCTCTCCATTGACCAGCTTTAAGTAGTTTTCAGCAGTAGCAATAATTGTTAATGTGGGGCTTTCATGCTCGCCTTCGTGTGCTTCCATTTGTTGATCGGCAATCTTGATCCAATATTTTCCACCATCATCACCGCTTAACTCAAATTGAAAAATGGCATTTACACCTTTTGCGGCGTTTGGATTGAATCGTGCTGCCATCATTTCAAATGCTTCTTGAAGGTTTGCTGCTTTCTCAGCCATTCTAAACTTCTCCTTATTTATCTTATGGAATGAACCGCCATTGAGTATAACTTAAAAAACATCTTATGTTATGTGTCGTTCTGCGATGCGCAATAATGTATGTAAGTAATCTAATGTAAATTGTTCCCACATAATACGCCCTTCTGCAATATCAGTAACGCTAACAGCCAACGTATAGTTGACGGGTGCAGCTATTCCTATGTCATGTGCTGTTTTTGCTACAATGCCATTTAGGTAAGCGGCATCACTTCTGCCAGTCTTTAAGCTAAGTTCAGCGAATAAAGAGGATGGCTTGATATTTGGACGTAACACTTTCTTCAATAAATTGGGTGGTAAAATCCGAATCTGCCAACCTAATCGCCGTAATGCCACTTCGGGTAAATCGACTAAGGGGATTTTTTGTAGATCGATAATCTGTATTGCTTCTCGAAGTTGACGGTATTCAATGTTGAATAATTCTTCTTCATCGTAAACTGTTTCTGGTGACACTCGCAGAAGAGCTGGTAAGGCATTTACTTGAATTTGCCATAATAAGCTACTCCACTCTAAGGATTGAGCGGGGTGAATTTTGACGTTATGGATATCGGCTTGCTTAAAGAGAAGCTCAGCTTCTACATCTTTTTCGCTGGCAGTAAGGGCTATGCCGCCCCTGTTGTTACTGATGATAGATTCGTAGGCAGGTTGCCCATCAGCGAGTATTGTCCACTGGAAAAGACGAGTAGAGAAGGCTTGTATAATTGGCGTTTCTTCAAAAAGACTCCGTACTTTTTCGCGTGCCCCGATACCATCACTGATGATAAGTATGGAGGGACAATTTTTCGCTGGAATTCGTCGCGCCATTTCATATGCTATTTGGCTGATTGCCCATGTGGGCATTGCTAAGATAATCCAATCGATAGGTGGGCGCAAGAATTCATCAATGCTGCTACTTAGCGGCAGGCTACGAACGATAGTCTGTTCGTTAGGGGCTTGTAAATACAGGCCCCTAAAACGCTCTACATTCTTAACGATGTTGTCATCAGATAGCCACTTAACTTGATGTTGTGCTAAATGTAGTTTTCCTGCTATCCATCCTGCTATTGGGCTGTTGCCCCATACGAGTATTTGCATTGTTACGAGTTTCTTATTTCTTTTTCTTGGCGGCTGGTAAAGTTTCCTCTGAAACAAAAGCATCATCAGTATGTACAATACCAGCTAAGGCACCACCCGTAAAGATCGCAGCGAGATATACTAAAACTTCTCCAAAATCCTGAACGTCTTCGGCTAATAGAGCAGGCCCCAGCGTGCGCGCAGGATTCAGTGATGCCCCTGTCAGTGTACCACCTATGAGGATACAAGCTGCTAATGTAAAGGGGATATACAACGCCGCAAGATTGCCACCTCTTCCATAAACTGCATTCTGGTATACAGCACTGACCAAGAAAAACGTTAGTATTGCTTCGATAACAAAAATATCTAATTCATTAATGCCCTCATTGGGGGCAGTTTGTCCTAGAGTTTGAATGGCATTGCCCACATCAGTGAGAACAATACGTAGTACGAGCGCTGCTAAGATGCCGCCGATAATTTGTGCCACCATGTAGATAAGAGCTTTATTGAGCTCAATTTTCCCACCAATTAAAAGTCCTAATGTAACAGCTGGGTTAACATGAGCACCGGAGATATGGCCATATGTACTGATAATTGAGGCAAGAATTAGAGCATGTGCAAAAGCGGCTGCTATGACAACTACATTGGGTTGAAATACGCTTGTTGCGGCTACTGCGCCAGCACCTACAAATACGAGCATAAATGTACCAATAAATTCTGCAGTTGCTTCACGTGTAAGTTGGGGTGTCATGTAAAAAATCTCCTTTTAGCATTGTTAGTTATTTAAAAGAGAACTGTGAAAAAATTATAAATTGCTGCAGTATGATACAAGAAACAATGAGAGTCGCATAAAAAAACACCCAACATAGGTTGAGTGTTTTTTAAGCATCGTGATAACATGCTTTTATTCGTTCTCGTCGATAATGTCACGCAAGATGTCTTCAGCTTTTGGCGTTTCTGGGACGCGATCTTCCCATCCTGTACGACGTTGTATGTCTGCACCAATGGTCAAATCAAGTTCCCATTCTCGATAGGCGTTTTCACGTATACTTTCTAGTTCTGCTTCGGGTATAGGTGTGATCTCGCGTGAGAGCACTTGAATGATGTGGAAGCCAAATTGTGAACATACAGGCCCTACATATTCGCCAACAACGCTATTGCGTACTGCTTTAGCAAATGGCTCAACATATGCATTGTCAGCATCAGTGGTTTCACCAAGCATACCACCATTGACCGCTGATCCGCTGTCATCAGACATTGCAAAAGCAACAGCTGCAAATGGTTCCCCGCTATTGAGTAAATCTAAAACTTGTTGCGCTTTTTCAGCGTAAGGTTGCCAATCCTCAGATTCGCACAATGATTCACTGTATCCACGTTGCAATTCTTGTGGAACGCTAATCAAGATGTGTCGTGTTGTAGCTTTTACACGGGTATCTAGTAGTTCGCCATTTTCAATTTGTTCGTTTGTAACGGCTTCTTTTAGGGCATCTCGTAGAGCTTGTAAATAGAAAATATCTCTTAAAACATCACGGTCAATATTAGCTTCTTCATCAGCAGTATTATAGAGCCGCGCCTCAAAACGCTCTTGAGTGGCTGCAGCATCCTCTGGACTAATTGGAGTATCCGTTGGAGTTGCTGTTGGAGTTTCAGTTGGCGTATTGGAAGCGGTTGCTGTTGGAAGCGGAGTCACTGTTGGGCAGTCATTCGGGTCTTGACAGCCTTCAACGGGGGGCAGTGGAGTCACTGTTTCCGTTGGCGTTATAGATGGAGTTAAGGTTGCAGTTGCCAACAGAATGGGTGTCCATGTCGCCGAAGGCTCGGCTGTGGGCTCTGTAGTTGGCGTTGGCGTTGTGCTAACCCCTGTGAAATTTGATATGAACTCGTCTACTTGAGCTTGAATAGCAGCTTCATCAACTTCAATGCTGCGTGCTTTTGCCTCAGCTTCAAGCAGAATTTGAAGCTCCATATCATCTAAGACTCTTGCGCCAATATTAAGCGGGTCTCTGTCTAATAATGCTATTTGATTAGCGACAGTGTCATAGTCGCCTGTCTCTTCGTAATATTGGCGTAGACCATCTATAGTGATCCACCGCTCGGCTTTAACGCGCTCTTGGAAGTCGCGAGTTTTGATTTCTACACCGTTTACTTCTGATATGGCTTGGCTTGGTACTACCACCGTTTCATTTACGATGGCGAGTACCAATAATATAACGATAAAGACAGTGACACCACCAGCTATAAGCAGCACAAGACGTTGGCGTTGATAGTCTTGCTCTGCTCGTGAGATTGGGCGATTACTCAGCGTGCGCTGCTTTTGTGGCCGCCCACGTGTATCTCGTTTCGACATCCGAAAGTCTCTCCCTGATGGTTACTTTTGGCGGATATGCTCAGGTACATAGGGCAATAAGGCTAGATAGCGGGCGCGTTTGATGGCGCGAGCTAATTGACGTTGACACTTGGAGCAAGCACCTGTCTGACGACGAGGGCGAATTTTACCTGTATCTGTGATATACATTTGCAAGGTTTCTACGTCTTTATAGTCAATAACACACTTGCCATCTACTTTAAATGGGCAGCCACGCTTACGTCGTCGACCACGTGCTACTGATCCGGATCGTCGACTAAACCGCGAACTTGTTGGTTTTGAACTCGTGACTTCTTCTTCATCGTCGAGCTCTTCATCTTCAACATCTTCAAGTTCTTCGTCGTCGAGGTCTTCTAATTCTTCATCATCGAGTTCATCGATGTCATGGGTATTTTTTTTGTTCATAGTATTGTATATCCTTCTCATGCTATGAGTTTATGACAAGTTAAAATATAAGGTCATCGTTCCCATCATCATCATAATGTGATGGTTGTGCAAAATGCGAACTTTGACGGTCACCTAAGATGATCATTTCTTGCGCTACCACCTCTGTTCGATAATGGCGGCGGCCAGCTTCATCTTCCCAACCACGAGTTTGCAAGCGACCCTCAATATACACTTGTTGACCTTTAGTTAAATGTTGGCTACAAATTTCAGCAAGAGGCCCCCACGCTACGATATTAAACCATTCAGTTTCTTCGCGGCGTTCACCATCTAACGTTACCCATGTTCGCGTTGTTGCAACGTTGAAGCTGGCAACAGGACGACCACTTGGCGTATAACGTAATTCTGGATCGCGTCCTAAGTTACCAATGATCATTACTTTGTTTAATCCGCGTCCCATAAGGTTGAATTACACCACTTCACTAAATAATTGCAGAGAGTGGGGAACTTGCGTCATTGTTATTCATCAATACGTACAACGAGATGGCGAATAATGTTCGTATCAATTTGCATACGGCGCTCAAAATCTTTGAGTGCAGAGGGCGGCATTTCGGCTTGCAAAAAGACATAATATCCTTCGCGGTTTGTACCAATTGGATAGGCTAGCCGACGACGGCCCCAGTGACTTGAGGTTTTGATAGTGCCACCAGCAGAGGTGATCCACTCAATAACACGAGCTTCGGTTGCCTTTTGCTCTTCATCATGAAGGTTTACAGGCATAATGTAGGTGATTTCGTAATTGCGGGTCATATATCTCCTTCCCACGGGTTTGCCTGACTGTCAAATTCAGGCGGAAAGTTTTCAGGATAAATTATTCTGTACAAAAGCGGCAACATATTACCTTAAAGCGATAGTCTTGACAAGTCCAAACTCGATGATGGGCATATGTAATGTCTACGTAGGGTTGAATGCTAAGCTGCACAAGGTTAGAATTTATAAAGTGGATAGATATATGCAAAATATAAGATAGGGCAGCATTTTGAAAAAAGGTCGGATCGAGTTTTTTACACTTACAAGTGCAGCATTACAAGGTAATCGTCTTAGCGACCCCGCTACTCGTGAAGTAGCTGTGTATTTGCCTAACGAATATGAACACCAGTCACAAAAACGCTATGGGGTCATATATTTGCTCGCTAGTCATGGGCGCACAAATTATTACTATACTGGATGGAATCAGTGGGAAGAGCGCATTCAAGAGCGCCTAGATCGCTTGATTTCTGATGGTGTCATGCCTCCAACGATTGTAGTGTTACCTGATTGTTGGACGCGCTTAGGTGGATCACAGTATTTAGACTCTCCCATTGGTGCTTATCGCACTTATCTGATTGATGAGATTATTCCTGCTGTTGATGCGCAATATCGTACAATAGCAGAGCGCGATGGGCGTGCTGTGTGTGGCCATAGTAGCGGGGGATATGGTGCCATCACTTTAGCTATGACGAGAGCAGATATTTTTAGCGCTGTCGGCGCTAGAGCACCTGATATGTATTGGGAATATTCCATAATGCCACTTTTGGCACAACTTCCTCAGCAATTAGAAAAGTGGGGAGGTTTTGAAGCCTTCATTGAAGCAGTGCCTACAATTCATCCTAAACGTGCTGATTTTTGGGCTGCGGTTCATACAGTAATGCAGTGTATGATTTATGGAGCTAATCCTGATAATCCCTTAGGCTTTGATTCTCCAATTGATCTAGAAACTGGGGCGCTATTGCCTGAGGTGTGGGCGCGTTGGCTGACTTTCGATCCTGTGCGTATGATAGATTTGCCCCAGAATCAAGAGGCTTTGCGCTCAATGAAGAAAATTTTCTTGGAAGTGGGGCAGTTCGATGAATATCATTTACAAACAGGGGCTCGCATTTTTCATCGCAAGCTAGCTGAATTGAATGTTGAGCATGATTATGAAGAATTTCCTGACGGACATGGTGGAACAAGTTATCGCTTTGATGTAATGCTGCCTAGATTAGCGAATGCGATTGCGGGATGAAAATGAGGTTACGACCTTTTATCAATATTAGTGTTGTCTTGTGGGCATTGTTTGTGGCTGTATTAGCGTGTGCAAAACCAAGTTCTCAGCGCGTAATTGAGGTAAGTGCAACCCCACCCTTGAATGCAATAATTGCGACACCAACATTGCCACCATTCACTCCCATTCGTCCAACGCCAAATCCTATACGCTATAACATGGAATTACGCGATGATGGCACGTACACTATTCAACCCGGTGATACACTAGCGCTTATCGCAGCACGCTTTGCCGTATCTTTAGAGGCTTTAATTGCGTTAAACAATATTGCTGATCCAAACACAATTGAAGTTGGTCAAGTGCTACAAATACCATCAGTACAAGTAGAGCCAAGTACGAGTTTCAAGATAATTCCAGATAGTGAGTTAGTTTATGGGCCTTCTGCCTCTGATTTTGATGTTGCTGCTTTTGTCAAAGCGCATGGTGGTTTTCTTCAGATTTTTAGTGAATCCATTAATGGCCAAGTACTTAGTGGGGTTGAAATTATCGATGAAGTGGCAACTGAATATAGCGTAAACCCGCGTATTTTATTGGCGATATTAGAATATAAAGGGGGGTGGCTATCTGAGCTAGCACCCAGTGGAGAATTATTACAGTATCCTATGGGGTATTTAGACCCAAATCGACAAGGATTATATCGACAAGTGCAAACTGTAGCTAATCTCTTAAATGAAGGTTACTACGGTTGGCGTTATAGAGGTTTAACAGCAACAACGACGCTTGAAGGTAATACACTCGTGTTTGCCCCTGATCTAAATGCAGGTACTGTCGCCATTCAATACTTCTTTGCCAAGATAACATCACAAACACAGTGGGCTTATGATGTTGGCGAACAAGGCTTATATTTGACCTATATGCGTTTGTTTGGTGACCCGTTTCGTAACGCGGTTGAACCATTAGTGCCGTCTAAACTTGAGCAGCCAACTTTATCATTACCTTTTGCTCCCGGTGAAATTTGGTATTACACAGGCGGGCCGCATGGCGGTTTTGCCAGTGGCAGCGCATGGGCGGCTGTTGATTTTGCTCCTCCAGCACCGCCTGATGAGCTGATCGCTCAACAAGGTTATTGTTATATCTCGCCTTTTGCTGTGACAGCGGTTGCTGATGGTGTGATCGCTCGCAGTGGAGAGGGATATGTGGTGCTTGATCTAGATGGGGATGGAAATGAGCATACAGGTTGGACAATAGTTTATTTGCATATTTCTAGTCAAGGCGTTGTACCTGTAGGAAAGCGTGTGCATCGGGGAGAGGCATTGGGACATCCTTCATGTGAGGGGGGGATTTCAAATGCAACCCATTTGCATATTTCTCGTCGGTACAATGGAGAATGGATTCCAGCAGACTGCACATCCTGCCCTGAGGATGCACAGGTGCCACCATTTATCATGGGAGAATGGCGTGTTTTCCTGACGACTGGTGAGTATCAAGGCACGATGGTACATGTGAAAACAGGTGAAGTGCGCCAAGCGGAGCAAGGGCGTGAAAATCCAATTAACCAATTGAGTTACTAGTATAGAAATAGCCCACATTGAGTGGGCTAAGGTAGGGAGTGCATTATGTGTTTAGGATGGAATTATTCGAGAACACCTTCGCTACTATCTGTATTTGCCCCAATTCCATTGCGATCTCGTGTTGGGCGCTCTGTGCGATTCAGCCATTCGGTAATTCGTGTTTCGAGATTGCTCAAGAGTGTTTCTGCACGCTCTGCATCTAGTTCACCATTGGCTACTGCTTCATTGATGTGCTCAGATACGCTCGCGACAATTTGAGCTGTGATTGCATCAACATCGCCACCATTTTCAGTGATAATCACGCCAACAGTCTTGCCTTCACGTAATTGACTGAGGATTTCTTCAGGCGTTAACCCTAGCGCTTCGCTAACAATACTTATCGCTTCACGGTTAAAGTTTTGATGTAGGCGTTCACGATCTCCTACAGAACGATCATGTTGAGGAACGGGATTGTTGAGCCCTTGCGCAATAGCTTCATCTAGACCTGCCAACATTTCGTCATATCGTTCTTGATCGATGCGCTCGTTTTCGAGTGCAGTATCCAAACGGCTGATTAATTGTTCTTTTACAGCATTGCTTATGGCAACTACATCACCACCATTTGCTGTGATAATCTCACTTACAGTTTGCCCTTCTTCAGCATTGGCAATGAGGTCACGGGCAGATACACCCAGTTGATTGGCGGCTTCGCGAAGTAGTGCTCCAGAGATCAACTCTGCTTTACCGAAGCGATCACTAATAGGGCGACCATCATCTGGACCTTGTGCTCCAACAACACCGACAGCAGAGAACAACATCACAACACTGAGAACAACAATAACGGTACGCTTTAACATGATTACATGTCCTTTCTTGATTGACGAAGATTACGTTATTGATCATGATTGTGCGCCTAAATTGTAAAGAGAGTGTTATCGCAATACGTAGAAGTTGTAGGTTCTAGGTAAAATAAGTGCAAAATTGGGAGAGTTGGAATGGACTTATCGATCATTATTGTCAGTTGGAATGTCTCAACACTTTTGGCTAAATGCTTGGATAGTATTTTGGAGAGCGGGGTTCAAATTGTGGCACCCAATGGAGAAACGTATGGTCAAGGGCTGCGCACACAAGTAATTGTTGTTGATTCTGCTAGTGATGATGACAGTGTAGAGATGATACGTACAAAATATTCTTGGGTATATCTGTTTGCACAGTCTGAGAATGTGGGTTTTGTGCGGGGAAATAATATTGGATTTGAACATGCACAAGGGCGCTATATCATGTTACTTAACCCAGATACAGAAGTTCAAGCAGGGGCATTAGGTCGTCTCATAGAAGTTTTGGCCTCCGATCCTAAAATTGGCATTGTTGGCCCTCACACCTTGAATTCTGATGGTACGCATCAATCAACTCGTCGTCGGTTTTTGACATTAGGTACTGCGATTTTTGAGAGCACATGGTTAGAGGTTTTTGCGCCTAAAAGTTTGCTAGAAAAATTTCATGTACAAGACATGCCTAATGAAGGTACATATGCCGTTGACTGGGTACAAGGTTCTGCGTTGATGGCAAAACGTGAAGTATATGAGCAGATTGGGGGGCTTGATCCACGTTATATCATGTATGCGGAAGAGATGGATTGGTGTAAACGTGCCGCCATAGTCGGTTGGAAAACCTTTTATGTTGGTGATGCCTTTATTATTCATCATGGCGGGCAAAGTAGCGGGCAGGTAAGGGCACGAAGCCACATTCATTTTCAGCATAGCAAAATGCGATATATGAAGAAATTTCATGGTTGGTGGGCAGCATGTTTGTTGTGGCTTGTGCTCGTATTAAGTTACAGTTGGCAATTAGTGTTAGAAGGGGCAAAATGGCTAGTAGGTCATAAGCGTTCGATGCGCCGTGAACGTATACAGACTTACTTACTCGTTCTATGGTCTTTTTTTAGCGGGGAACGAGTGGCAACAAGGAAGGTTTAGAGCGTTATGCGACTTGGGATCATCACGGGAGAATACCCTCCTATGCAAGGGGGGGTAGGGGATTATAGCCGTGAACTTGCAAGGGCATGGGTTCAACAAGGACATGAAGTATTTGTCTTAACTGATCAACGGGCAACACCTCCCATAGAAGATTCTCGTATTCACGTTCAACCTAGCGTAACACATTGGGGGCGCTGGCATCATCGTAAAGATCGAACCCCACGGGGGGTGTTACAGGCGATTTCATGGGTAAAACAACATCAATTAGAAGCTGTTAATATCCAATATCAAGCCGCTGCTTATAATATGCACGCTGCTGCGAATGACTTGCCGCGTTTATTGCGGCCATATACTACTGTTGTTACGACTTTTCATGATCTTTTGTTTCCTTATCTTTTTCCTAAAGCTGGGCCTTTGCGTAAACGTATCGTTTATCAAATGGCACGCAATAGTCACGGGGTAATCGTAACCAACTTGCCTGATGAGCAAGAGTTGCGCCAACAAGGTAAAATGCCGCCAATTAGCCGAATTCCTATCGGCTCTAATATCGCGGCTTCTCCTCCAGAAGACTTTGAACGTTCTTTATGGCGTACCCAACACTTACATGTGCCACCTGAAATTTTTTTGGTTGGCTATTTTGGCTTTATTAACGCTAGTAAAGGGGTGGATACGCTTGCCCAAGCCATTCGTTTATTAGTAGATCGTGGTGTGAATGTTGAATTGCTCATTATTGGAGGCCAAACTGGCGCAAGTGATGCAACAAATGTTGAACAGGCTGATATTGCTGAACGCTTGATTGGAGGCTTAGGCATTACGCAACGTGTTCACTGGACGGGTTTTGTTGAACAATCTTTAGTGAGTGCGAATTTAATGGCATGTGATGTTATTGCATTGCCTTATAAAGATGGTGTTTCTTTGCGTCGTGGAACTTTGATGGCGGCGCTTGCTCATGCTTGCCCCATTGTAACCACCACACCACAAATACCTATTCCCGAATTGCGACACGGCGTAGAAGCGTGGTTTGTGCCCCCAGAGCAACCTGCTGCCCTAGCGGAAGCCTTATTACACTTATGGCAAGATGAAACGCTACGCCAACGGTTGGGGCAAAATGCGGCTTTGTTATCAAAATCATTTGAGTGGGATAATATCGCTGGTGCTGTGACTAGATTTATTCAACAGCTTAAGCGATAAACGCATTAAAATATTATTCGGCTAAGGGCAAGCGCATTTTCTCAATAAGGTGACTTAAGATAAGCGCCTCATTCCATGCATCGTCAATACCACGATGTGGCTGTCCTTCAAATTCAATGTTGAGCTGAGATAGGACAGCGCTTAGGCTGATTTCGCGTTCTAAGCCCATCAGCATCGCATACAGGCTTTTGATGTTGATATGCGTACCATTGAATGGATAAGCCACGCCGTGTGCGGCACATTGCTTTTCAAACATTTTGCGATCATAGTCGCCATAGCTTGCCCATATACGGCTTTTAGTTTTAAATTTTTTGCGCAGAATGCTACATGCGCGATCAAAACGCAAACCATTGTCCACATCTTGTTGTGTTAATCCTGTAAGCTCAGTGCAAAACTGACTCACTTTTGACTTAGTTGGTTTTACAAGAAGGCTTTCACGGTCTATACGCTCTCCTGTTTTAATATCAAGAGTACAAATACCTATTTCGATAATTTCGTGCTCTTGCCCAACAGGAGTAGCACCTGCCCAACATGTGGCTTCAATGTCAATCACAACGACAACGTCGAGTTTTATCACCATAAGTTTTCCTCTACTAGACTGATAGCCTACCCTACGCTAGACTTGGCCGCCGACTACTGTACCAGAGTCTTGATAGAAAGCATAGTTGCGGATGAGTTGGATTCGTCGTTTTCCAGAACACTTAGTTTTACTTTTATTCTTAGTACTTTGGAGCTTATTTTTTTGGCGCATATATACACCAAACCAAGTTGATGCAGTTTCCTTGAAAGAAGGTGATTTTTCTGCACAATTTGTTTCTTGGACTTCTTATGCCGCTGAGCGTTGGTCGAATGGGGAGCTGGCACTTTGGAATCCTTATATGCACGCTGGAGCTCCTTTCCTTGCTGATCCACAAACTGCGTTAATGTATCCTCCGCGCCAATTGACGCTAACACTTTTAGCAATAGGCGGTGATTTTTCAGGCGCACGGGTTTATCAAGCGCTACAAATTGAGATGACGGTACACGTTTTATTAGGTGTTATTTTTATGTATGCCTTTTTGCGCCTTCTCACCTATAAACATGATCTGATGGTCTCAAAACTTAGCAGCATAGCAGGAGCGGCTATTTGGGGTTTTGGTGGCTATTTAAATGCTTATCCTCAGCTGCAATTGCCTATTTTAGAGACTGCTATTTGGTTCCCTCTTATTTTATTTTGTATTCACCTTGCCGCTGAACGTTCATCGGTAAAATGGACAATGGGGGCTGGAATTACTCTAGCACTTGCTATTCTTGCAGGGCATCCACAGACTTTTGTTTTGATGGGCTATGCAGCTGTCGCTTATTTTCTATATCGGATGCGTCATCAAAGTTGGCGGAAAATCTTAAAGTTATTGGTGATCTTTGGGATGGTTGCTGCTGGTCTTAGCGCTGTGCAATTATTGCCTACACTTGAATTTCAGCAAATAACTTATCGGCAAGGTTTTAGTATAGACGACAAAAGTAACGGTTTTGCACTGCAGGATATTTTGCAAATATTGTTTCCGCGCATGTTGGGTGAATGGTCACCTTTATATGTTGGTATAAGTAGCGTTTTATTGATTGGCCTAGTTGTTAGTCGTCAGCAGATACAGGATACGCTATTTTGGATTTTTACGGGAGCGATTGGTCTTATTCTTTCATTTGGCAATAAATTTGCTTTGTACCAAGTGTTATATGTTTTATTGCCGGGTTTTAGCTTATTTAGAGGCCAAGAGCGCAATGTAATATTGGTTGTAATGGCTGCTTGCGTGCTTGTTGCGTTTTCATTGGCCTCGTTAGTACAGAATTCATTAGGCGTGGCTGAGCGACGTTACCTCAGGTTAGGAGGGTTTTTATTAGTCTTCATAACAGGAGGCTTTGCAATTGTATTTTTCTTTTTACGCCTTATGCCACCTAATGGGGAAATTTATCAGATACCTTTACAGGCGAGTATTTATAGCCTTCTAATGGTACTGGTAAGTTGGGCATTGCTTGACCGTATAACGCAGGTAGAAACAAAGCCTATAGTATTTGTAGTGCTTTTAGTAGGCTTATTGGTGTTTGATCTGTTTAGCGTGAATTTGAATAATAGTAATTTTGAACCCATTCCCGCCAGTGAACGCTTACCCGAACCGCAATATATATCTCTTATTCAAGCAAATCTCGCCGCTGGTCAACGTGTTGAGGGGCTGCGTGGCATTCGCGATAGTTACGGGGCATTATATCGTGTGCCTGATATTTGGGGCAACAGCCCCTTACGCTTAGATAGTATTGAGTTTTATCTTTGGCAATTGCCTATTGAGCAACGGTGGGAACTGCTAGGGGTGCAAGTGGTAAATTCTGAATGGGAAATGCTTCCTCGCCCCTATCAATTGCTTGGTTCTGGGCAAGATATTGATGGGCCGTTCATGATTTATCAATTGACAGACCCACGTCCATTTGCGCACTTAATTTATAATGTTCGCTTTGCTTCTTCAGAAGAGACGCGCTCAATTTTAGCTGATCTCAGCTTTTCGTTGCGAGATACTGTTTTACTCTTGCCCGAAGATAAAGCGAAAATACCTAATATTCGCGAAGGTGAAGGAAGCGTTGCAGTCAATACCTTTTTGCCTGAATATATAGCGCTGCAAGCAAGCACAAATACGGATGCTGTGTTAAGTCTTGCTTTACCATATATAAACGGTTGGCGGGCAGAAATAGATGGACAGCCTGCAGAGATTTTAAAAGCCTATGATGGTTTAATGGCTGTGGTCTTGCCGAGCGGTACGCATACGATTATCTTGCGCTATCAACCTTTATCTTTCCTCATTGGTGCAGGCATTAGTATCATTTCGCTTTTGGTTGTTGTGATAAGTTTAGGAAGAGCATATCTTTTGGAAAGGGCAACTTAATGCAACTTCCTGTTGTTGAACAGTTTATTACAGAACATCGACAAGGTTATGCTTTGCTGATAGGTGCTTTCATTGGCATATTGAGTGCTATCGTTGCACTTATGCTGGTGCTTGCTGGCCCCGTGATGACATTTGGCTTCGTTTTTGCCGTATTAATTGGGCTGATCGCGCTTAGTAATCTAGAAGTTGCTCTACTTGTTATCCTCGCTACTGCTACGCTTTTACCGTATGGAACGTTACCTTTCGATATAGCTGTTACACCATCGTTGTTGGATGTTGCTTTGGGCACATTCTTGGTCGTTTATTTGTTTCAATGGATGACTGGCCGCCGACATGATTTGCGCTTGAGTTGGGTACATGGTGCATTCTTAATGTTTTTGTCGATTATTTTGTTGGCTTTTGTTTTAGGCGTAGGAAACGCACCTTTAACGCCGGGGATATTGCGGCGATTTTTAGGTTTGCTAGTGAATATAGCACTAGCTTTGGTGATTTTTGATGTTGTGCGTACACCTATAGCAGTGCGTCGAATTGCTGCTACATTAATTATCTTAGGAACAGTATCTGCTTTGATAGGAACTGTGCTTTGGCTATTACCTGATATGACAGCTGAAGCTATTCTTAATCGCTTAGGAAGAATAGGGTATCCAGTTGGTGGCGTAATTCGTTATCGTGAAGATGGAGTAACACGAGGTATCGAACGCGCTATTGGAACATGGATCGATCCTAATGCTTTTGGCGGTTGTTTGATGATGATAGGTGCTCTAACAGCGCCACAATTACTTGCCAAACGCACAGTTTTTGGCTATCGGTTCATCGCCTTCATACTTATGGGAATCATTGGGATCGGATTGTTTTTAACGAATTCTCGCGGTTCATTGTTGGGGCTTGTGGCCGGTGTGGGAGTGGTGGCTTTATTACGTTATCGTCGGTTAATTTGGTTGATGATTTTTGCTGGCGGTGGTTCGTTACTTTTACCACCTGTGCAAGACCTTATTCAACGATATGCAGCAGGCTTTAGTGCGGCCGATCTCGAAACACAAATGCGCTTGGGAGAATATGGCGATGCTTTAGAATTGATCTCACGCTATCCAGTGATCGGAGTGGGTTTTAGTGCTCCGCCAGATATTGATTTGTATTTAGGCGTTGCCAGTACATATTTGACAATAGCAACGAATGCAGGGATTGTCGGTTTGGCTGCCTATTTAGCGACTATTGGGAGTGTGTTCTTTTTTGGTTATCGAGGACGAAAAACAATTACTGCTGATGATTATGTCAATGATGTGTGGTTTGGCTTTTTAGGTGGGATAATAGGTGCTCTCGTAAGTGGCATTTTTGATCATTTCTATTTTAACATCCAATTTCAAGCTACCTCACTCATTTTTTGGTTTTATGTGGGTATGTTTCTTGCAATTATACGGATATGTAACCCGTTACCTGATACGGACTTAGCTAAACTCGCGCGCGTGCCTATAGTCAAACGCTTCTCAGAGATAGAGTAATGTTGCTAGGGGCAAATTGCCCCTAAGCATTAAAAAGATTGTGGTTTGCCGATGATAGTATCAATAATTAAAGGTTGGGGTTCTACTGGGTGATCGCTAATTTCAAACACGTGTTGTTCTAACCAACCTGTCGCCATCGCAAGACGATCTTCGTCATTAGCATGTACTCTAAACAGCAAGTCTCCAACTTCAACTTTATCACCTATTTTTACAAGAGTTTCAATTCCTACAGCATGATCGATAGGATCGCCTTTCTTCTCACGACCACCACCTAAGTCAACCACTGCGCGCCCAATTTGTCGAGCATCAATTTTGGCTATGTAGCCAGACTTGGGGGCTGCTATAGTATCTTGTAGCCGCGCTTGAGGAAGCAATGTCGGATCGTCAATTTGATTCGGATCGCCACCTTGCAGGCGAACCATTTCGCGAAACTTATTAAATGCTGTGCCATCAGTGATGGCTTGTTGTGCAATGGTCTTTGCCTCTTCAAAGTTTTGAACAGGGCTATGGGGTGATGCGATAAGCATATGAGCTGCTATTGTTAAACATAATTCCACAAAATCACTAGGGCCTTCACCGCGTAATGTTTCAATGGCTTCGCGTACTTCGAGTGCATTTCCAGCAGTAATACCTAGTGGTTGGTTCATATCAGTAATGACAGCAGTAACTCGGCGGCCGGCATCTACGCCAATATCAACCATTGTTCTCGCTAATTGATGGGCTTCATCAATGGTTCGCATAAATGCGCCTTCGCCACACTTAACATCTAATACAATGGCTTGGGCACCACCAGCGAGTTTTTTGCTCATAATACTAGAAGCAATCAGCGGTATGCTGGGGACTGTGGCTGTTACATCCCTTAATGCATAGAGCTTTTTATCAGCGGGGGCTAAATTGCCAGATTGACTTGCAATTACAAGCTGATTTTTTCGAGCAATATTCTTAAATTGCTCTGGTGTTAATTCAGCTCTAAATCCACGTATTGATTCAAGTTTATCGATTGTGCCACCTGTATGGCCCAAACTACGCCCACTCATTTTTGCAACAGGAACACCGCATGTTGCCACAATAGGTAGAACCACAAGTGAAGTTTTGTCGCCCACACCACCAGTAGAATGTTTATCGACAGCAAACGGAACGACATCACTGAGATCGATCATATCGCCACTATGCGCCATTGCTAAGGTAAGATCGACAGTCTCTCGCCGTGTCATACCATTGAGCTGAACGGCCATAAGCCACGCTGCCATTTGATAATCAGGGACTTTATCAGCTGTATAGCGTTCTATAAGCCAGTAAATTTGCTCTGTAGAAAGCTCGATTTTATCGCGTTTGCGCACAAGAATTTCTATAACATTTAAAGTCTTCATTGACTCAGGCAATTGGGGTTTCATGAATCATGCTCCAATCGATAGAATATCTCATATTAAAAAATTAAGAGGTTAATAGCTATGCAAGCGTTTCTTACAGTTTTAGGCTTAATGTTGATCTATGGTTTTCTGCATAGTCTACTTGCTGCTAACCGTATTAAGTCAATAGTACGTCGTTTTATTGGCGAGCGTTTATATCAAGGTTGGTATCGCTTAACGTTTAACACTATCGCTGTTGTCACATTTTTACCAGTATTGTTTTATCTTGCCCATGATCGTGGCCAAATTATTTGGGAAGTACAAGGTGGCGGCGCTTTATTCTTGCAGGGGGTACAATTAGTAGGGTTGATAGGGCTGGTTGTTTCTTTATTGCAAATTGATGGAATGCGATTTTTGGGGATACGTCAAACATTCGCGTGGCTAAATGGTGAACCTTTACCTTTACCATCTGAGCCATTAACTACAAGTGGTGTGTATGCATTAGTAAGGCATCCACTATATTTCTTCAGCTTGCTTTTTATCTGGGCTATTCCAACAATGTATAGCGCGTGGCTGGGGTTTTGTGTGGGTTCGACTGTATATTTTATGATTGGATCGCTTTTTGAAGAGCAGAAGCTACGACGAGATTTCGGTGCAGCTTATGAATCTTATCAGCAACAAGTTTCTTGGCTAATTCCGTTCTTGCGTTTACCGAGCTTTTTGCGCTAAAAAAGCCTGATGTTTACTGTTATACATGATACAACTAAAAAAGGAGTTTAAAGTAATCACTATGTCTACAAGACGCGCAAAGCAAAAACAACAGCAACAGCTCATGAT
>RFGP01000037.1 GCA_003697365.1 Chloroflexota bacterium | reverse complement strand
GGGGTCATCAATATTGACTTCAACGCTGAGCTCATCGCCATCGGGGTCGAAGGCGTTGAAGGTGACGGTGGTACTCTCGCCGACATTGAGCGTCAGTGGCGGGAGCGGCTCGATGGTGGGCGGATTGTTGAGATTTACGACCACGACAGTAAATTCTGTGGAAACAACACCCCCACGTTGATCATCTAAGCGTACTGTAATTGTTGCATTCCCAACTCCTTCACCACGAACGATAATTTCGTCTTCATCAGCTAGTGTTGCTGTAGCAATATCAGGCGCATTACTTGTGAGTGTAATAAGCAAAATATCGCCATCAGGATCACTAGCGTTATAGGGAATTCTTTCTGTTGCGCCAAGCCCTACTAGCACTCCTTCTATAGGCTCGATTACTGGCACTTGGTTATCGCGAAGAACAGTTACACCAAACGCAATTGCTGCCATACCGCCACGCCCATCATCAACTTCTACTGTGATAGTAGCTGTGCCTTCACTAATGGCATTAAGCGCTAACTTAAATGTCTCTACTTGCTCGACAGTGACAACACCAAGATTATCACTTTCTGCGCTCACCGAGACTATATCGCCATCAGGATCACTATAATTAATTGGGATTTCCACAGTATCACCAATATTCATTGAAATTGGTGCTATCGGTTCTATTTGGGGGTCTTGATTTATGGCGGCTACTGTAACGGCAAAAGTTGTGTTGGCCATAGCCCCATTCTCATCTCTAACTGTGACAGTGACATTCGTTTGGCCAACTGCTAAGCCGCGTATTTGTATTTGGGTATCATTCAAAATGGCAACATCAACAATATTGGGGTCTGTTGCTGATATATCTAACTCTAAACCTGTGTCTCCATCAGGATCAGTATAATTTAGTGTTAAAGTCGCAATTTCATCGACGGTTAATCGCAACGCCGCAATTGGATCGATAGTGGGCGACCGATTAGGTTGACCAACTTCAACTAAAAATGCACTTTGTGTGCTGCCACCTTGTCCGTCATCAGCTAGGACGACGATTTGTGTGCTGCCCACAGCTTGGCATATGATTTGCAAAGTACCATTATTTGCATTTACCGTTGCGATTGTAGGATCATTGCTTTGTGTACTGATTGCCACTGTATCATTGTCTGGGTCTTCGTAGGCTAAGGAAATATCTATAGTGCTGCCTATATCACATTGCTGAGATGGAATAGGCGCTAAACTTGGCTGGCGATTTGATGGAGACACTACTACTCGAAATTCTTCAGTGGTTGATGCTTGCCCATCATCAACGACAATTGTAATTGTCGTTTCCCCTTCACCAATACCAACAACAGTTACTTCGTTGATATTGCTGTTGTAAATAAGCGCCACATTTGGATCGTTGGAAACTGCCTCAATGTTAAAGGTTTCATTATCTGGATCGTTTATGCTAAGTGGTATAACGGCTCTTTGACCAACTTCTAGATTTTGGTCAAAAATTGGCGCAAGGGTGGGCGGAACATTTTCTACAACAGCTGGCAAGACCTCAACGAAGAATGTTGTGCTTGTGCTGCCACCTTCACCATCTCCTACAACAATAGTGATTGTAGCTGTACCTTCGGATTTTCCAATAATGCGTAAGGTGTCCTCGTCTACGATCCCTGTCGTTACAACATCTAGGTTATCTGATGCGGGCGAGAATGTGGGCGCAGGGCTATCTACATCTCGATCTGGGTCGACAATCACTAAATCTAGTAAAAGTTCTTGTCCTACTTCAAGAACTTGGTCAGGTATAGGTTCGATAATAGGGTCTTGATTAGGCGGTGGTGGCTGTACGACCACGACAATGAAAGTTGTGGTGGTTTGAGCGCCTTGACTGTCTTGAACGACTAATGTCACTCGTGATTGCCCTACTGCCAAGCCTGTTAATTCAATCGCTGTATCTGACACACGAACCACATTCACTATAGAAGTATCTTCAACATTGATGCTATAGGTAATAGTGTCTTCTGCATCAGGATCGGAAATAGATAAGTTTATTTGCTTTGATTCGCCGACATTTAACGATTGACTGGGAATGGCAGCAATAGAAGGTGGATTATTAGCCGCAGTGGATGGATTCACAACAATAGCGAAAACAGCATTTGTGGTTGCACCGTTGGTATCGGTTGCTTGCACAGAGATTGTCGTTGTTCCCGCTGAGATACCGATGATGCGAATTATATTCGTATTAGGATCAACAGAAGCCTGTACGATAGAAGGATCATTACTATTGGCTTGAAGGGTTATCGTATCGCCATCTGCATCACGGGCGTTAATGGGAATAGTGATAGTAGTGCCTTCAGTTAAAACTTGGCTGGGGATGGGATCAATGTGTGGTGCTTGATTAGTGCTTGCAGCAGGGTTTACTACGACAAGGAAACTTGTTTCTGCAGTAGCACCTTTATCATCTTGAACTTGTACGCGAATCGTGGCGATACCTTCAGCAAGACCTGTCAGAGTCAATGATTGTCCTGATGGTGTTACGGAGACTAAATCAGGGCGATCACTCGTTGCGCTCACCTGCACAGAATCACCATCAGCATCAAAAACGCCTAATGCTATGGTTGTGGTGGTGCCATTGGCTAAGTTGATAGAGGCGATGGGATTAATAGTGGGAGCTGTATTGACGACTTGTGCCACTGCTGTTGTACGTCGATTTTGAATTTGTAAGCCACGTACAATGGTATCAGTCAGCTCAACACCTGTAGTGAGATAAACATGTAGCCGAATCTGATAGGTGCCATCTGTTAAGTTTGTTGTATCCCAACCACCCAACACGCCATCTAGCACGGGTTGCGTTACGGCTTGGGGAGTGATGGGATACCATAAATTCGTCGGATTTGGATCAGGCCCATATTCCAGAGTATATTGGAAAAATTGTGGATGGCTTGCGCTGCCGAAAATTGTGATGTTGCCTTGCAGCACACTGCCATTAGATGGCGATATGATTTGCAGACGTTGCGGATATTGCGGTGGGAGTGTGGGCGCTACGGCAAAAGTTGGGAAACCCTGAAAGCGAGTCGGCGTAGGAAATATAGCAACTGCTGTAGGTAAATTTGTCGCTACTGCCGTATTCACTGCTGAGCCAACCACAGATGTGCGTGTGGGTAAAGGTGTTGTTGTAGGTAAGAGGATTGTGGTTGGGCTGGCTGGAGATTTATCATCGTCGCCCGTGTTACAGGCAACAACAATAACCGTCAATAAAAACAAAATGAACAAAACCCGCTTCATTTTATAACCTTCTCTATTGCGCTTTTGTCGTTATTTTATCTTCAGTATAAACCCCTTCCTTGAAATCGGCATACTACGTCTTATGATCGCAAGTAAATAGTTGTACAATAACACGAATCAACTATTGTGAATTCAATTTCAGCTTTTAGGAAGGAACACATTCACTAACGAGTAGATGTGTGAGTGAAAACGTATGACTGTTAGAGAAATTATCACGCCTAAGAACCCTATCTTGCGCAAAAAAGCCCGACGAGTAACCGATTTTAAGGATAAAAAATTACAACAACTGATCGATGATATGATCGAGACCATGCTTGCTGCCCCGGGCGTAGGCTTAGCTGCACCTCAGGTTGCTGTGAGCCAGCGCGTGATTGTTGTGCGCTTACCAGATGATGAAGCATCACGAGAAGAGTATGGAGATGATGCTGGCGTTTTATATGTTGTCATTAATCCAGAGATCATTAAAACTTCTCGCGAGATGGTCGATGGTGTTGAGGCATGTTTGTCCATTCCCGGTTATTTTGGAAATGTTTTACGCCACCATATGGTTGTCATCACAGGCTATGATCGCGAAGGAAAGCCGCTGCGCATTAAAGCAAAAGATTGGCTTGCGCGTGTTTTTCAGCATGAAATCGATCATTTAGATGGTATCTTGTTCATTGATAGAGCAACTGAAGTTTGGCAAGAACGTTCGTCAGCCAGTGATACAGCGCTTGTATCTGAGGAAGATAACCATCCTACTGAAGACACACCTTCTTCATGATTTTTAATGTTTTGAGACCTAATTACCTAGAATGCTTTTGCCCAATTTTCATGGCTACGTTATGATCGCGATTGTGGCCAGTTTTGATTTGAACCTAAGGGGGCTTCAACAATGCAACGTATACGAGAGCTTTGGTTGGCGTTTCGCAATTTTGCCATTATTTTTTCGTTTATTATGAATTTTGTTCTGATTATTATCTTGTTATTTGTTGTATATTTGATTTTCGACATTAAGAATGGTATCGCAGAGCCATTGATAGATGGACTACATCGTAATTTTGTGGGCTTGAATGAAGCCGAAATTGAAACAACTGTCGTTGTGGATGATGAAATACCCATTGATTTTGATTTAACTGTACAAGATCGCACAGTTGTAACTTTAGCAGAGCCAGCAACAATTAATAATGTCCCAGCACAGTTTGAGATTACGGGTGGCGGTGGCTCAATCTCTGGAACGGTAGATATTACGCTCCCCGCGGGTACACCATTAACCATTGACCTCACTTTACTTGTTCCTGTTGAGCAGCAAATTCCCGTAGTGCTCAATGTTCCTGTGGATATTGCTCTGAAGGACACACAGCTTTCAGTGCCGTTTACGAATTTACGTAATCTATTTGAGCCATATGTCAAGATTCTGGACAACTTACCTAGTAGTTGGGATGAAGTTCCTGAATTTGCTTTTGATGCGCTAAATGGTGAGGTTAACTTGGTACAAGAGACTGAAGGAAGCCGCAACCCATGGCCACCAGATGGATTTACTCGCTTGCCACAACCTGTTGAAGATGATGCCGCATCTGAAGATATTGTGCCTGCTGATAATACTGTACCAACTGAAGCTACCCCTATGGCACCTGAAAGAGCAACAGTAGTGCCAACGCCAACTGTGACACCTTATGTGTTGCCAACACAAACACCATCAACGGAAAGTGCACCATGACAGAAACACCAAGTCCTTCTTCGCCTAAAGTTTGTAGTTATGAAGGCTCTGGCTATCGCACCGAGTTTTGGGAAGGCCAAGGCCGTGATTATGAAGATCGTACTGAGCGAGTCGCTTTGCGCCGTTTGTTACCGCCACAGGGGAGACGCTTATTAGAAGTTGGAGCCGGCTTTGGTAGGCTAACAAACGAATTCAAGGGATATGACCAAGTCATTTTGTTGGACTATTCCTCAACTTTATTGCGCGAAGCCCAACAACGGCTAGGTAAATCTGATCGTTATGTATATGTTGCCGCGAACTTATATCAATCACCTATTAATGATGGTGTTTGTGATGCTGCGACGATGATTCGTGTATTGCATCATATGGCAGATGCTCCTGCGGCTTTGGCACAAGTGCGGCGTTCTTTAGCACCTCAGGCAGTTTTTATCCTAGAATTTGCCAATAAGCGTAATGTAAAGGCGATCTTACGTCATTTGGTTCGTCGCCAAGCGAATAGTCCTTTTGATCGAACTCCACTAGAATTTGTAGAACTTAATTTTAATTTTCATCCGCAATATGTGTATGATGTGCTTTCTTCCTTAGACTTTGAGATCACACGTGTTTTAGCTTTGTCTTATTTACGTGTGGGGTTGCTAAAGCGCGCCATTCCAACTGACTGGTTAGTTAAGGTAGACGCAATTTTGCAACATACAGGGGCTTGGGGGGCATTTTCTCCCAGTGTTTTTACGCGCAATGTTGTGCAAAGCACTACACCCGCTGCAAATTTTGACGGCCCATTATTTAAGTGCCCACAATGCGGAGCGACAGATTGGCTAGAAGATTCTCATAAACTCCATTGTAATCATTGTGACACTGACTGGGCTATTGAGGATGGAATTTATAATTTCAAGTCACCAATTAATGCGGACTGAAAGCTAAATTCACGGAGATGCATGGGAGTCGAACCCACCGCAGCCTGCGCTGTGCAGCCTGCCATCGATTTTGAAGATCGAGCGTTCCACCGGGAACGATGCATCTCCATATGATAGATTATCATGTGGGCTAGTACTTCACTAGTAGAATATTGTATTTAGGCTATAATTTTTTGAAGAAAATTAATTTTTAGAGAGAATTAAGGCATGGCAGAACAACAATATTTTCTAGAAGAATTGTTCGAGGCTTTCGTCTTTATGCGACGACAGGGGGCAACCCCTGATTATGCTATCCAGCTGCTGCGCCAACACTACCCTCATATTTCACCCGAAGTGCGCAACGAATTAAGCCTCAGAATTCGCGTGTGGGAAAAACGAGAAGGCCATCGTTATCCTCCCGATCCTGATGCACGAGTTTCATTCCCAATATTTGAGCGTGAAGGCAATGTAGATATGTCGGATGAAATTCAATGCCCACAGTGTGGAACAGTTAATCATAGTGAAGCGAATTATTGCTATTCTTGTGGCACGCTACTAACTCGTTTGGGGACACAACAATTATATGATGAAGGGGAAGAAGAGAGCAGCGCGGCTACTTTTGGTAAGCTCTCAAGCCTTGTGTTTACAGTGCGCGGATTTGAACATGCTCCTATTCACGTAGATTTAGGCGAATCTCAAGAATTAATTATTGGGCGCACAGCTCAAGATAGTGTCATTGAGCCCGATATAGATTTAGTGAACTATGATGCTCAAAAACTCGGTGTTTCACGAGTACATCTCACCCTCAAGCGTCATGAAAATAACATCACAATTTCAGATATGGGAAGCTCAAATTTTACATATCTGAATGGTGAGCGTGTATATCCTCAAGAAGTGCGAGTTTTACGCGATGGGGATGAGCTACGTCTTGGTAAGTTAGTGATGCGCGTGGCTTTTCAACGTCAATTAAGACGTATTACCTAGATACAACGCTTCTTCAAAATCTGAAGAAGAAGCGTTGTACATTAATACCTATTGCTTAAGAACTTCAGGGTTACATACGTCTTGGTATGTTCCTTTTGTAAGCGCAGCGATGACTTTTTCAGCCGCTTCAACAGCGACCGCAATTTGTGCCTCAGCTGTGCTCGCCCCTAAGTGTGGGGTGTCAACTACATTTTCTAAACCTATAAGAGGATGGTTAGGCGGTGGGGGTTCTTCAGTGTATACATCAACAGCTGCCCCAGCGACTTTTCCGCTTTTGATGGCTTCTGCTAGATCGTACTCATTGATCAGAGCTCCGCGCGCTGCATTGATGATGCGAACGCCGTCCCTCATTTTAGCGATATTTTCAGCGCAAATGAGGTTTTTCGTCTCTGAAGTTACTAAAGCATGTAAGCTGATATAGTCTGCACCAGCAAAAACTTCATCTAAGCTAAGTAGCGGCACACCCATTTGCTCAGCTATAGCAGTGTTAGCATATGGATCATGGGCGATTACAGTCATTTCAAAGGCTTGGGCACGTTTTGCAACCGCTTGTCCTATACGTCCAAAGCCTATAAGCCCTAGCGTTTTACGATAAAGCTCAGTGCCCGTGAATTTCTTTCGTTCCCATTTTCCACTTCGCAATGATGCTTGAGCCTGAGGAATATGCCGTGCAAGTGCCAGCATAAGCCCGATGGTCAACTCTGCCGTTGCAATGGTATTGCCGCCGGGCGTATTCATTACTACGATACCTTTTGCTGTGGCTGCTTCTAGGTCAATATTGTCTACACCTACACCAGCGCGAACAATCACTTTTAGCTTTTCAGCATAACTCAGCAGTTCAGCATCGCATTTTGTACCACTTCTTACGATCATCGCATCGGCATCGGCAATTGCTGTGATAACCTCATCACGAGACATTTTGCCCGGTGCATAGTAGGTTAGCCCATCTACTTTTGCGAGCAGTGCGAGCCCATCATTATCTAAATTATCTGGAATTAATACTTGTGGCATGTTTTAATCCCTTAGTGTTGAGCAAGATATTCTTCAAGTGCAGCGAATAAAGTCTCAAGATGCTCTGGCAAACAATCACCCATATGGGCAATACGGATAGTTTTATCCTTGATCTTGCCATAGCCATTAGCAACTTCCATGCCACGTGCCCGTAAGAAGGTATTCAAATCTTTTACATCAATGCCACGTGTATTTTCGATAACAGTTAACGTTGGCGATTCATAGCCTTCTTGAGGGAACAATTTAAAGCCATTCGCTAAACTCCATTCACGTGTGCGTGCTGCCATTTGTTGGTGTCGTGCTTCACGTGCTTCAAGCCCTTCAGCTAAAATGTCATCAAGTTGTTTATCAGCTGCGAACATTAAAGCAATTGGCGGGGTCGCAGGAGTGTTGTTCTTCTGATAATACTTTTCCATTTCAAGTAGATCGAAGTAGTAGCCTCGATAGGGAACTTCTGCTGCTCTTTGGAGTACCGCTTCCGAGATTGTGGCAAAAGCCATGCCGGGCGGAAGTGCGAATGCTTTCTGTGTGCTTGTAAGGCACAAATCAACGCCCCACTGGTCAATATGCATTGGGGCACCCGCATAGGCGCTAACACTATCCACTAAAAAGAGCGTTTCAGGGTAATTACGCAAAACTTCTCCATATTCGCCAATAGGATTTAAAACGCCTGTGCTCGTTTCATTATAGACACAAGCCACTGCGTCATAAGTATTCTGAGCAAGCGCATCTGCTAATTGGTCAGCTGTAATGGCGTGTCCCCATTCTACCTCGATGACATCAACTTCTTTTCCGTTTAGGCGGCTGACTTCTGCCCAACGTTGAGAAAATGCCCCACAGACAAGGTGAAGAATCTTTTTGCCTTCTCGAACTAAGTTGCGAGATGCTGCTTCCCATACTCCCGTTCCAGATGAAGTGAAGATATAGACGCGGTTTTCAGTACGGAAGGTTTGTTTTAGCTTGGGCTGAAGCCGAGCAAATAAATCAGCAAAAGCCTTTGAACGATGACCAATCATCCATTGGGCTTGCGCTTCTAAAATCTCTCGACGCACCTCAACGGGGCCCGGTATAAACAAGCGGACATGATCAGCTTTTACATTTTCAGACATGTTGTCTTACTCCTAAAAAAATTATTGTTGACTAAGGGCTTCTTTTAGAGCTTTGATAGGAGCAATAATGGCTGGGTCAACTTGATAGGCCATTGCTACATAAAAGCTCAGATAATCTCCAAATAAGATGGCGTGTAATACTTGTGACAGTAAGCTCTCCCCACTAGGCGTGAAACTATCCACCCATAGTCCAGCTTGCATGAATTGCTCAGATGTCAATTTGTGACGCAGTTGAACACGCGGGTGGTCAAGGTTTGATGTGATAAATAGTGCTGCGAGTTTACTAATGAGTTTTTCGGGCTGCTCAACCCCAACAACTGCGTTATGATTCATTTCGGGCATAGGTTCATAGCAACCCCACGTATTGCTGTTTTCATTAAGCTGAGTTTTCCAGCGTTTTGCGACAACTTCAAAAGCGCCTCCGCCCACAAAAATGGGTAAGCGATCAATAAGCTGTCCTGCAAGACGCTTAGCTGCATTACGAGCAATAGGTGTTTCAGCTTGGTATTGAGGTTGTATTTCTTTGAGATGGGCAACGGCTTTGGGATAGTCTGTTTTAAGGTAGGGGGCCCAACCTGCACGCCATGCTAACCCTAGTAATAACCCTAGTGACCATCCAAGTGCTGCGCGTGGGTGACCTATTTCATCCGGAAACAACCATACTGTTTGTTGATTGTTTGCGAGTTCTTGTGCTAACTTACCACCTGTTGTGATACCAATGACTTCTACGCCGCGCGTGTTAGCTTGTTGATAAGCGCTCAGTGTTTCTTCTGTATTGCCGGAAAAGCTAGAGGCTATAAATAGTGTGTGTGATCCTTGTACCCACGCGGGTAGTGTATAACCACGAATAACAGTAATAGGAATAGGAGCACTATCAGCAACAATAGCCGCCAATAAATCGCCACCAATTGCTGACCCCCCCATACCACTGATGACAACTTGACGAATTTGACTGAGATCAGGCAGGGGTTGAATTTTGGCGTGTTGCCACGCGCGCTCAAATTGAGACGGCAGACGATCAATATGGGTTAACATATGATCGCTGTCTATGGCTTGCATTGCTGAAAAATCATCTAAGTTGATCATGGTATTTTTCCTTTTCGCCGCATTTTAACATGAAGCTATACGGTATGGTTCGTATATTTTGTATAGTATTTCACAAATGCATTTTAAAATGCTTCATAAGTTAAAAGAACTAACAAAAAACCTAGCCTCTATAGCTAGGTTCGTCAAGGTGCTAGGCCATAACCATGTTTGTTCTGGTTACCGTACTGATAAAGTCGCAAGTTTTAAGAAATACTCATGCAAGCGCGTATCACTAGTGAGCTCTGGGTGGAAAGCTGTTGCTAATAAATGTCCTTGTCGTACAGCCACAATACCGCCATCATCTAATCTTGCCAAAACTTCAACGCCAGCATTTGCATCAACCTGTGTGACGAGTGGGGCTCGGATGAAGACAGCATGAAAAGGGCCACCCTCAATGCCTTGAATATCCAAGTCAGCTTCAAAACTGTTGATTTGGCGGCCAAAAGCATTGCGGTTTACTTTTATATCCATGAGCCCAAGCAGGGGTTGCTCGCGCCCAATATCTTTTGCGAGAAAGATCATACCTGCACACGTGCCCCAGACAGGTTTTTGTGTGGCAAATTCGCGCAAGGGCTCAACCAGTCGATACTTGCTTGCTAGTTTGCCAATGGTGGTGCTTTCTCCGCCGGGGATGATCAGTGCTTCCAGACCGTTGAGATGTTCAGGAAGGCGAACTTCAACCGCTTCTGCACCAACGGCATTGAGCATTTTTTCGTGTTCTAAGAAATCACCTTGTAGCGCTAATACGCCGACTTTCATAACAAATCGCTTTCTGAACTTACCATCCACGATGAGCAATGCGCTCAGAGTCAGACATGGTGCTTACGTTAATCCCGACCATTGGCTCGCCTAACCCTTTACTTACTTCAGCTAAGATAGCAGGATCATTATAGTGTGTGGTGGCTTCTACAATAGCACGTGCGCGGCGTGCAGGATCACCGCTTTTGAAAATGCCGCTGCCCACAAAGACACCATCTACACCTAATTGCATCATAAGCGCTGCGTCCGCAGGCGTGGCAATGCCGCCTGCTGCAAAGTTGACAACAGGTAACTTACCCGTAGCAGCGACTTCTTGTACTAGGTGATAGGGAGCCCCAATATTTTTAGCGTAGGTCATAAGTTCTTCTGCTGGCATGTTTTGCAGACGACGAATTTCACCTAGCACAGCGCGGGCGTGACGAACTGCTTCAACCACATCGCCTGTTCCAGCTTCGCCTTTGGTGCGGATCATCGCTGCGCCTTCACCAATACGCCGTAAAGCCTCACCTAAATTGCGGCAGCCGCACACAAACGGCACTTTGAAGGCATGTTTGTTGATATGATAATCTTCGTCCGCAGGGGTTAAAACTTCACTTTCATCAATATAGTCAATGCCAATTGCTTCTAAAATTTGGGCTTCAACAAAATGCCCAATACGTACCTTAGCCATAACGGGAATGGTGACAGCATCCATAATCTCTAGGATCAATTCTGGATCGGACATCCGTGCCACACCACCTTGAGCGCGAATATCGGCAGGTACGCGCTCTAGTGCCATCACCGCAACTGCACCAGCTTCTTCGGCAATTTTAGCTTGTTCGGCGTTTACCACATCCATGATTACGCCGCCTTTGAGCATTTGCGCAAGGCCACGTTTTACTGTTTCTGTGCCTGTTTGGGTGCCGTTGCTATTTCCATTATAACCATGCTGATTTGACATAATATTTTTGACTCCTATTGAAAAACTTTGAGATAAGGTAGGACAATTTTTTATATCCTTACCCTTTATAGTGTGTTATGTGTTCGAGCTTTTGGTACATTATAGAGGATGTTATACAGTTACCTATAGGACAATCTGAACAAGTTGATTAGGACAATTACAGATAATGTTGCATTAAATAATTTTAAGCATCGCTTGCTAGTCGCATATCTAATCGTTATAATCATTTGCGGTAAAAGAATATTATGTAGTAGGTTGTTATTACGTTCTACAACTTTCTACATTTTCATAAACTCATAAAGTTTATTAGAGGAGCAAAAAAGATAACATGAAACGAACAAATCGTTTGCTAGTTTTTATAACCTTGCTGACATTGATTGTCGGTGGTGCAGCACCTTCCTTTGCTGCTAATACTCCTCAAGTTGCTCATAATGAAGCGCGTCAAAGTAATCTACGAGTTGCACTTGTAACCGACGTAGGGCGTATTGATGACGGTAGCTTCAATCAAAGCGCTTGGGAAGGTGTTTTGCGTGCAGAAGAAGAATTCGGCGCTGAAGTAGATTTCATTGAAACCGAGAATTCAACTGACTATGCAAGCAACATTGCCGAGTTTGCCGAAGACGGTTATGACATTATTGTCACGGTTGGGTTTGCATTAGGTGAAGCAACTATTGAAGCAGCAGCAGCCTATCCTGATGTTTATTTCATTGGTGTTGATCAATTCCAAGTTGAGCCTGTCGATAATGTTGTTGGCCTCGTATTTGAAGAAGATAAAGCTGGTTTCTTGGCTGGTGTATTGGCGGCAGGTTTAACTGAAAGCGGCACAATTGCTGCTGTGTTAGGGACTGACCAAGTGCCACCTGTGGTTGCATTCAATGAAGGTTATCGTTCTGGCGCTGATTGGGCAGCTGGAGTTTTGGGCAAAGAAGTAAACATCATTAGCACCTATCATCCCGGTGGTCTTGATGTTGCTTTTACTGATCCTCAATGGGGGGCTTCTACAGCTCGTCAAGCCTTAGATCAAGGTGCAGATGTCGTCTTTTCAGCCGGTGGCCAAACAGGTAATGGTGGATTAATCGAAGTGGCCGCCGCCGCCAGCAATGGCAATCCCCCTTACTGCATTGGTGTTGATACAGATCAATGGTTCACCGTTCCTGAAGCACGCCCGTGCTTAGTTTCCAGCGCGACCAAGATCATTGATGATGGTATCTTCAACTTGATTCGTGACTATCTAGATGGTGTGACACATAGCGGTAACTACTTCGGTGAAGTAGGTTTAGCACCTTTCCACGATTTTGAAGGCAAAGTTCCTGCTGAAGTTGTCACCCTAGTGGAGCGTGCTCGCAATGGCTTGCGTACTAATGCCGTCTTGACCTGCTATAACCTTGATCTCAGTGGTATTCGCGTAGGTCTCGTGACCGATGTTGGCCGTGTAGACGATGGTAGCTTCAACGAAAGTGCATGGAATGGACTTTTGGCTGTTGAGCGCTGTGGTGCAGAGGTGGATTTCATCGAAACCCAAAGCTCAACTGATTACGCTGATAACATCGCTGAATTTGCCGAAGATGGTTATGACATTATTGTCACGGTTGGGTTTGCATTGGGTGAAGCGACTGTAGAAGCTGCAGCTGCCTATCCTGATGTGCGTTTCATCGGTGTTGACCAATTCCAAGTGGCCCCTGTACCCGGTGTAACAGGTCTAATCTTCCCTGAAGATCAAGCCGGTTTCTTGGCTGGTGTTCTCGCGGCGAGCTTATCCGAACGTGGTAAGATTGCTGCCGTCTTAGGGACTGACCAAGTGCCACCAGTGGTTGCTTTCAACGAAGGTTATCGTGCTGGTGCATTGTACGTCAATCCTGATATTGAGATTTTGAGCACCTATCATCCCGGTGGTCTTGATGTTGCCTTTACAGACCCGCAATGGGGCGCTGCGACAGCTCGCCAAGCGCTAGATCAAGGTGCAGACGTTATCTTCTCTGCTGGTGGTCAAACGGGTAATGGTGGATTGATCGAAGTAGCAGCCGCTGCCAGCAATGGCAATCCTCCTTACTGCATTGGTGTTGACACCGATCAGTGGTTTACCGTTCCTGAAGCGCATCCCTGCTTAGTAACCAGCGCCATCAAGATTATTGATGGTGGTATTGCTGAGTTGGTTATCGCTTATGCCAATGGCACCATCGAAGATGGCAATTATGTTGGTAAGGTCGGTCTTGCGCCATTCCATGATTTTGATAGCGTTATCTCTCAAGAATTGAAAGATATGCTTGATCAGATTGCTGTTGATCTAAGCTCTGGTGCACTTAGCACGGGTGTTGGCGGCTAAGAATTTTTGAAAAATAGTTAATCGTAAAGCGGTATCGAGTTGTTTCGGTACCGCTTTATTGATCTCAGATAGCGCAATTATTTCTTCAAAGACTAGCCAAAACGCAAAACAGCTGATGTTTTGCCGTTGCCTATAAGCCTCTCTTTCGGAATAATCAGGTTAATTATCAAACACATATGCTAAACAAATTGGAGTAATAAGGGTATGCTAAAAACGCACGCTTGCGGAGAACTCCGCGCTGAACACGCAACGCAAGAAGTAGTGCTTGCTGGATGGGTGCATCGTCGTCGTGATCAAGGTGGACTTATTTTTATTGATCTACGCGATCGGATGGGAATTACTCAATTAGTCATTAATGAAGAAACACATCCTGAAATTCATGCCGCTGCAAAAGATATTCGTAATGAGTGGGTGATTCAAGTAAAGGGACGTGTTCGTTTGCGCCCAGAAGGCATGATTAATCCTAACCTACCAACTGGGGATGTAGAAGTAGAAGTGTTGGGGCTTAGTATCTTGAATCGTGCAAAAACCCCGCCATTTTATATCAATAAAGAAGAGAGTCTAGATGAGAGCCTGCGACTACGGTATCGCTATCTTGATTTACGGCGCGAACGGATGCAGCGTAATATCATCTTGCGACATGAGATTGTGCGGCATATTCGTAATTACTTGTCTGAACGGCGCTTTATCGAAATTGAAACACCGATCTTATTCAAAACCACTCCTGAAGGCGCGCGCGATTATTTAGTGCCTAGTCGTGTGCATCCGGGTAAGTTTTATGCTTTGCCACAAAGTCCTCAGCAACTGAAACAACTACTCATGGTAGCGGGATTTGAACGCTATTTTCAAATTGCGCGCTGCTTTCGTGACGAAGACCAACGCGGAGATCGCCAACCGGAATTCACACAACTTGACATGGAGATGAGCTTTGTTGAGCGGGAAGACATCCTTGATTTAGTAGAAGGTATGTTTACCTCTATTGTAGATGAGTTAACCGATTTAGAACTGGTGACACGCCCCTTCAAGCGGCTATCTTATCAAGAAGCGATGGAATTATACGGCTCTGATAAGCCTGATTTGCGCTATGACCTACATGCGGTAGATGTGAGCGATATTGCAGGACGCAGTGGTTTTTCTATCTTCACTGCCAATGTAGAAGCGGGTAAGCCCGTGAAAGCGATGCGGGTGCCTAATCTTGGTGCAGAAAGTTCTAGTCAACTTAAAAAAATTCACCAAGAGCTTGAGGGATTAGCAAAATCAACTGGTGCAAAAGGTTTAGCTTATATGGCTATTCCTACTGAAGAAGGCGGAGAAGTTCGGGGCCCCATTGGTAAATTTTTCTCACCTGAATTACAAGTCGAGCTTTTTGAACGTCTCAACGTACAACCATCTGATCTCCTGCTTTTTGTGTCTGATGAGCGCCAGATCACCTATGAGGTTATTGATACATTGCGTCGACATTTAGCAACGAAATTAAACCTCTATGATGATAAAACTGTGGCCTTTGTTTGGATTATTGACTTCCCGTTGTTTGAGTGGAATGCCGACGAAAATCGCTGGGATCCATCGCATCATCTTTTCACATCACCGTATCCTGAAGATATTCCTCTGTTGGATACCGATCCTGCTGCTGCGCGCGGTTTGCAATACGATCTTGCTTGTAATGGATTTGAAGTTGCCGGTGGAAGTATTCGTATCCATCAACGTGAAGTGCAAGAGAAGATATTTGAGCTTATCGGCTTAGATGTCGAAGATGCGCGCCAAAAATTTGGCCACATGCTTGAAGCATTTGAATATGGAACGCCACCACATGGCGGTATCGCTGCTGGCATCGATCGTCTTGTGATGCTTTTGGCTGGCGAACCTAATATCCGCGAAGTGATAGCTTTCCCCAAGTCACAACAAGCCGCAGATTTAATGGCAGGAGCTCCGTCGGAAGTTTTCCCAGAACAATTACGAGAGTTGCATATTAACATTGTTCCTGTTGAAGACAAAAACTAGGCGATTAGCCTTTAAGTGGCAAATAGGCGCTAAGCCTGTTTGCCTACTTTAGAATTTGAAGGAATAAAAACGATGAAAATAGTTTCGGTGAATGTTAGCGTACCTCAAACTGTTGAATATCAAGGTGAATTTGTTACCACGAGTATCTTCAAGCAACCAGTGAATAGACGTGTTGCCGTTCATACAGAGCATCTAGAGGGCGATCAACAAGCTGATCTCAGTGTACATGGTGGCCCAGATAAGGCAGTTTATGTTTATCCATATGAACATTATGCTTATTGGGAAAAAGTCTTAGGGCGTTCAGATTTTCAATATGGGCAATTTGGTGAGAATTTAACAATTCATGGGTTAATTGAGGATAATGTTTGGATCGGAGATGTGTTTCGCGTAGGAACGGCTTTTTTACAGGTTAGTCAGCCTCGCATTCCTTGTTTTAAGCTGGGGATAAAAATGGGAGACCCTAGTTTTGTTAAGCGTTTTTTGCAAGCGCGCCGTTCTGGCTTTTACTGCCGAGTCCTTGAAGTAGGTGATGTTGCTGCTGGAGATCGGATTGAACGCCTTGAACGTGGCCCAAACCCCAAGATGAGCATCACTTTTCTTTATCGCTTGCGTTTTGATGAGGCAGAACCTGATTTATTGCAGCAGGCTGTCGAACTTATACCACTCTCAACAAGTTGGCGAGATAAATTTGCTCAAAAATTAAATGAGTAAAAATAAGTGAGTTTGTAACTTTTTCACGGATATTTTAGCTTTTTTGTGTTCTGATTTTGGTACAATATAGAGTAAGCCGTTCTTAACAACAGTCTGGAATCAATAATGCAAAATCAGGGTGTATTGTTCATTTTCTCTGGCCCTTCGGGTGCAGGGAAGAATACGATCATGCGTGAAGTTATTGCCGCTGAGCCTCGTCTACGGCAGTTGCCCACAATGACCACACGTCCAATGCGAGATGACGAGCAAGAAGGACGAGAGCATGAGTTCGTTGATGAGGCCGAATTTCGTCGACGTATTGTTGCTAAAGAACTGATTGAATGGCAAATCATTCATGATAAAGGCGTTTATGGTGTACCACGTCGTACTGTTCAACAGCTTCTAGAATCTGGACAAGCTGCTGTGGCTGATGTAGACGTGTTAGGGGCAATGGCCTTAAAACAAGAATTCGGTGAGCATGTTATTTTAATTTTTGTCCGCCCACCAGATCAAAAAACACTAGAACGCCGCTTAAGAAAACGCCCAGATGTGAAAACCGAACAAGAGCTAGAAACGCGCTTACGCAGGGCTGAATTTGAACTACGCTTCCAGCAATATTATGACTATATTATTGAAAACCGCGATGATGCGCTTGAAGAAAGCGTTGCAGAGGTTCTCGCCATTGTCCGAAAACATCTTGATAATCCACCACGTGCTGTGGCTTCTACAGGATGGCAATCTGAACGTTTGCACTATATTGTAACTGCTATTGTCTTTCAAGATGGCAATGTGTTGCTTTATGAAAATGCCTTGCCACAAGTATCGGTGATTTCAACGCAAATGCCTTTTGAAACATTATTGGATTATCTTCAAATGGCATTCCCCAATACGACTTTTTTGCCTACTCGTGAACATGCAGATAAGCGTCGCGTAGATATTGGCTTTGAAGCACCGCAGTTAGTGCGTATACAAGAAAATACTTCTGAAATTGTACGAGAGCACATCTATATTTTACAGCCTGTGACTCCGATTACGGAGTTGCCTGAAGGTTGGTCTTGGCGGCCAGCCAATGAGGTAATTGATGATCCCTCTCTTTCCGCACTTTTGCTTGAAGCGATGGGCAAGCGCGAATATTAGAGCCAACGTTGGATGATCTCATCAATTGTGCCGTTGGCTTTTAAGATTTTAATAGCACGTTGAAGCTCGGCGTATAATTTCCAATCACTGCGGCGCACTACCATCACAAGCGGGTTACTCAGTAATGGTTCATCAGCAATGCTCAAATGTGGGTATTGCTGATGAGCTTGATGAGCACTAACTTTGTCAAGTAATGCATAAACGATATTCTCTTCATTGAGAGCACTGAGCAATTGCTCAGTATCGTCATATTGTTGTAAGGTAAAAGCGTTAGGGTGTTCTTCTAAGTAACTTTGCGCCCAGATGTCACCATCGGTGGCAAAAACAACACCTAATATCTTTCCTTGAATTTCTTCTAGCGTTGGTTGCGAGCCTGTTGTGCTTACCAAAACATAGCCACTATCAAAATAGGCTTCGGTATAACGTGATGCGGCAGCTCTACGTGGTTCTGGGCGCACACCTGCGATCAAAATATCAACATCGCCCACCAATAAGCTATCATACATACCATCATAGTTCACTAATGAGAAATGTACTTCTACATCCCATAGTTTGCCAATAGCACGAGCAATGTCTGGATCAATGCCTCTTGGGCCAGATGGATCATAAATACCATAAGGTGCAAGGTTGACATCAACGCCAACAATTACAAAATTTTGTTGTTGTATGCGTTGCCACGTTTCATCAGTTTCTACAGCACTTTCACCGTGAAGCATCCAAATCATATTGAACACAACAAACAGCGTTACGCACCCCATGAAAATAATGAGGGCGCGTTTAGTGGCCAGAAGTTGAAAGTTGTTCAGCTTGTGCATAGTCTTGGAGCGCTTTATAGATTGGTTTAGGTTCAAAATCAACATTGACGAGCGTAAAATAATCTGGATAGCTGTTTGTGGGGGCAGGCAGTCGGAACTGCCAAATACACAACGTCTTCACGTACGGATAGTTAGCGGGCAGCATTTCAAGCGCTGCTAGCGTGTAAGCTATACGCTGATGAGGTGTGACGCTATACTGGAAGCGAGGATGATCGTTCCATCCCGTTTCCGTAATGTAGATGAATTTATCCTCATCACCATATTCACGCATAATTTCTCGCCAAAGTTCAATGCGCCGAAAGTTTAATACTTCAGGCGCTGGTGGAGATTGTGGAGGCATATTGAAAGGATAATTATGCACAGCCAGAGCATCGAAATAATCAGCAGCACCAGCTTCATACATACGACGAAGGAAGTCTAGATCATTCCAACCGCCTTCAAGTCCACCTGCTGGGGCCAATGTTGGTGCAAGTGCGCCATTCATTACAACAACTTGTGGGTTAGCAGCTTTTGCAGCAAGATAGGCTTGCTTTAAAAGTTCGGTATAAGCAATAGGATCAGGAGGACGATTGCCCCATTCAAAATTAAGATTGGGCTCATTCCAAATGATGATATGCTCAATTTGCCCTTGATAGCGTTCGACAAATGTCCCAACGAATTTTGCAAAAGTAGGAAAGTGTTCTTCTGGCAGCAAGTTTAATGTGGCGATTTGATCGGTTGTGTCTTCATTGACCCATGTCGGCACAAGGCCTAGACGGGCAATAATTGTTAACCCCTGATTTTGTGCGTGTTTAACAATACGATCTGCATGGCTCCAATTATATTCTTCAGGAGCAGTCTCAATATAAGCCCATGCGAAAAATTCAACAATAGTAGGTGCGCCCATTTCTCGCACCATGCGTAATGTTTCCTGAATTTTCCATTCTTCAACTTCATCAGTTAAACGTGTATGAACACATAGACGCGGATCATTGGTGAACACAGTTTGCGGGGGATCAAGCGTTACTTGACGTTGGAGAGACGGAGATAACAATACTTGGAAACTTGGACGTGGCAACCACCATATCCCCACAAGGAAGATTAAAGCTATAGCACGTCCCCCCCATTGCAAAACAAACTTTGACATACTCCCTACACCTAAGGGCAGGCGATTCTTGCTATCCATAACGGTAGCGGCACAGCTGCCGTCTTACACCTTAGACAGAGTTGATGCCCCAACCCATTTTTTCACTATGCTCTCTTAGGATTCCCTGACTTCACTTATAGTGAACCCTTGCAAGGATGCTAGCCTAAAGCCATCAAGGTGTCAAGCACCCTTAAATTAAAGGGCTTTGGCGCGGTTTCGGTAAACGAGGAATCATGGATGTATTGTGACGTTACTTTTTGCCGCTGCCAAGTTCTGTGATTTGTCGCACAAGTGCGAGAACTGCCAAGCTCACCTTAACTAAATCGCTTGCATTGACCTTATTTTCTTCAGGGTTCCCTGATTCTTGTAAGGCGCGATTGTATAAATAAGCTGCAATTAAACCAACTGTCAAGCCAATGAGACTTCCACGTACATAATTTTGCACTTTATGACTCTCATTCATTACTCTTTGTATCCTTCGATTGAGGCTTGGTGTCTGGAATATTAAACAAATTCACAAATGTTTTTTCTAAACGTGTCCAACGTGTGTCAATACTTATAAACGGCTGTGCTAGGCGTGTGCTCATAATTGAAACGGTTCTAGCTGCTTTTTCCGTACGTATACGTGCACTCCGTAAGGTTGGACGCAAAGCAGCTGGTATTTTACCCGTCCCTACAGCGATCACAATCATTAAAATATGCAAGCCCAACATCACTAAGACTAGCGGTGCTAGAACACAGACGATCATCATTACGCTTGCCATTGTTTCAATTTGTTCGGCGCTAAACGTGCCAGCTACGGCCAGCGTGAACAACCCAACAACGATAAGCGTAATAACCAACCCAACGCCTATGGTGGGGAGAACCATTTGTAACCACACATCTCGACGATGTTTTTGGGTTGGCTCTGTAGATTTCATCAAAATTCGCTCCGATTAGTCCATTTCTATTGTCTCATAGCTTATTAACTATATGACTGCTGGTAAAGGTTCATTGAGGCGAATTTGTAAACTGCCTAAAGCATCATAAGCCGTCGTTCGGACACGTGCCTCTTTATCCATGAGCATAACGTAAAGAGGGCGAATACCTTTCACTAAGCCCAAGCGCCCTATGGTCTTAATGGCCATGATACGTGCTAGGGGGCGTGGATCACGCAATACTTGAAGTAAAAGCTCAACGGCTTCTTCTCCTTCGGGCATCTTTTCATGGCCAATATTGCTCACCCACACTTGGAACCATGGCAACTCTTCTGGGCGTGGGAAATGGCGTGGGCCTTCACGTTCTGGGCTCCGCGCTATTGCAAATAAGCGCTCTGCCGCTGATCTGACATACCACTCTTTTTCAGAGATAAGCATGTCATAAAGTGCGATAAGCGACCAATTCGCTTGAACGCGAGCGAGCCCAAAAGCGGCGGCGCGTCGCACCATCATATCGTTGTGTTGGCTAGCTTCGCGCAAGACATTGTGCCCCAAACCTTGAACATTTGCCAACGCCAAAGCGATCACTTGGCGTAGCCCTTCACTACCTTCTAATAAGCCTTGAATCATCACATCAATTGCTGATTCAGTGCTAATTGCGCCAAGTGCCATTGCTGCGGCGACTTGGACATCACGGTTGTCATCGACTAGCATCGGACGTAAGTCATTGATGGCTGCCTCTGCCTGAATAGCACCCAACCCCAAACAACCATATTTCCGAATAGCAGGGTTGCCACTACGCACAGCTTGGCGGAAAACGTTTTCCAAATTTGGATCGCGTGAGGCGATTAATGCTGCTAGTGCGCGCTCACGAATAGTGTCATATTGGCTGGGCGCTAATAATGCTGCACCAAATCGTTTCATGATTTCTGTGCGCCATATTGCTTCAACAGGAGCATTAGGTATCCAATCGGCGATCTGGAAAAGATTGGATAGCAACACATCGGTGGGGCCATTTAATTTTTGCCCAACAGCACCTGTAATATCAACACCATCAGCCGCTAGGCGCAAGGCATGATGCCAATTTGGCTTTCCACCTAGTTCTGTGATACGAGATGAGTTCATGTCATGAATGATGGCTTCAGCACCAAAATAACTCCGAAATAACGGATGCAAGAAGTCATAATAATTGTCACCGCGCTTCACAAATAACCCACTATTGAGTAGCGTTTTAGTGAATTTATCTACATCTTCTAGGGGCGGTTCGTCAGGGTTTGGTGTTAATCGTTGTGTGCTAATCTCTAAAATTTGCCCATCTTTTAGGATGATGTCACGATCAAGCATAAGGGTAGCAACTTCACGCAATATAGGCCCAACATGCTCATTTTCGGGTAGGTAATTTCGCAAAAAGCGCTCATACCATCCTCGTTCATTGGGCAGCGCGACTTCTCCCTGTAAGTGGGCAAGTGTTTTTAAGACGAGATGAAACGGCCTACGGTGTAATGTATCAGCAAGTAGGCGCTGACGCTCTCCTTGACTGATAGTTTGTAATTCATCCTCTTTGATGCGACGCTTAGCTAAACGTTGCTGTGCTGCTGGCCATGCATCAGCCCATTTTTCTACCAGTGCAATAGCATCATTCATAGAAAACGGCTTGACAAAGGTGGGAACAAACCCCAATGCTACCAAGCTATCAAAACCTGTGGCTGGCCCAGTAATTACAATTCGATTATGCCCATAATATTCTATGAGGCTTTCTAACCATCCATAGAGGCGTTTTTGTTCGTTTTGTGGTAAGTCTTCTAGACCATCGATCAGGATTAAACATTGCCCACGACTGAGTTGTTGATACATCAAAGGTGGAGCAGATTGGGCTGTTATTAGACTTGCATAGCGTTGAAAAGCGCGAATAAGTGGTTCGGCGGGGTCGACCCGTAACCCGAAGACGTTAATGCTTAAATCAACATCCGCTGCATGGACATAGATAGGGAAAAAGTTTGTAATGTCGGGGGGAATATTATAAGCTACGTCACCCTGCAAATCAGTAATGTCCTGAACGCCGCGTAATTGTTCAATGACACGCTTTTGGATGGCATTCATCTCATTAAGGCGTTTTTGACGCTCGTTTTCTGGTAATTCGGCATAGGCTTCGTCAATAGCCTGATTAGTGAGTTCTTGTAAGGTGCTATATTTGATAACACCAAGCGCCATCAGCCCTAGCGTAACGAGTGCCGTGCTTTTGCCTGCACCTGCAACACCTAAAATTGCAACGTGGTTATCTCCTGCGGTGATGTCCGAAAGTGGCAAATTTTCAACATAATAAGCAGATAATAATTGTGGTTGATCATAAATACGTGGCACTACATAATCATAATTTTCAGGTGCAGCATTTGGGTCTTCTAGTTCACGTGGAGGTGGAGGCAACACTAACAAACGCGGTTCCACCAACACCTCACTTAATGGTGCAAAATCTTTGGCGATATGCTGTTGTTGTAAATATTGAATCAGCTCACTTGTATATCGACTATCTGCTGAGCGGCTAAGATTATCACGAACATTTTCGATAGTATCAAGTGCACTATCACGTAGGGCACCAATTTGTTCTCGATAGCGATAGGCACCATACGATACCCCCACACCACCACCGAAACCTACGATAAATGATAGCGGATCAAAGCCCATTTTTCGCTCTCTTCCTAAGGTGCGATCAAAATACGCCCACACCCAATACAATAAATCATCTCATCTGGCTGTGTAATAATACGGGTGACTTCTGAGCTTGGCTGCTCAATACCACAAACACCACATGATTGATTTTTCAACATGGCGATTGCTTGACCATTTTTTACTTTGCGCAAAGCTCGATAATGTTTTAGGGTTGAGTCAGGAATTGAGGAGACGATTTGCTTACGTTTTTTGAGTGTGGTTTTGATGAGTTGGTTAAGTTTGTCACGCTCTTGTTGAAGTTCTTGAGCTGTTTCAGCGCTAAGGTTATTGGCCTCTTCTAGGTCGGCTTCGGCTTGTTTTACTTCAGCGGTACATAGTTCTACTTCTTGGGTTGCTTCGGCAATGAGCGATTCTAGATGGCTGTGCCTTCGCTGTAAGGAATCGAGTTCTTTTTGGCGGTCTTGAATTTCACGATGATTTCTTATTTTATTGCCATAAAGTAAATCGTTTACGTGATCTATTTTTTCTATTAAACCTGCCATCTCAAGCTCTAAATCCTTAAGATGTGTACGTGCTGCTTGTAGGTTTTGCTGAGCTTGCTTGAGTTGTTGCTCTGCCGTAGCAACACGAGTATCGTGCGAGAGCAGGGCTTCGATGGCTTTAATGCGCTCACGCGCTTGATCGATCTCTAATTCATAAGTTTGCACTTGATAGAGGGTGGATAATATAGTTGACATAGTTACTTTTCCGACACATGGTACAGATTCTGTAATTTATTATAACTATATCTTTGATTGGCCACAATGTGGGGGTAGTGTGATTCAAAATCGTTATAATCATGATCACAGTGATTATTCAGCTGTTGGCAAATGAAAGAAGGACGACCGATGCGGGGAATACCAACTATTGGAGATGTTTCGCGGCAAGAGTGGCGTTGGGTTGCGTTTTGGGGCGGGTTATTAGTTACCTTAACGCTTATTCCATATGCTATTGCCATTATGGCGGCCAACGAACAATGGGCGTTTATGGGGGTTTTGGCAAATCCACAAGATGGCGCAACGTATTTTGCGAAAATTGAAGAGGGGATGGAAGGAAATTGGTTATATGAATTACAGCACACTCCCCAACCTCATCGCCCAGCTGGAGTTTTCGTTTTTTATCTGTTGCTAGGACAACTAGCGCGGCTTATAGGAACTTCACCATTTATTATTTTCCATTTGGCGAGAATCGCGACTTCTTTGTTTATGTTTACGGCAATTTATCGTCTTGGGGCATATGTTTGGCTACGCACAAGACCGCGCCGTTTATTTTTCCTGATTGCGTCTATGGTCACAGGTTTAGGATGGTTGATGCTTCCTTTTATTAGTGAAAACAATGTTCCACCTGATATAGGCGTTCCAGAAGGATTTCCTTTTTATGCGGCATATGCAAATCCGCATTTTCCACTAAGCATTGGTTGTCTTGTGATGCTGGTGGGAATTTATATTAGGGTGTTTCGTCCCGACTATAGCCAAGCGCCAACTGTCGAGAATGGTGGTGCGCTTGTCTTAATATACGCCGTCATTTTATCAGTGGTGCAACCACCAGCGCTTGTTGCTTTTGGGGCTGCACTTGTTGGCTTTACTGTCTCAACTGCATATCGTCAACGAACCATCCCTTGGCATGAAATACGTTGGGTGGCTATGCTAGCGTTAGCTGGATTACCCGTATTGGTGTATTACGTTCTGCTTTTTTCAACAAATGAAACATTTAGAGAATTTAACGAGCAAAATGTAACGCCATCACCAAACATCATCTTCACAATTGCAAGCTATGGTGTGTTGTTGATGCTGGCCATCCCTGCGATTAATCGTGCTCGCAAGCGCTTTGATCGTGATGGCGACTATCTTATGTTGTTGTGGTTAGTCATCAATTTTATTGTGGTATATGTTCCTCATCCTTTACAACGCCGTTTCTTTATTGGCTTGATCATTCCTATTGTTTACTTTGTGGTAAGGGCCTTAGAAGATTATTGGTTTGAGCGTATATCTAAGCGGTGGCATCGAATTGCTTTAATCGCAGTATTTATCTTTATATTGCCCAGCAACTTCATCACGCTCATGATTCCATTATTTGGTGTAGTGGCAAACCAAGAGCAAGGGGCTCAAGCAGGGTTGATGCTGGATCGCGATTATGTAGATATGTTCGCATGGTTAGATGAATTTGGGGCAGAAGATGAAGTTGTATTAGCATCGCCGGATGTGAGTTTATGGCTTCCTGCTCAAACGCCACTGCGAGTTGTATATGGCCACCCATATGAAACAGTTCCTAGCGGGCAGCGTGAAGACGATGTGCTTGACTTTTTCACAGGTCGAGACTGTAATGCGGTTTTTGAACATGCAAAGGGTTTTGATATTGATTATCTTGTTGTTGGGCCAATGGAAATTCAATTGGCAGTAGAGGCTCGTACAAATAACCCTGATGAGGACTTTGTAGATTGTATCACTACAGTTATTCAATCAATTGAAGAGCCTCAAGCGATTCAAGTTTTTGGCGATGTTACATTATACATTTTGCGAGATTTACGTTAGGGATCATTGCGAGCTGTGAGGGCTAAATATCCATTGATTCAATGGCAAGAATGGCGTGTTGTTATTCTGTATACTCTGTTCCTTTTGTTCTTAACAAGTTTGCCTTACTACGTTGCATGGCATTCTGAAGGTGATGCGTGGGTTTTTAGTGGGCATTTATTCGGTGTAGAAGACGGCAATTCTTACACAGGTAAAATGCGCTTGGGAGCGCGCGGCCATTGGGATTTTTACTTGTTCTATACTTCAGAAAATCATGATGACGAGTCTTTATTTTATTTACCTTATATCATTTCAGGGCAAGTTGTAGGGCTCTTTTTGACACCCGACGATCCGCGCTTATTTAGAGGATTATTGATAGGTTTTCAAGCCTTACGGATTATCGCCGACGTGGTGTTAGTTATTGCGTTGTATCTTTTTATTGCGCAATTCTTGCAACTAGCCAAGCTGCGTCTATTGGCATTGATTTTATCTACAATGGGCAGTGGCTTAGGATGGTTGATCGTAGCTCTAAGTGGTGGTGAATGGCTAGGTACGCTTCCACCAGATTTTTTTATTCCAGAAGGATTTAGCTTTCTTATCCTTTTAGGCTTACCACATATAGCGCTTGCACGTGCTGCTTTATTCGTTGGCTTTTTATGTATGTTCCAATCCCTTAAAAGTTCAAAATGGTTGCTTTGGTCGATTGGCGCTGGTGTGTGTTGGATATTGGTAGGGTTGGGAGTATCGTTCTATCTCGCCATTTTATATTGTTTGATGGTTATTTGGGGAAGCATTGTATGGTTGCATCAGCGTCATTTTCCACTTCAACTCACGCTACGAGGCACAGTCCCTATTTTGATGACATTGCCGTTATTTTTATACTATGTATGGGTGTTCAATACGAATGAAGTTTTTGCGCAATGGTCTACTCAAAATCAACTGCCTTCCCCACACCCATTGCAGTACATAGTCGTTTATGCGATTTGGTATATACTTTCAATCACTGCCACAATTTGGTTATGGCACAAGAAGCATCTCTCAGAGCCTGAGTTGCTGTTGATTGGTTGGATAATTGCCATGCCGATATTAGTATACTTGCCAATTAACGTTCAAAGGCGCATGGCAGAAGGTGTAATTGTCCCGTTATCAATTCTAAGTGTTATAGGACTACGTTTGTTATTGCCTATTCTAAGCCGATATTCTTATAGGCGAACATGGACACGTTGGCGTGCGGCGCTTTTGTTCAGCCTTCTACTTAGTACGGGCATTTTGTGGCTTAGTGTCACTTTAGCTGCAAAAAATCCTCAAGAGCCTGTATTTCGTTCAAAAGATGAAATAATTGCATTAGATTGGCTAAATACACATGCTGAAGCGAATGCTGTAGTGCTTGCGCTGATGCCAACAGCTAATGTTGTGCCTGCACATACCAATTTACGTGTTTTTGTAGGGCATGGGCCAGAAACTGTTCATTCCACACAGAAAAAGCGATTAGCACAAGCATTTTTTGCGGATACCTTAACGCCTGTCCAACAGCAGGATTTACTAGTGAAATATGGAATTCAATATGTTTTTGCTGGCCCTCAAGAACAGCAACTTTCAACATCAAAGCGTTGGGCATCTTCTCTAACATTGATCTACAATCGGGGCAACTATCAAATCTATGAGGTGAAGTAAATGCGTCCACCACAAGACATCCGTGCGGGATGGGTTTGGGCTGTTTTGGTGATCACGGTCGTTCTCCTTTTTCATCGTTTGTTGTTGGGGGAAGTGCTGTTTTGGGGTTTGCCATCGCTACAGTTTTACCCTTGGCGATGGTTCGCTTTTGAGGAACTAAGCAATGGACGTATTCCTTATTGGAATCCTTATAATGGCGGAGGGGCACCTTTAATCGCAAATTATCAAAGTGCTATTTTTTATCCTCCCAACTGGCTATATGTGCTTTTGCCAAGTGCCCATACGATGGGGCTGATTGCTCTTCTGCATGTTTTTGGGTCGGCTTATGGAATGTTTTTATTTGGCGATGCGCTCAAAATGAGCACATTTGGACGTGGGATTAGCATGATCAGCTTTGCGCTTGGCAGTTATCTCATAGGTCGGCTTGGCTCCTTCCCTACTGCACAAGCTGCAGCTTGGTTGCCTTGGCTGTTTTGGGGGACACATCAGCTTTTAGAAAACAAGACTATTGAACGTGTCGGCATTTTGGGGCTGATTGTCGGAATGCAACTTTTAGCAGGTCATGCGCAAACAACGTGGTATAGCCTCTTAGCTGTAGGGTTGTATGCGCTTTGGTTCGTATTTGTTTATTTTCGTTTTGCTAAAATTTGGCAACGCCTAGAAGCCTTGCTTTTAACAGGTGTGGCGATGATTTTGGGCGCTGGTATGGCTGCTTGGCAACTGTTTTTAACCTTTGAATTATTGAACCAATCTCAACGGTCAGAGGGCGTTGATTTTGAAACTTTGACAAATCTATCTTATGCGCCATTGCGCAGCCTAACGCTTTGGCTACCAAACTTGTTTGGCACACCTGTTGATGGTTCTTATTTAACGCCTGATCGAGGTGTGTATTTTGAAGATGCGGCCTACATTGGTTTTATACCAATGGTGGCCGCAATTTTTGCTTTATTGGGATGGCTGAAATGGCGCAAATGGCTAACCCATCATCAAGTATTTCGTTCAGTGCCTTTTTGGTATCTTTTAGCGCTATTTGGCTTTGTTCTGGCAATGGGGAAATTTACGCCTGTTTATAGGATTTTATATGATTATGTCCCCACTTTTGACAATTTTCGTGAGCCAGTGAGATGGCTTATATGGACAGCATTTGCTTTGTCCGTATTGGCAGGGATAGGTGTACACCATTGGGAGCGGACATCTTTGCTTCTTTTTTGGACAAGGCTAGCAATTGCTGGCAGTATCATGTTGATTGTATCTGCAGGGGTTGGATACGTCTACCTAGCGCCTACCCTTGAAGACCCTAAAGCTGTTCGAGTGCTTGCAACTGCGCTCATTGCGCTTGGTTGTTGGGGTGTTTCAGCGGGGTTGTTGACCTTACATCAACCTTCTCCTAACACTCTTGCGATCCGATGGTGGCAACTGGCTGTGTTCATTGTTGTGGGGGCTGATTTATTATGGGCAAATTGGGGATTAAACCCCACTGTATCAGACACATTTTACACTCGTGACTATAGTATTAATGCGCCAGACGCTGGCCGTATTTATTGGTTTGAAGATTACGAAGAAACGCTTAAGTTTGATCACTATTTTGATTTGAGTGATTATCGGCGCGCCAGAGAACGCTGGACAGAAGTACGCACTTCCTTATTACCTAACATCAATATTTTAGATCGGGTATTTTTATTCAATAATTTTGATCCTTTGCAACCCAACACACATGTAGAATATGTAAAATTAATTGAAGAATTGCAAACGCAATCAAGCGCACTACTACGTGCTGCCGGTGTTTCGATGGTGTATGGTGATGTGCAGCCTATCGGCTGGCTGTCTGGTCAAAAAGAACACGTGTATGTTTCCCCACAAGATACTGTTCCGTTTGCTTGGGTTGTCCCTGAGGGAAGATGGGTTGAATCCGATACGGCGGCGATCACACAATTGCGCGCCCCAAGTTGGAATCCTGAACAAGTCGTGATTTTACAAGAACATCAAATGCCAGAAACAAGCGCATCACAACTTAGCACTGCAGAAGTTCAAGTTGTGAATGTGGAGCCAACGCGACAACAATATTTAGTGAGTAGTGATGGAGCAGGATATTTAGTACTTGCTAATACTTGGTATTCGGGTTGGCAAGCGCGCGTGGATGGTGTGCCCGTTCAACTCTATCGTGCTAATTTAACGTTTATGGCTATTCCTATATCGGCTGGCGATAGTGAAATTACGCTTACTTATTCCCCGCGTGGTGGTGAAGTTGCGCTAGCAGTTTCATTACTTTCGACCTTCATTCTCATCTCATTAATAGCTATTGGACTATTTAATACCAATGAACAACAACGCCTTACAACTTAGCATTGCAGAACGAAGAACCCTTTTACGCTTAGGCGATATACTGGGCGTAATGATCGCCGCTTTAGTAGCATTGCGTATTTGGGCATTGGTGGATGGAACACCCTTCCGCACCGATTTTGTGATTGATAATGCTTATTGGATACCCATTTTAGTGGTGGTATGGCTGTTATTGGCCAGCGTCAATGACTTTTACGATCTGCGAATATCAAGCGATTTATCGCGCAGCTTAAATCGATTGGGGTTTATTACAGGGCAACTGCTGATTTTTTACTTGGTGGTATTTTTCTTGTCTCCGCGCAATGCTTTGCCGCGTTTGTTTATTCTGTATTATGGCGCACTGTTATTTTTGAGTATTTTATTGTGGCGTTTAGTGCTGTGGTTGCTTATCTTTAAGCGTATTGGTGCAAAACGCCGTGTGGTAGTAGTGGGAGCGAATTGGGCCGCACGTACCATTATCCAAACCTTAAAAAATGAAGCCGCAGATGATTATGAGGTGATCGGTATCATTGCGAACCATGACCCAAGAGATACATTAACCGATGAAGTTCCCGTGTTGGGCAATGGTAAACAACTTGCTGATATTGTAATGCAAAACGCAATTTCTGAAATTATTCTAGCCTACGATACTAGTCATCTTCCGTCTGATATTTTTGAAGGATTGATGGCCAGCTATGAGAAAGGCATTGCTATCACGCCGATGCCTTTTTTATACGAACAAATTACTGGGCGGGTGCCTATTCAACACGTGGATCGTGACGATTGGAAGCTCATTTTGCCAATTGAATCTGTTTCGATATTCGATCCTTTTGTGCCACTGAAGCGCTTAATGGATATTGGCGTTTCTTTGGTGGGCATAAGCATATTTATTGCTATATTGCCTTTTTTAGCGCTGGCAATCCGCTTAGATTCAGCAGGGCCGATTTTTTATACTCAAGAACGCTTGGGCAAGGGGGGCAAACCGTTCAAAATAATTAAACTGCGCACGATGATTAAAGATGCGGAAAAACATAGTGGCCCACAATGGGCAACTGAACGCGATCCGCGTGTCACGCGCGTAGGAGCTTTTTTGCGTAAAAGTCGGCTTGATGAATTGCCGCAGTTTATCAATATCTTACGTGGAGAGATGAGCCTTGTTGGCCCACGTGCAGAACGTCCCTATTTTGTAGAACAACTTGCTAAAGAAATACCGTTTTATCGAGCGAGATTGGTAGTGCGGCCGGGGGCGACAGGTTGGGCACAAGTACGCTATCCCTATGGCCGCACTGTTGAAGATGCGCTAATTAAGCTCCAATACGATTTGTATTATATTCGTCACCAATCTTTACTTTTGGATATTGTGATTATCCTGCGTACATTGGGGACGATTGTGTCATTAAGCGGCTCTTAATGCTGAAGCCTATTTACTCAGCTTCCTCTTCAGTGTTCGCTTCTGGTGTATCATCTTCCTCACTTGAGGGCTGGAGCGTTTCTGCAGCTTCTACCAGTTCTTCAGCAGCCTTTGTTGCTGAGGCTTCTAGTTCTTTGAGTGCTTGTTGACGCTGACGAGCTTCATTGACCTTATTTTTGAGTTGCTTACGCAATCCCTTATCTAAATCACGATTACGGGAGAGATCGTCGATAACATACTCAGCGCGTGCTGGATTGATACTAATCAAATAATTCGTGTAAGTTGATACCATTTGTGGATCGTTAATGTCGATCCAGCTTTGAATAGCATCAAAAGCCTTGTCATTATTGAGTCCTACACGCTGCAGAATTTTAGCTGCATCAGGACGTAAAGATTCATCTTCCTCAACCCACGCTAACACTGCATCGATGACAGATTCGCCCAAATTTGCTACAGCGTTTAACGCAGCGCCATAGGCCGGGCGTTGCTCTGGTGTGTCTGCAATTATCTCTAATAATTGCGGTAAGAACTCTTCTAATTTCCAATGACCAATAAGGCGAATCGCGTTGACAGGTGCTTGTCCACTACCAAATCCATCATTGATATAGAGTTCGTCGCTTTCCAGAATTTCTTTAATGAGTGATATAACCGCTTCTTTGTTCTCTTCTAAGAGCTCGGATGCAAAATCTACACTATGCATCTTGAAGATCACCCAAGCAGCCTCATAGAGCGGGTGTGAGCGTTCGCTAAGTGCTTGTCGCCAAGTGGGAATTGTTAACTCTTCTGCCATTGTTCCTCCGAATTGGATGTTCAAATTTGCCGAATTGTGCTCTGAAAGTGCTTATTTTTCAAGGTTGAATGCGTTTTTAGAGGAAATCGGGTAGCATTAATGCGTATAAGCGCGGTTTTCTATAACATAGCAACAGCAAGGAAAAAAGCGTGCAAAAGTTAACTATAGAACGACTTGCAAGTATTATTTTATTTATTTTGCTGTTCTCTTTAGCCATTCGTGTTCCTATTGATACTGATACATGGTGGCATTTACGTAGCGGTGAGCAAACACTGCATGATCGCTCAATTTTACGTGAAGATGTTTTTTCGTTTACACAACAAGGGCAAACTTGGATAAATCATAGTTGGGGCGCTCAAATTATTCTTTATGGGGCCTATAAACTCACTGGTGGCACCGATGACCCTGCTAGTACGGGCACGATTGGATTAGCGCTTTATACAGCTATGTTGGCGACAATTAGCATGTTCTTTATTTATCGCATGTGTACTGGGAATGTATATAGCCGTATGTTTGTCCTTGTGCTTGGTGCTGCAACTGCTACAGTTTTTTGGTCGCCACGTCCACAAATGTTTTCATTTTTATTTGGCACACTTACATTATATATTTTGCATTTATATCGTGATAAGCAGGTAGATCGTCTTTGGCTTTTGCCCGTGTTGATGATATTTTGGGTAAATCTTCATGCCGGTTTTGCCATAGGCTTTATCATCATCTTTGGTTTTATCGTGGGAGAAGTGATACAGCGGCTCTTAGATCGCGAAACAGCGCTGAATTTTGCTCAACTACGTTATTTATTCGTCATAACGCTATTGGCAATTTTTGCCTTGAGCCTAAACCCCTTTGGGCCCCGCATGATACTCTATCCGTTCGATACCGCTGGCATTCGCGTATTAAATTTGTTCATCCAAGAATGGCGCTCTCCAGACTTCAAAAACCCTCAGACATGGCCTTTCATAGCTATGTTGGGAGGATTTATCATATTGGCAGGGCGTACAAGTCATCAATTGCGATATAGCGATTTAGTTTTGGTGGCAGGAACAGCTGCTTTAGCTTTGTGGGCATCGCGTAATATCTCCGTTTTTGCAATTGTGGCAACACCAGCTTTATCTCGCCTAGTGGAAAATTGGCTACAGTCTCGGAATTGGATCGTAATACCTGCACAGACAGTTACAGTGCAGATGGCACGGTTGAACATCGCAATTTTGATTATTGTATTGATTGCTGCTGTTGCTCAAATTGGCAATACTCTTTCGACCGAAAATGTCAAAGAACTACATGAAGAATATTTGCCAGTTGGCGCTGTGTCTTATCTACAAGAGCATCAACTCTCTGGCCCAATGTTTAACGATTATAATTGGGGCGGTTATTTCATTTTCACCTTACCTAACTATCCAGTGTTTGTTGATGGGCGTACTGATTTATATGGCGATGACTTTTTGACGGATTATGTACGTGCCATTTTGGGGGCAAAAGAGTGGGAATCGGTTTTAGTTCGCTATGATATTCAATTGGTGGTTATTCAAGAAGCAACAGCACTTGCTACACTTTTGCGTGAAAAAACCGAAGAATGGCAAATTATCTACGAGGACGATCTAGCGATTATTTTTCAGCGGATAAGTGGGGTATGACACGGCACGATTATATTTTGATAGCATTCATAGCATTATTGGTCGGAGTAGGTTTGCTACTTGTCATTAATGAGCCCGGCTATACAGATGCTTATTATTACTACAATGCGGGTGAGCGTCTGGCAACTGGGAAAGGGCTCACTGATCCGTATTTGGTGAATTATATTTATTTGCCTGAATCATTGCCGTTTCCTAGCCACACTTACTGGATGCCCCTCACTTCATTACTTATTGCTGCTAGCTTAAAGTTGTTTGGAATTGGCTTTACAGTTGCACAAATTCCCTCACTTATTGCATTTATTGGGCTTAGTCTTTTGTCTGCTTGGTTGGGAAGTGTGTTAGGACAAAAACGTATCTATGGCTGGCTCTCCGCGTTATTGGTGATGGGGGGAGGTTATTATTTATCATTTTGGCTTACGACCGATCATTTCGCGTTATATGGTCTACTTGGGTGTAGCGCATTGATCACAATGGGGTTGGGTCGGCGTGATGGAGATTGGCGTTGGTTTATAGCGTGTGGTGTACTCATAGGATTGGCACACTTAACGCGCTCTGATGGCGCATTGCTTGGCTTAGTAGCTCTGATTGTTGTGTGGCAAGGAAATTCTGCGCTAAAACGTCAAGCGCGTTGGCGTGCAACATTAGCGTTGGCGTTGGCATATAGTGTGGTCATGTTGCCTTGGATAGTGCGTAATTTGAATGTGTTAGGCACGCTTTTTCCGACGGGTGGGGCTCGGACGGCTTTATTGCGTGATTATAACGAATTCTTCGCTTATCCTGCAGATTGGTCATTTGAGAAATTTTGGGCTTGGGGCATAGGAAACATCTTAGAGTCAAGGTTACAGGCTGGCGGCATTAATTTTTTGACGTGGCTAGCAGTTGAAGGCATGGTGCTTTTAGGGCCATTAGCGTTGTGGGCGTGGTGGCGGAATCGTAGCAATGTTTTATTGCTGGGCTTTGGGTGGTATGTGCTTTTATTGCATTTTATGATGACTATTATTTTTCCTTTTGCAGGCTATCGAGGAGGCTTGTTGCATTCATCAACGGCTTTATTTCCGTTTTGGATGGCGCTAGCTTTGCTGGGGCTAGATGATGCGATTGGTGCATTAGCACGCTTACGCAATTGGCCTATCGGACAAGCAAAAACGGTTTTTCGCACAGCAGCAATCTTATTAGCTGTTGCAATTGGCTTAAGCCGTCTTCAAAATGTGAAAATGGACGGATATGCTCCTGATTATATTCGTTTATCGGAGCGATATTTGCCATCGGATGCAGTGCTAATGGTGAATTCACCCCCAACATGGTATTACTTTTTAAAACAAAGCGGGGTCACCCTTCCTGACACTCCATTGGAGCGTGTTTCGGAGATTGCGAGTCGTTATTGTATTACGCATCTTGTGCTCGATGTTAATGTGACAGAAAGTTTTTCTCCCTTATTTGAAGGCAGCATCACGCCACCTGATTTTCTTGAAGAAATTATACATCTTGATCGAGGAACAGAAACGCTTGAAGATGACATCCGAATCTATCAATTTAACACCTCGTGCCAAGCGGATAACGGATAGCATTTTATTTGTCGTATGCGCGCTTAACGTCTTGGTTTTTGTGTTCGCTGCTATACAGATGAATGCAATCGGCTTTCCGCTTGATGACTCATGGATTCATCAAACTTATGCTCGTAATTTAGGGTTATATGGTGAATGGGCATTTATACGAGGCGAAACTTCTGCGGCCTCAACCGCGCCATTATATAGCGCATTATTGGCTATTGGACATGCAATAGGATTATCTCCCTATGTTTGGGCGCATACATTGGGCATCTTATCTCTTTTTGCGGCCGCAGCGGTTAGCGTGCGCCTAGCAAGAAGACTTTTTCCTACTACACCATTTATAGGATTAGGTACAGGCTTGATCATAGCGACAAGCTGGCATTTGGTTTGGGCGGCTGCAAGTGGCATGGAAACTATGCAATTTATGGCGTTAAGTCTAGCGATTATTGCCTATACATGGCATGAGATCGATCCGCTGAAGCATCCACACCAGCCCCAACGCCTATTTGGGAGGGGAGCTTGGGTAGGCTTTTTGGGCGCGTTGTTGTATCTTACACGCCCTGAAGGGATTGGCTTGGTTGGCTTAGCGGGGTTATTGGTATTGCTAAGTGGGGCGCACTCCACACGCAAATCTTATTTGTGGTGGGCGAGTGGTGTTGTTATCGGTTTTATGATGATTGTGATTCCGTTTTCTGCGTTAAATTACGCACTTACGGGGCGTATTTTGCCAACAACCGCTCAAGCCAAAATTGCTGAACAAGCAGCCCTAAGAGAAGAGTTCATTGGTATACGTTACTTTAAACTCTTGCTGACGATTAGTGCAGGAGCGCAGTTTTTATGGTATCCGATGATTATCATTGGAATATGGCTTGTTTGGCGACGTTTTGATTCGTCTAAACGTTGGTTATTGATGTTGCCTCTTGTGTGGGCTTTTGCACATTTAACCTTGTATGCATGGCGTTTGCCTGCGCCTTATCAACATGGGCGTTATGTGATGCCTATTTTGCCGCCACTGTTTCTCTTTGGATATGGCGGGATGTATTACATGGTTGATGTAGCAAAAGAACGCATGTTGCCAAGAGTTTTTAGTCGAGTACTAGCACTGAGTGCAATATTGGCAATTTTTGGTTTTTTGTATATTGGTGCCACAACTGGATATGGACGCGATGTTCGTATCATTAATACAGAGATGGTCAAAACGGCGAAATGGATTTCAGAGAATTTGCCTGACGATGAATTGTTGGCAGTACATGATATAGGGGCTGTCGGGTATTATGCACCGCGTCCTATTCTTGATCTCGCAGGTTTGATCACCCCAGAAATAGTGCCCATTATTCTTGATCCTGAAGCACTGATGGAATTTATCTGTGAGCGTGATGCTCAATGGATGATGGTTTTTCCGGAGCAACGACCTGCGCCTGCTGATGATCCGCGTCTTGAAGAGGTATATCGCACCAATGAACCTTATACTCTAGAAGCTGGCCGTGCAGGCAATATGACGGTTTATCGCCTGCACTTTGACGAAAATTGCCAAGCGCCTTAATTGTCTTCGTCTTCTTCAGTGGGAAGAGGAGCGAGTGTTGGTAAGGCATTTGTTAAGTCAGTCGGGGGCGGTGGTGATGTGCGAGATATGCCGGGCACTTGAAACGTGATCAAAAAGGCTTGATCGCGGATTACTATCGGAATGGGGCGTTGCGTGAGAATGATATTCCATAAATATGCAGCAATCGTTGGATCACTAACCCATTGTGGGCTGCCGCTATTGGCAACATCTTCTAGTGTAAAAGGGATACGTCGCGGCCATTCAAGGTATTCGCCTGTACGGTCATAACTTTCAAGCGGGTAAGCACGCAACCACCCGCCATTAAAGGGAATAACCAACGCTCGTTGTGGGCTAAGATTACGACAATCTTCTAAAAGAATTTCAAAACTATTATTAGGCCAGTCGCCATAACGTTCAACGGTACGGGGTTGTGCGTATAGGTTTAAGGAGATGCTCTCAATACGGTTAAGATCGCTATTGTTAAAAACGTCATCTTCCCAACTATAAAATCCTCGCCCAATTACTTGTTCTATGAAAGAACGAATATCAGCATCATTGAGACGCGATTCTAATACTTCTATCTCATTATCCGCAGTGGGGTTGGTGAAGACCAATCGACCATCGCCATAAATTGTACATAGAGGAATTGTATTGGCGATGATAGGTTCGGGCAGATTTTCATCGATTACGTCTACCTGAAATAAAACAAAGTCGCTACTGTGATCCCATTCAAAAAGGCGTTGCTGTTGTTCGTTTGTGTTGTTGCTGTCTCCACTACCACAGGCATTAAGCCAGATTGCAACAAAAAGTAGTATAAGCCAACTTGTTTTTCGCATGGTATAGATATTCTCTCGTTGGTAACCGAACGCTGATTCGCATTTTAACGTTTAGTATACAGAACGCCAATTCAAAACAGGCAGCCAATTTGCCCTTGACCGCCTGTTTTTGTGTTCAGAATTTGTTGCGATTTGTTGAGTTATTTATTCAATAACAGCATAGGCAATTCCATCAAGTACAAAAACTACACGCTCACCCAATGCATAAAACTGGGCAACTCGTTCATCTTCATCTAACAGCGCGAAGTATTCTTCACTCAAAAATTTGATTTCAACGGGTGTCATCTCATCAGGATTATAGAGTGTATCCAGCCACACGCCATCGCGCAAAATAAATGTGCGATCTCCCACTATTCTTATGGGTTCATAGATTGTTGAGTTGCCATCGTAAGGTGCTGTTGTGTTTGTGGTTGCTGATGGACTGGTCATGGTTGGCAAAGGGGCAGCAGCAAAATCTGTGTCTTGCATTTCATTCGTTTGTACAGCGCTGTTTACTGCAGCTTCTCCAGAAACTGTACGCCCTAAATCATCAGCAGCTGCTTCTGCTTCTTCAACGGCACGTTCGCGTCCTGTTTGGCTGAGTACATCATCTTCAGTGATGAGGAACGATGTATAGGGCGTAATGATGCCGTAACGAATGCTAAGTCTTACGATACTATCAATGAGCTCTTGGTTTTCACCATAAAGTCGAATGGCGTTTAGCATTTCACCGATGCGCCGTGTTGCCCACAAGCGCGGGATGAGTACCTCGCCACCCGCATTCGCCCTGAATTCAAGATCATCGTAGACAAAAGTTTGTACTGTATCATCCACTTCACCGCTTAGTTTTAGCGTGGCATTATCAGCACTTCCACGATAGCGCCCAGCAATCACTAATTGTGAACCTACAAACAAATCAGTAATGTTAGCAGGCTGTAAATCATATACGTTGATCCCCTCAAATTCGAGTTCAACATTTGTTAAAACTGGGGCGCTGATTTTGCTATATAGGCTACTGACGGCTTCGTCTACAGCTTCTGTTGGGCGTACATAACTTGAAGCCCCTTGATAACGTGTGCTGATTTGATCAAGTAAGAAGGTATCTACATCATCACCAACGCCAAAAGTAAAAATACGAACGTTAGGCGTGGTATAGTTTTCGAGGTTTTCTAGAATCTCTGCAGTATCGGTAACCCCTTCAGTTGGAAGCCCATCTGTGAGGAATAAAATAACGCTTGGGCGTTCGCGGTCAATGCTTTCTAGAGCTGTTTGTAAGGCAGCATCAATATTGGTACCACCCTCTGCCTCTAAGTTATCTAAGAATTCTTTGGCATCGTTCACTTCGCTAATAGGCTGCATTTCATTAGCGTATTTTCGCACGCCGGTGCTGAAAACCACGATGTTAAAACGATCTTGAGGATTGAGGTTGTCTAGCACGAATTTAGCAGCTTTGATGGCTTGTTCCCATTTTTCCCCATACATTGAACCAGACTGATCTAAAATAAGCGTCACATCTTTAGGAATAACCCGTTCAGTATCAACCTCAACAGGTGGAGACACAAGTAGCAGGAAGAAGCCATCTTCATCAGCGCTTTCACGATAAGTCAATAGATTTAGATTGATTTCATCGCTCGCAAGGCCATAGTAAAGACTGAAGTCATTTGCTTCAAGCGTGTTTGTCGTTTCAAAGCCAGCCACAAACCGATATTCACCATCACGATCAATAGCAATGCGATGACTAGGAGAGTATATGCTGCTGATAGGATCATTTGATTCTACTTCTACACGGATGCTCAGCTGACCTACTGGTAATACTGAGAGATGGCGTGTACGAACGGGGTATACATAGTGAATGAGACCATTTTCTACAGTCAAAAGCTGATTGTATTCAATTTCTAGCGTTCGTTTTTCATTAGGGGGAATTGGAAAAACGCTTGCTTGAATCGCATTTGTACCTACGTATTCCAATAAGGCGGGGTCACGTAATTGACGGACAATTTCATCGTAGATGCGCCGTGCTTCATCGCGTTCTAAAATTTTACTTTCAATAGGAACACCGTCAATATACATAGTTAGATCAGAGATGGTCACACCTGAAGGCAAGGGGAAAATATAAGTACCTTCAGCTTGTGTAGGGCCTTCATTAACGAATACTTGTTTAATACGTGTACGGGCGACCTGATCACGTATAGAAACATCTACTTGATGAGATTCAATATAGACATTTTGGCGGAAATTTGTTTCTTGTGGAGTTGTAGAGCGTAGCTTGGTAGATGTAGTAGAGGCCAAACTTGTTCCTAAACCCGAAAGAAAAATACTGAGTACAATGATACTGAGCAACTTTTTGGACATGTTTAAGCTCCTTTGTTGATTGTTGCTATAACCCATGAAGTTGTTTGTTATAGAGCAAACGTTGATGGGTTGTTAAAAGTTCCCTATCAGGTCAAAATTGGGAAAAGTCTATTGAGCGAGAGGAAACAATAAAATGACCGATATGCAGGCAGATATTCACCATCTCGCAACGGTGATTGGAGCGCGACCTCCCTTGTCACAAGAAGCCGATGCTGCTGCTGATTATGTATTTGAACGATTGCAAAAGATCGGTGTAGAAACGTGGCGAGAGCCTTTTTTCAGTCCACACAGTACATGGCAGCAGATTCAACCACAGATTGCGCTTGGGCTAATTGGGCTGGCGCTAACAACACGTGGTAAATCTTGGGTGCGCCAATTGGGGCTGCCGCTGATTGGCTTAGCGGTTTGGGGGGGAAAGCAAACACTCGATGGTCAATCGGCATGGTGGGAGTTTATAGTGCCAGAACAGCGTGCTGAAAATGTGTTGGGACGAATACCTGCACAAGAGGAAACTCGTCACCGAGTTGTGCTGATCGCTCATCTTGATACGGAAAAAGTGAGGTTTTCTGCGCAACCTATTGTGCGACAACTGATGACTGTTGAACCTGTTCGCGCTTTGCAGCACCTTATGATTTGGGGTGCAACATTACCAGTTCATAAAAGTTGGCGATGGATGCGTCGTTTGATTCGTTTGGCGATGATTAGTGTCAGTTTGTTAATGGGCTTAGACCGCTTATCTGATTACAGCGATGGTGCAAATGACAATGCTTCTGGTGTGGCTGTATTGTTGAGTTTGGCAGAACAACTTGCATTGCATCCTTTACCTTACACCGAAGTGATCTTTGCTTTTACCACTAGCGACACGGTAAACGGGCGTGGAAGTGCAGAACTAGCGGCCAATCACTTAAAAGAGTGGCAAGATGCATATTGGATTGTTCTTGATAGCGTAGGTTCTGGTGAAGTCTGTTGGGTAAAAGAAAATATAAGTGAGCAACCAGAATATAGCGTTGTACATTATGTTGAAGCAGCAGCTCAAAAACATCGTGCGGATGGTATTATGGGGCGCACTTTGGCCGTGTTAAATCCCTCACGCCCATTGCTTGCCCATCATCTCAATGCTGTGGCGATTATGGGTTATGACCGTGCTGATAACGTGCCTGTAGGGTGGCATCGAGCAGAAGATTCGATCGCGATTATTAATCAAGAGACCTTAGAAAAAACAAAGCGATTTGTCCAAACAATTATACAGATAATCAATGAACAGGCACCTGAAAAGGTACAGGTATGATAGAAGTACAAGGATTGGTGAAACGTTTTGGAGATTTTACGGCTTTGAATCATATCTCCTTTAAAGCCGAAGAAGGCGAGATTTTAGGTTTTTTGGGGCCCAATGGTGCTGGAAAAACCACCACGATGCGCATTCTCACAGGCTATATGCCGCCAACAGATGGTCAAGCTCGTGTGGCGGGGTTTGATGTTTTTGAGCAGTCCTTGCAAGTGCGCCAACGTATCGGTTATTTACCCGAACTAGTTCGCTTATATCCTGATATGACTGTGCGCGGATATGTTGAATTTGTCGCTGAAATGCGCGGTTTGAAGAATCGTCGGCAACGTGCCGAAGAAGTGCTTGAAATGGTGGGCATGGCCCATCGTGCGAAGAGCCTCATCCGCACTTTATCAAAAGGAATGCGCCAAAGAGTAGGCCTAGCACAAGCACTTGTGCATAATCCACCTGTTCTTATTTTAGATGAGCCAACTATCGGGCTTGATCCTCAACAAGTAGCAGAGTTAAGAACGATTATTCAACAGCTTGGGCGGCAACATACTATTATGTTCAGCACCCATGTATTGACAGAAGCTGAGCAGGTTTGTGATCGGGTGGTTATTATTAATCGTGGCAATATTGTAGCAGAGGGCCGTCCTGATGAATTGCGCGAAAAAGTGCAGGATAACACACGTGTTTTTGTTCGTATACAAGGGCGATTTGACGAGAAAAAGCTCTTAAATATGTTGAATACGCTCAATGGCGTAGAGAAAAGCGAAGCGTTTCAAGGTGGTTTTGTAGTCACGGCGAAGAATAATGTGGAAATTCGCCCGTCGCTTGCCAAAGCCATACTTGAGCAAGGCCTTAATTTACTTGAATTGCGCCCGCTTGCCATCACTTTAGAAGACATTTTCTTAGAATACACTCGTCAGTGAGAAATCGATCGATGAGAAATATTTGGACAATTTTTAAGCGCGAAATTCGGCAATACTTCGTATCGCCGATAGCCTATTTAGTGGCTTTTGCGGTTTTGCTACTTTTAGGGCTAAGTTTCAATACAGATTTGGATTATCGGGTTGCTAATCAACTGCGCCCAGATGCCACACTTGTATTGAGCAATTTTGCATTTTTGATGGTTTTTTTTGCACCACTATTAACTATGCGCTTGTTTGCCGAAGAAGCTCGTGAAGGCACTTTAGAATTGTTGATGACCATGCCTACTCGTGATGTGGATTTAGTAATAGGTAAGTTTTTAGGGGCATGGGTTTATTATTGTGTGTTGTTGGCATTGACGCTCGTTTTTGAGGGGGCCTTGCTTTCGATCACCAATTTTGGGCCAGAAGGATTTCCTTTACGTTCTAGGGTAGATATAGGGCAGATTATTGCTGCTTATATTGGTATTTTTTTGTATGGCGGTGCCACCATTGCTATTGGGCTGATGTTCTCGGCAATGACGGAAAATCAAATTGTTGCGGCTTTTTTGAGCATGGCTGTTCTCCTTATGTTATGGGTGGGCGATATTGCCGGCCTTGTACCTGCTTCTATTCTTAGCACAGAAGTTGTTGAGGCTTTGCGAGTGATTAGCCTTCAGTCTCATTATTCGTCTTCGTTTTTGCGCGGCCTAATCGTTTTGGAAGATATGTATTTTTATATCGCTATTATGGTTGTGTCGCTATTTGTTACTACACGTCTCGTTGAGTCACGGAGGTGGCGTTAGTTGATGTCGTTTATACAACGAGTAATTCCAAATTTTACGATCCGACGTGTGGCACACACAGCGGCTATTTTAGGTAGCATTGCATTATTAGCAGCGCTGATTGTTTATCTTAGTGAGTCAGCTTTAACGACACCTGTATTTGTCTTACTTGTGATTGGATTAGGCGGGCTTTCCATTTGGCTTGTCTTGGCACCAGACGAGTTGCGTGATTGGTTAATGGGGCGGCAAGTGTATTATGGTATTGGTAGCTTTATCTTGACACTCATTGTAATTGCTATAGCGACTGTTGGCTATTCATTGGCCGTAGAGCAAAATGTGATTATCGACTTAACAGAGACACAGAACTATACCATCAGCCAACCCTCAATTAATGTACTTGAAAATATTGAAAATCGTCTAAGGGTGCTTTCCGCACAGGCTGAAAGCGCTGGGATTGAATCAGACTTGCATTTTCGACTGGTTGGGTTTTATACGCGCGAACAATTGCGTGATCAAAAATCAGCAGAGTTTTTATTGCGTCAGTATGTAGAAGCTAGTACGGCTGGGCTACGGCTTGAATTCTATGATCCAGACGTAAACCCACTATTAGCGCGTCAATTTGGTTATAGTGTGATTTTTGATAACACCCAAATTACAAGTGGCCCCATCTTTTTAGCCTTATATGACGGCGATCAATTGCTGACTGTCGAAAATATAGGTGAACCTACTGAACGCAATGTGCAGAACGCAATGTTGCGGATTTCATTAGCTGGTGAATTTAAGGTCTATTTCATTCAAGGGCAACTTGAGGCAGATATTACAATAGAAAGTGATGTGGGATATTCTGCTGCTGCATTGATTTTGCGAGAACGAGGGATTTTAGTAGACACTTTACGCCTTCAAGATGTAGAAGCTATTCCAGAAGATGCAACCGCAATTGTCATTCTTGGGGCACAAGCACCTTATAGCCAAGCACAAGTAGACAAAATTGCTGATTATATTGAGCGCGGTGGACGCATGTTGGTGCTTGCAGACCCACCTTATGCTGATAGCCGTGATAGCACACTGCCGAATCGATTTATGTTAGAAGGCGATTCATTCAATACCTACTTATGGGAGACTTTTGGTGTTCGCTTCCGAGAAAATCTTGTTGCTGATCCCGCCTCTTCGGCACGAAATGAGTTTATTTTGACGGGGTTACGAGTCAATACAGGCTCTCCGCCACTTCGTGATTTTCAAAATGTGCCAATGGTGATGACACTCGCACGGTCTCTAGATATTGTTGAACAACCCACAGAAAAACAGGCAGAATACGTGCGCTCAATCATGATTTTGGCAGCTACATCAGCATTTGGTGAACGTAATTTACAAGTGGTTGATTTAGGAAATTTGTCAGAATTTGATCCAAATGTTGATGATGCAGGCGATCAAGTTCTAGCAACTGCTATTTATCGTGTTAATGAATTGGAACAAGAAGTACAACCACGCATTATTTTAATAGGTGATAGCGATTGGTTGGCAAACTTGTATATTTCACCAGAAGATGGCTCTGATGGTGTTTTGGGCAATATTTTATTGTGGGCTAATATTGCGGAATGGTTGACTGGCTATGCTGATTTAGCTGAAATTGACGTGGCTTCTCGCCCTGATTTATTGCCATTGTACGCAACTTCAAAGGAACTATCGCGTATTCAGTTTATAACTCTATTCATCTTGCCGAGTATTGTATTGCTTGTTGGCGGGGTTGTTTGGGTGGTTCGGCAAAGAATTTGATGAATTATGAGTAGATTTAATGCTTTTCTGATAGTTTTTGCTATACTAATGGTAGTCTATCTGATTGTAAACGGGCCGCCACAGTCTCAAGAAAGCACCACCCTAGAACGTCGCTATCAGTTTTTAGGGATTTTGGGTGATGATATTGTGGGGGTAGAGCTAAGTCGGTCTGACGATTTACGTGTAAGTATAGTACGTCAACCAGATGGCTCTTGGCAAGATCGAATTCAAGGCGTTATACTCACGAACTCGTCCTTGCCAGAGCAAATATCGAGTATGGTTGCTGGTATACCGTTTAGACAATTGACTAGGTTCAGTTCCACCCAAGACTTAGTACAATATGAACTAACGGAAAACCCGCAACTTGTGGTAAGTTTTGAAAGCTCTGCTTTCAGCGATAGTATCATGACCTATAGCATTTATATAGGGACAACTACTCCAAATAATCAGGAGTATTATGCTGTGTTCGTTAATCCTAGTACCAACGCCGTTCAAGGTGAATGGGTCTATGTGATACCACAGTTTTATGTACAACAATTAATGCTAATGGTCGAACGATACGCTTCAATAATGCAAACTGGGCAGGGCCAGACACCAGACAGTTAACGAAAAGTGATACTGCGCTGGTTTGTCTGGAAGTCCTACCGCAGTGGTAGGGCTTTTTAACATCAGAACCCAATCGATAGTTTCTAGGAGACATAAAGCAGGATTACCATGGTAGCGAAAGCGATGGAATTGACGGTAAATAACAAAATGAGCGAGTTGTCGATGGTTCAGCAACAATTAACTACTATTGCCAATGAAAACGGCTTTGTCACCTATGACGACATCTTCAAGCTCATTCCAGAAGCGAAGACCAATCCGAATGAATTGGATCGTATTGTGGAAGAATTGATGGAAGCTGGCATTGCCGTAGAACATGGCCCCGATGACGAAGAAATGACGGATTTCGACATCGAGGCACTCGAAGAAATTGTGCTGGATGAAGAAGAAGCTATGTCAGAAATTGAACTGTTGACCCCAGACTTATTGAAAGATGCGGGGTATCAACAGGCAATTGATTCTGACGATGTGGTTGGCCTTTATCTCAAGGAGGCTGGTCATATCCCGTTGTTGACTGCAGAAGAAGAGGTGATGCTAGCTAAGCGCATGGAGGCCGCAGAGTTGGCCCAAGCTCAGCTTGATGAATATGGCGATGAGCTTGATCCTGATACCATTGATCGTTTAGTGAACATCATCGAAGATGGTAAGATTGCCCGCGAACACCTCATTCGTGCAAATTCTCGCCTAGTCATTAGTGTGGCAAAAAAGTTTGTGGGGCGCGGTGTTCCATTTTTGGATTTGATTCAAGAGGGTAATATAGGCCTGATTCGTGCTGTTCGTAAATTTGAATATCAACGTCGGCATAAATTCAGTACTTATGCCACATGGTGGATTCGCCAAGCCGTGAGTCGTGCTGTTGCCGATCAAGGGCGTACGATTCGCGTTCCGGTGCATATGGGTGATCAGCTCAATAAAATGCGCCGCATTACCCTAGAGTTGCAACAAATTTTAGGTCGTGAACCAACACCTGAAGAAATTGCTGAGCGTATGGAAACAACGCCTGATAAAATTTATCAGCTGATTGAGATTTCACGCCGCCCTATGAGTCTTGATACGCCCATTGACGAAGAAGGCGATACTGATCTGGGTGATTTCATTGAAGATACTACTAGCCCTGCTCCTGATGAGCTAACTATGCAAAACTTGTTGCGTGAACAACTTGATCAAGTCTTAGCACGCTTACCTGAGCGTGAAGCACACATTTTGCGCCTACGTTATGGGTTAGAAGATGGCGAAACCCACACGCTAGAAGAAGTTGGGAAACAGATTGGCGTAACTCGTGAACGTGTGCGACAATTAGAGGCGCAGGCCCTAAACCGTTTACGACGGTCGTCTGCACATACTTTGTTAATTGATTATTTACGCTAAGGCTGGTTGTCGCAACGATGCGAACTTCAGTTGGACAAACGCCCATACTGTGGCCACTGTTATTGGTGGTCACAGGGGCGTTACTCCTGCTTGACAACTTTTTATTGATTGAGATTGATATTCAAACTATCTATCCAATTGTGTTAATTTGGATAGGGTTACAGCTGTTGTGGCGTGGTGATATTGCCCCTAGCTGGCAAGCTCAGACATTTGGGGTAACTCGCGGCAATGTCACTGAAGGGCAGCTTGAAATCAGCAGCGGTGAAATTGATGTCAAAATTCGTCCCTCCCGAAACCCAGAACGTCTTATTGAGGGTCAATATACGGCGCGGTCTCGTCCTTCTCTCAAAGTACGTAATCGTCGTGCCGTACTAAAAATGCAACGAGGTACTACGTGGCTATTTTCTCTTGCTGATTGGCAGATAGAGTTGGCAAGAGACCTGACATGGACATTATTAGCCAGCACCCACTTAGGGCAATTAGATATTGATATGCGAGGCTTACAAGTAGAGCGCGCCTATGTTGCCAGTGGCATAGGTGATATTCGTTTAATTTGCTCAGATTGTAGGGCTGGTGAAGTTGTTGCGCGTTCCAATTTGGGTGATGTACGTTTGGCGATTCCGGATGGAATTCCTGCAATTATACGGGTGGAGGCTGGGCCACTGTGTCGCATCATTCGTCATTCTAAACGATATTTAGAACAGCCTGATTTAGCCATTGTGACCCAAGAATATGATCCTGATTCTCCTGCTATTACCGTGAAAGTTTCAGCAACGTTTGGTAATATTCACTTAATCAGTGTACCATCTTTATCTAAAGGTGAAAGACGAGTTACGGTAGGCGGTCGTGAAAAAGCTGCTCATTATTGATGACGAGGCGGCTACAGTTGAGATGCTGTCGATGTTTTTACAGATTAGTGGTTATAGCACGCTTGAAGCCTATGCAGGCGATGAAGGTTTAGTATTAGCTAAATTAGAATCACCTTCTTTAATTATCTCTGATTTGATGATGCCTGATATTGACGGTATTGAACTATGTCGTCGAGTGCGCGAGCATGAGGCACTAAAAGATTTGCCCATTATTATTATTTCTGCACGCACAGACTCGACGGTTATTGAGCAAGCTATGGCAAATGGAGCGAATGCTTATCTCACGAAACCAATTGATTTGTCACAACTTATTGGTGAAATTGAACGTTTGTTAACCTAAAATTTTTTGGAGTAATTTTTCAAAATGGCTGTGAAGATACTTGTGGTGGACGACCTTTCTGATATGCGAATGCTTTTGGGTTTAACATTGCGTCGTAATCAGTGGGAGGTAATCGAAGCTGAAGATGGGGAACAGGCAATTGAGTTGGCACGTGCAGAACAGCCACAAGTGATTTTGATGGATTATGATATGCCCAATATGAATGGCTTAGAAGCATGTAAACGACTTGTTTCTGATGAGGTAACTGCTCATATTCCTGTCGTAATCTACACGGGTTATAGTGCCTCTCATGTGCGTGAAGATGCACTAAGCGCTGGTGCAACCACCTTTCTCATTAAGCCGATTACACCAGCGCGTTTACGAGAAGAGATTGTTAATCTTCTAAGTCGTTAAGGGGTTATTGGTACGTCAATCACTGAACTTGTTGTTTCATTGCCTGCGCGGTCTTTGACAATAACCCAAAATGAAACCGTACCCTGTTGATCGGTAGGAATTTCCCAGCGATATACATAAGGGCTCTCTGTCCTACTAACAACCAGCTCACCATCTACATAAAATTCAACCAGTGCTGTTTGTCGATTATCAAATGGTTCAGCGCTCAGCTCAATGTAAACATCTTTTGTTGCGCTATAAGTTTGACCTGCAACAGGTGAAATAAGCGAAACAGTTGGCGGTGTGTTATCGACAATCACCTCACGAGTTGCGAATTCACTCGTGCCATCTGTGCGAATTACGGTGAGGCGTAAAGTGTATAATCCGTCTGTTACTTGTGTTGTGTCCCAAGTTCCAAGCGTAATATTGGCACCGCCAATAGTGTTGTCTGGGCTAATCTGTTGCCATGTTGAGGGCGTATTCCCTACGCCTAACTCTAATCGATAGAAACTCAGGTTTTCATTTAGTGCATTTCCACGAATTTCTATTGTTCCACGCAGATGTTGTAATAAAGTTGGTTCAAATATTGCCGCTTCACTGAAAAGTGGTGTGTCATTCGTTGTATCGTATACGGTGGGAGCAAGCTCTACCCCCGCTACTCTAGCCCATTCTAGTAATTCATCAGGATATTGAAAATATTGACGTTCTGTGACGCATTCTTGAGGCGAAGACGCAACCGCTAGCGTGTTGTTACATGCATTTACTCGTAATGTAACCCAATAGGGATCAACTTGATTGGGGCGATAGTCAATACCACGAGTGGCATCATAATAGAATATTTCGCGTACAGTAGGGCAATTGCCATTGGGCAACAAACCAGACAACATACAAACATCTTGCTCAACAATTGTTGAAGGACGTTCCCACACTTCAACAGGAAGCCCTTTACTGGTGTGGATATACTCCATTATGGCGTGCCAAATAGGGGCCGCCCCTGTTAAACCAGTAATATCAGTCATGGTTGTATTATCCGTATTGCCCACCCATATACCAACGGTATATTGCGGTGTATAGCCTATTGCCCAACTATCGCGGAAGTCATCAGTTGTCCCTGTTTTTACGGCAGCAGGTCGACTAAGCTCTAGTGGATTACCCGGCGGAAAACTATTTGATAAACGTGCGTTATTGTCAGATAAAATATCTGTGATCATATATGCCATACCGGGCTCTAGAACAGCACGACGATCAAATGTGCCGAAGTCAGTGCTATATTCCCATAAAATTTTTCCATTTGCGTCCTCAATGCGCAAGATGGATACAGGGTTCAGTTGTCGATACCCTACTCGTGCCTCTAGAGATGGAACTGGTGTGCCCACCATATAGCCGTTGTTGTTGAAAACATTATAAGCATAGGTCATATCTAGTAAGCTAGCTTCTGCTGTACCTAAAGCTAGGGCCAGACCATAGTTGCTGATGTTTTCGTTCATTGAGTTAATGCCCATGCTGTGTGCAGTCACAAGAACAGGGCGCAAACCTACCCAACTCAGGACTTGAACAGCCGGTACGTTATATGAACGAGCAAGGGCATTCCGAATACTTACTGGGCCATTGAAACGACGATCGATGTTGTAGGGAATATATGGCTCTGGGCCGCCATTATCAAATTCTGTCAGTACATCATATGTCATCGTAGCAGGTGTAATCACGCGGGTAGAGCCAATTGGATTGATGAATGCTGTTACATAGACAAAAGGTTTAAAGGTGGATGCCGGCTGACGTTGGGCAAGGCTAGCATTGTATTCTCCGCCAATACTTGTATTCCAAAAGTCGAGGCTGCCCAACATGGCGACAATTTCGCCCGTATTGGCACGCAAAATGATACCAGAAGCATTATCAACACGACGCTGTGTCGAAAGTAGTTCAGGATCAGGTGGTGGTAAAAACTCTACCGCTGCACATGGCTGAGCATTATTTGTATTATGGCTATAGCTTGGATCATTGCGATTTAGTCGTCCAACATGGCTACGTGCTACACACTCTAGTTGGCGTTGTAGATCGAGATCAAGTGTTGTGTAGATACGTAGCCCACCACCTAAAATAAGGTCTGTGCCATCAAGCCCCATATTGTCTAAGATGCGCTCTGCTTCGTTACGTGCATAAAGCGCAAAATGTGGCGCTGTAATGTCGAAGCGTGTTGCGAAAGGCCGTAATACCAATGTTTCGTTTAAGGCAGCATCATATTGTGCGCGAGTGATAAAGCCCTGTTTCAACATCTCATTGAGCACCACACGTTGGCGTTGTACTGATAGCTCAGGATTATCTAGCGGGTTAATGCCCGGCGATTGAGGTATCGCTGCTAGTATGGCGGATTCTGCCAATGTAAGTTCGCGTGCTGATTTGTCAAAATAAACTTGAGCGGCAGCTTCAACACCATAAGCGAGATTACCGTAGAAGTTTGTGTTAAGGTACCATTCTAAAATTTGATCTTTGCTATATAAACGTGAAAGTTCAGCAGCTAGGATAATTTCTTTAAGTTTGCGATCTACTGTTTGGGCAGTACGCTCTTCTGAAGATAAAAGTTGGTTGCGTACTAGTTGCTGAGTGATGGTACTAGCACCTTGAATTTGTTGGCTCGTAAGGTTTACAAAAGCTGCACGGAAAATACCTTCTGGATCAAAGCCGGGATTGCTATAGAAACGCGCATCTTCAATAGCAATAGTTGCCCATAGTAAATATTCGGGCATTTCATCTAAGGTGATGTATTCACGATCTCCACCATTGGGATCAATGACCTCATAGATTTTAAATTTACCTGTCCGATCATAAAAAATAGTAGTTTGAAAGTTTTGGGCTTGTGCACTCACAATCGCTTCAGGAGGGGGTAACTGACGTGCATAAATGGCATATATACCCAAAACTGTGATAACACTAGTCAATAATCCACCTATGAACAAAGCAAAAATACTTCCAAACCCACATCCTAGCCATGTTCCCACTTTAGCTGCCGTTCCATAGCGTTGGCTGCGATGTTTGCGACGTTGGCGAATTATACGTGCTGTGCGACTTGATGTATGCTTTGGCATGGGCGCTTTCCTATGAAAGTGGTGGCTGACGACGCGATTCGTTAATTTGGCGGCGAATGCGTTCTAGTTCTTCTGATGGAATGCGGCCCGTGCTGAAGGGGTCTTCGGCTGAGGGTTGGATTTCTTCAAGCTCACCGGGAATAGGGAGCAAATTCTCAATGGCTGATGGTGCATCAGTACCTTTTACAATGAAAGTCACTACGCTGACATTATCTTCTGCACCACGACGATTGGTTAGATCAAGGAGTTCTTGAGAGATTTTTTCAGGATCATCAAATGAGAGGGCAATTTGGGCAATTTCGTTATCTGATACATGACGTGGTAAGCCATCTGAACAAATAACGATCCGATCACCTATATTAACTTGTCGCATGTATATATCTGCTCGACCTAGTTCTTCGTTTTGCCCCAGCGCCCGATATAATACGCTTTTCATAGGATGGCGTTCTGCCTGTGCACGAGTGATATGTCCGGAGGCAAGCAACGCTTCAACAAAGCTATGATCATCAGTGACTTGTTGTATCCAACCATAGGTGCCATTGATGAGATAAGCACGGCTATCACCAACATGTGCAATAATCAGACGGTTACCACGTAAAAGCGCCAATGTCGCCGTCGTACCCATACCTCGCAGTGTATTGTCTTCTTTGATGCGCGTTAAGAGCGCTCGATTTGCTGTCAGGATAGCACGTCGCATTTTGTCAGCAATTTCTTCGTCGGTTAATTCGCTAAGATTTTCGCTCCCCCGCAGTGCACCTGTAAAATTTGCTTGAATGGACTCCTTAACGAGGCGACTTGCTTCTTCGCCTGCTGCTGCCCCACCCATGCCATCTGCCACAAGTCCTAACACAAGACCACGTCGTGCCCACAGCCCCACGTTATCCTCATTGTTGCTGCGCACCTGACCAACGGAAGTTCGCGCGCTGCCCAATACAATCTGTTGACGTATTTCATCAGGCGTAATAAGACTAGCTTGACAAACAACGCATAGTTCGGCGTTGGGTGAATTTAGCGCGCTACACCTTAAGCAATGTAACCCCGCATTATACAGTGTGGATGATTCACGTTCATTACGTGTATTATCGACTTCGCTGCGACTAAGTGGTTTGAGTGTGTCTTGGTTGTGACCACTTAAAAGGTAATGATGTAGTGGCATTAGGCCGGGGATGAGGTGAGAGTCTGTTAAATTTGCGCCACATTCAAAACAATAGACTGCTTCGGGCAAGTTACGATGTTCACAGTTCGGACAGGTTCGATATTGCATAACAATGACCTATTCACTAGGAATTTCGCTAGGGATGGCAGTAGGTAATACGGGTAAATCTATCGTACTTGGATCCGTGCGATTGGCAACAACACGAATTTTAGAATCCAATGTTGCGCCACCGGGCAAATTTGCGCCAAAGTCGTTGGCGTTAATGTCAATGTTGGAGCTGGCAATAAGCTGTTCTCCATTTATAGTAACTTCTACAGGAACAGTAAATGACCGTACAACACCAGAAAGTTCAATTTGGCCAGCGATATTAATAGTGTTTGGAGCTGAAAGGTCTTGAATCAACTCAGTTGCTGCGCCAACAAAACGTCCAACTGGATATTTTTCTGCTTGAAAACCTAGACGAATGAGGTTATCCGTAACTTCATTGCCAGTATCTACTGATTGACCATCAATGTCTAGCCATAGTGTAGCACACCAACCTTCTTCATCTGAAATTTTAATGAACTCAAACCAATGCCCAAACATATCAAATGTACCGTTGATGCTGGGCACCTCGGCTATTGTGAAGTTAATTACTGATTCATCCGTATCGAAGACATAAAGTAAATAATTTTCTGAATTCTCCTCTAGCAAAATTTCTGGAGTAGCCACAATGAGGGACTCGTCCGCTGGCAAGGTGCTTTCGGGCTGTTCAGTTGGAGCAGCACACGGGTTTTCTACATTTTGCGAAAGTGCGGGGGCTGCGATCTTATTTTCTTCGGCTTCAATATCTCTGATGAACAAATACCAAATAATGAAGCCCATTCCGATAATGAGTAGTCCTAATGTGATAAGCAAAAAGCGTTTTTTAGTCATGATAACAGTAACTTCTATTTTTTAATGAATGAATCTCGATGTACTTTGCTTCTCAGTAATTATAGTAGCAACTGTTTATGATCGACAATATATAGGGAGCATCTCAAACAGTAATCTGTATAGTAGCTTATATCATATGATATGCCCACATTTAGACACTGCATTCTCAATGCGGCTATTGACGCTGATGGCAACACGCCTTATAATCCTTAGCCGTTATTCATCGTAGACCAATTTTCCCCGTGCCGATGTTGGTCATTTATAAATCAACCATCGTTCACGGCGGTAAAGCGAGAATTGGAGAATAAAAATCATGTATGCAATTGTTCGCACAGGCGGACGACAATACCGTGCCGAAGTCGGCCAAACCATCGACGTTGAAAAACTTCCCTATAATGAAGGTGATACGATAGAATTAGATGAAGTGTTGCTCGTAGCCAATAATGGTGACGTGAAAATTGGGCAACCATTGGTTGAAGGGGCAAAGGTAAAAGCGACAGTCGTTAGCCAATTCAAAGGTCCCAAGATCATTATCTTCAAGTATAAGCCCAAAAAGCGCTATCGCAAACGTCAAGGGCATCGTCAGCACTATACCCGTCTCAAGATCGAAAGTATTGATGGTTAAAGGAAGAAAGCAAGATGGCCCATAAAAAAGGTGGCGGTTCTAGCCGCAATGGTCGTGATAGTAATAGTAAGCGTCTTGGTGTGAAGCGCTATGGCGGCGAGTACGTTATTTCCGGTAATATTATCGTGCGTCAACGTGGTACTCGCTTCCATCCGGGCGAAAACACAGGCATTGGCAAAGATCACACCATCTTTGCAACCGCAAGTGGCTATGTTCACTTTGTACGGAATCGTACAGGTCGTCGTTACATTCATGTTTTGCCAGAGCGTTCGACTCAGCAATCGTAAAGTTTGTTTATAAATAGCCAAAGACGAGTGTATAACCATGCGTGAAGGAATTCACCCCCAATGGTATCCAGAAGCCGAAATGACCTGTGTCTCCTGTGGTACAGTGTGGATTGTCGGCTCAACTGTTCCCTCTTTGCGTCTTGATGTTTGCTCTAACTGCCATCCTTTCTACACTGGCGAGCAACGCATTGTGGACACAGAAGGGCAAGTTGAACGCTTCTATAAGCGTTTGAAGCAACGTGAAGAAATGCTTGCAACCTTAAACAAAGGCGATGAAGGAAGCCTTTCAACTGACATCGACATTGAGGAAGTTGCAACAAGCATTAATACACGTTACATCGTAATCTTGAACGAAGCCGGCATCTTTACCGTGCAAGATGTACTTGATACCTTCCGTGAAAAAGGTGATGATGGCTTCTTAAGTATTTCCGGCATTGGTCGCAAAGTAGTAGCAGACTTAAAACGTAGCCTGAGAGCAGCCGGTTATGTTCTTGAAGAGAAAGCCGCTACTGAAGAGGAATAATTACTAACTGCGACAATATCTAAGTACAGGCAGAGTTAAAATCTAAACATACTCTGCCTGTCGTGTTTAAAGGAGGTATAAGCATTGAAACATGATAGCGGACGTATAGAAGTTATTTGTGGCAGCATGTTTAGCGGCAAAACCGAAGAACTTATTCGACGGTTACGACGAGCAGAGATTGCACGTCAGCGTGTTCAAGTGTTTAAGCATAAAATTGATAATCGGTATCATGTTACCCAAATTAAATCGCATAATGGTCAAGGTTTTGAAGCAATTCCTGTTGAGGATGTAGATGATATTATTGCTCACCTTGATCCAAGCGCAACAGTTATTGGTATTGATGAGGCTCAGTTTTTTGATAATCGTATTGTTGATTTAGTTGTTGAACTTACTCAACACCATGTGCGTGTTATTCTAAGCGGTTTAGATATGGATTTTCGTGGCGAACCATTTGGCCCAATGCCACACTTAATGACTATTGCCGAAGAAATTATTAAATTACATGCCATTTGCATGATTTGTGGTAATGAAGCTAGCCACACCCAGCGTCTAATTGATGGCAAACCCGCTGATTATGACGATCCTGTCATTATGGTGGGGGCTTCAGAAGTTTATGAAGCGCGTTGTCGTAATTGCCATGAGGTGCCACGCCGCAATGGACGGCACTATTTACTAAAAAATACTTATCAAGTACAAACATAGGAAAATTAATTGATGCGTGGAATGATTTTGGTTATCAGCACTCTACTAAGTGTGCTCATCGTAGCCTGTAACGAAAATACGCCTAAATCATCTCCACGTGTTCAACTAACACTTCCACCTATTGCCACTTCTACGCCGCGCCCTACACAAATACCCGCCACAGCAAGCCCGCTTCCGACTACTGTGTCATGGTGGCCAACTGCAATTCCTGAAGCCACACAGCGGGCTGTGAGTGTTTCTCGCATAAATGATACGGTTGACCCAACTCAAAACTTACTACTTAAAGAAGGTGAACCTGTTCCGCCCATTGTATTGACTGATATAGATGGTAATCGCTACCAGCTAGATCAGTTACAAGGTAAAGTTGTGATCATTAATTTTTGGACAGTAGGGTGTGGTTCATGCTTTTTTGAGTTTCCACTTTTGCAAGCTGTATACGAAAAATTTGGCGATGATATTCTAATCTTAGCGGTGAATGTAAGCGATTTAGCAGAAGAGACACGCACATTGGCAACTAATTTAGGCGTTAGCGATCCAATGTTTGTTGATCCTGAAGGCGCAATTTTTATTCGCTACTTTGGCGGAGCAGTAGTGCCTACTACTTATATTATTCGACCCGATGGAACTGTTTACAACGCCTATGTTGGGCCAATAGATCGAACGCTTCTCGATGCTATTTTAACTGAGTTAGGTATTCAAGAATCTAGTTAATAGCCAACAATGGAGCCGTAGCATCTAAGGCTGTGCCGGGAATAGCTTTGAGCACGGTGAAATAAACAGTTGTGCCTTTTCCGAGCTCACTCTCTAACCAAATCTTGCCGCCATGTGCTTCAACGATTTTCTTTGCTACTGATAAGCCCAAACCTAAACCACCGAAGCGTCGCGTCATACTTCCATCTACTTGATAAAACTGCCGAAAAACGCGCTCTTGTTCTTCTGGTGAGATGCCGATCCCTTTATCATGAATAGCAACTTGCAAGGTCGGGCCACCCAAGTCACGAATTTCAACCTCAATGAGCTTGCCATCACCGCTAAATTTTATGGCATTATCTAATAAGGCTTGAAATACTTGCTTGATTGCTGCTGGATCAACTCGTACTTTGGGTAAATTACGAGAAATACGAGGTTTAATGGCAATTCCCATATTCCTTGCTTGTAGTTCAAGGTCACGCACAACTAATGCTGCCAATTGATCGAGATGAACATCACGCAAGTTTAGTATTGTGCTATCGCTTGCATGTCCCACTACCATCTGCTTAATCATGTTAGCAACATGCTGTGTTTTACGAACAGCGAGATCAACTGTCTCACGTTGTTCAGGGGTCAAATCTCCAAAAGCGCCATCTGCTAACAAACTGAGATACCCTAAAATATGTGTGAGGGGGGTTCCCAATTCATGAGCCATGTTTTGAAGTAGCTCTTCCTTTAAGCGATCTGCATCCTCTAATTCTCGATAGGCAGCCTCAAGCGCGCTAGCACGTTGTTCCAGTGAAGAATAAAGGCGATAGCTTTCGATGGCATTTCCTATGATGTTAGCAATGCCGCGTGATAAAGACACCGCGCTTGCATCAAAAGGCCGTTCATCAATAATACCTAGTTCTACAACACCCACGCCCACGCCCTGACGTAGGATAGGAGCAAACAAAACATCAGTTAATCCTAGAAACCGTAGATAATTTCGTTCATGCTTATTGGCGGGCACTTCTACAGTGGTTGGCAAAATTTCGCCACTTTGCATTACTTTTTGCGCAGTCGGAAACCACTTCAAATCAATAGCGATACCACTATTGGGTTTATGGTATACAGAGCCCATTTCTCGATACAATAGTAGTTCATCTTGTTCATCATTCAGCAAATAAATCACACACCATAAGCTACGGCTTGCATCAAGAATTTTTTGGCATAGTTGCATAAATTCTTCTTCAGGGACGCTTGTTGTTTTTTCCCAATCAGCAACAGCCTCAAGAATAACTGTTGGTGTGGAATGCTCAAATTCTTGATTACTATATACTGTAATGATGCCCTTTGTGCTTCCATGCAATACCAAAGGCACATTGACCGCATGACGCATTCCGCGCAAACAGAGCTCAGTTTGTTCTTCCAAAGATAATTGACTAGTTTCCAAGCTCACAGTATTTGGAATTTCGAGGGCTTGAGCTTTGGAAGGTAGTCGTGCTAGTGGGATAGAAAGCGCTTTTTCAATTGTCCAACTTGCACTTACAACCGAAACCAAACGCCGCATTACGTCGCCATCTAGCAAGATTATGCTCATACGTTGCAAATCGAGTGCATGTGTCAAACGGCGCGCAATGGGCTCTACTATGGATTGTAATTCGACGGTGGAAGTGGCAATTGCGCTGGCATCTAGCATAGTGCTTAATTCGGTGAGTCGGCGTTGTGTTTGCTCAAAAAGTGTAGCATTTTCAATAGCAATAGCGGCTGTTGCGCCAAGATTCTCTAAAGTTTCTAAATCATCTTGTGTAAATTCACCCTCAAGGCGATTCATGACTGCCAACACCCCAATAACATCTGTCATTGTTGCCAATGGCACTATGATCATTGCTTGTGTTTGAATTTCAGAAGAGCCGTCTACGTATGAGCGATAACGAGTATCTTGCTCAACATTCTGAACAAGTATAGGTTCACGATGTTCAGCGACCCATCCTAGTAATCCCATGCCCATTGTAATTGCGCGTCCATGCATATCAGATACTTTATGCGTGGCTACAACAATAAGATCATCGTCATCATCACGCAAAAGAAGCACTGCTGCTTCTGCCTGCACCACTTCATAGGCCAGTGATAATACTACTTGAATAACATCTTGTAGTCCTATAGGTGAGTTAATCGCTCTAGAGGCTTGATTAAGCGTTTTTAAGCGTTTTGTTTGCGTTTCAAGAGCGCGCTGATGGGCCTCAAAGGCTGTCTTAAAATGCTGTAGATAGTCTAATTCTACGGTTATTTGCCGACGAATAAGTTTCATCAATTGTTGCCCACGCTCTGAGGAAATAAAATCAACATCTTTATTCGCCAGCAGCAAAACGCCTAGCAGATTTTTATCATTTCGCAACGGCAGCAAAGAAATATAGCGAGCATCTATAGCTTCTAATACTTGAGCCAGCGATGCTCCGCCTTCAGTATTGCGTAGTTTCTCAGCTTCTAACCCTACTAATGGAATATTCCGCAGCAAGACTTCAGCAATAGGGTTATGCGCATGTTGGAGTGGTACGATGCGCTGAGAAAACACGCGCTCAATTTGTGCAGCAAATGACTTAATGAGCTTTGGACTTGGCGCGCTTATGACAGTATCAACAAGTACTTCATCCTGCACAGTGAGAAGCCAAATTAAATGACTGTCGGTTACAGCACGAATGTTATCAAGTAGCGTATGTAACATGGATAGTATTTAGTATCCGTCTAAATCTTTAGATTCGGTATGCAGTTATTATAACGCCTTTTTAGTGGACTATACATATACAGCGATGAGCCAAGCTAATAAAGTAAGGTTCATAATGTATAACGCTTTGCGTTGAAACAAAGCCATCGGGTCATCAGTTTCGCTGCCACGCATATCATGAGTACTATTGCGTAATAGGTAAAATACAATCGGGGTCACTGCAATGAGTACACCACCTAACCATAGCGGAAAAATACCTTGTAAGATAGCGATGCCCAAGCATATACCTGTAGTGACTATGGTTGCAGTAGCAAGGCGATCTGTAAGCGTTTTGCCGAGTATGCTAGCGGTGTTATGTAGCCCAGCAACACGATCTGCCTCATAGTCTCGAACTTGGTTGTATAGCTGACCATTTGCAGATGCAGCAAATGTCACGATAACAATCATCCACAAATCACTTAAATCGTGCTCATAGGCAAAAAAGGCAGCCACATAAAGCAACGTGCTAAGCATTAAGGCATGAGAGATAATATCTATCAAAGGCTTCGCTTTTAGGCGAACGGGTTTCCAAGAGTATAGATGCGCTAAAATAAGCGTTATAATGCCTACTACGAAAGTACGTGGCCCGACAACTGCATAGCATATAGCGGATAAAACCCCAAAACTAATTGTTGCAAGCCACGCCATCGGCACTGAAAGCTCAAGATTAGCAACAGGGTTTGTTGAGATACGATTGGGATCGCGCGCATCATCAGGCGCATCTTCAATATCGTTCACCATAAATGCATAAGCCATCGCAGCTAAATTAGCAACCCAGACGACTATCAGCTTCCAGTCTAGGGGTGTATTATTTACTTGGTGCGCGGTGAGTCCACCAAGCAGTGTTAGAATCGTCGTAAAGGCGAGAAATTCTTGCCAACGAGTAAGTTTAATAATAGCTTTAGCACGAGTTTTCAATACAGAACTCCTTTACCAGCGCAAGTTAGCCTATCTAGTTTAGCAAGAAATCAGTGACTTTTGGACTACGATATAGGGTCTGATGAGACTATCTCAGTTCATTAGGATTGACGTAAAATCGTATAACATCGCAGAGTACAACACATTGATAAGGAGATATAGATTTCAATGCCTTGGCAAAGCCAATATACCCCAAAGCTGACCAGCGCAGAACATGCCATTAGCGTCATTAAAGATAATTATCGCGTTTTTCTGACAGGTAACTGCTCAGTGCCACAAGTGTTATTAGATGCGCTCGTACAAGCTGCACCAAACTTGTGCGACGTGGAGATTGTACAAGTATTGGCATTAGCAGGCGATGAATACGCTGCACCAGAAATGTCACCTCACTTACGCATCAATACATTATTCATTAGTGATAATGTGCGGCAAGCAGTTAATGAGGGACGTGCTGATTTTACACCTTGTTTTCTGTCAGAAATACCGGGCTTGTTTTCTAGCGGCCGTCTGCCACTTGATGTGGCTTTAATCCAAGTGAGCCCTCCTGATGAGCATGGCTACTGTTCATTTGGAATTGAAGTGGGGGTTACGAAAACAGCCGCTGACTCAGCGAAGATTATCATTGCCGAAGTGAACCCTAATATGCCGCGCACATTGGGAGATAGCTTCATTCACGTTTCTAAACTTGATTATATTGTTGAAGTCGATTACCCACTCCCTGAAATTCGATTAGCAGCCACAGACCCCGTCTCTGATCAAATAGCTCAACACATTGCTGCAATGATTCCTGATGGCGCTACTTTACAAACAGGCATCGGAACCATACCTGATGCCGTGCTGAAATACCTTCATAATCATAAGCATCTAGGATTGCATACTGAACTCTTCTCTGATGGCGTGATCGATTTAGTTGAGCGCGGCGTTATGGATTGCGAACGAAAAACATTCCATCAAGGCAAGATGATTGCGGGCTTCTTGTTAGGAACACGCCGTTTATATGACTTTGTTCATGATAACCCTATCGTAGAACTTCATCCTACTGAATATGTCAATGATCCTTTCAATATTGCGCGAAATGATCGCATGGTCGCTATTAACTCAGCTATTGAAGTTGATTTAACGGGGCAAGTATGTGCAGATAGCATCGGGACGCGCTTTTATTCAGGTGTGGGAGGACAGGTTGATTTTATTCGCGGTGCATCGCGTAGCAAGGGTGGTTTGCCCATTATTGCGCTTCCTAGTACTGCTAAAAATGACACAATTAGCCGTATTGTTCCTACCCTAAAGCGCGGTGCTGGTGTGGTTACTACGCGGAATGATGTACATTATGTGGTGACTGAATACGGCGTTGCTGATTTGTATGGGCGTTCAATTCGTGAGCGCGCAATGGCACTAGTGGATATAGCTCATCCTAAATTCCGTGAAGAGCTTGCCGAAGCGGCAGAACGGGAGTATCACGTACCTAAATGGGTTGTTCCGTGTATGCCTAAATCGGCTGAGGAAAATTAACACAACAGCAATCTTAAAAACAAGGTCATCATTGCTATACGTGACCTTGTTTTTATATCATCAAACGCCATGCAAGCGCACTATAACGCTTAGAAACACGATTATTATTCACAGCGATAGCTATTGCCTTTCGGGTACCAACTAACACAACCATTTGTTTTGCACGGGTGATAGCAGTATAAAGTAAGTTGCGCTGCAACATCATGTAATGTTGTGGCAGTATTGGCATTACAATAACAGGATATTCTGCACCTTGACTCTTGTGAACAGAGATCGCAAAAGCGTGGACAAGCTCTTCAAGCACGGATTTTTCATATTCCACAATACGACCATCAAATTCGACAAATAGCATTTCATCAGTGAGATCAATACTGTGGATAAGACCAATATCACCGTTATAAACTTCTTTGTCATAGTTGTTCCGTGTTTGCATTACCTTATCGCCAACGCGAAACTGCGTTCTACCTACTCGGATTTCTGCCTTACGTCCTCCCGATGGATTTAAGGCTTTTTGTAATGCCTGATTCAAGGCATCAACTCCAACATGTCCCTTATACATCGGCGACAACACCTGAATATCTTGCTTAGGATCAAAACCGAATTTTTGAGGAATGCGATAGGTCACAATATCGATCAATAATTCTGCTGCTTCTTGAGGGTCTTCTGCGCCGAAAAAGAAGAAATCTTGGCTCTTATTAGCAGTGTCTGGTAATTTGCCATGATTGATACGGTGGGCATTTTCAATGATCATGCTGTCATCAGCCTGACGGAACACGCGATCTAGTTGGAATACAGGACAAACCCCGCTTTTAATGATGTCGCGCAACACATCTCCTGCTCCTACGCTTGGTAGTTGATCAACATCTCCTACTAGCAACAGGTGTGTGCCAACATCAATAGCTTTCAATAAGCTATAAAAGAGCAAAAGATCAAGCATAGAGGCTTCATCAATAATCACCATATCGACATCTAGCGGATAATCTTCGTTATAACCATAACCATCATTGGGTGAATACATCAACAACCGATGAATGGTTTGTGCGGGTTGTCCTGTTGCTTCGGCTAAACGTTTAGCAGCTCGTCCTGTAGGACTTGCAAGCGCAAATGTGCAGCCCTCAGCTTCTAGAACAGCAATCACTGTGCGAAGTGTTGTCGTTTTTCCTGTTCCGGGGCCGCCTGTCAGCACGCATACCTTATTCGTTAGGGTAGCACGCACGGCTTCACGTTGTTGTTGACTTAGTTCAACATCATCAATAGCAAGCAAACGCCTAATCATTTGTTCCCATTGGTGTGTATCCATTTCTTGCAAATGTGCTAAGCGACTTTCTTCAGCATCTACCATAAACTGAATACGCCTCGCCACACCTTGTTCGCTATGAAACATCATTTTACGATAAACGACTTGCTGCCATCCCGTACCATCTGCTGTTGGAATATCCTCAATCTGTATAGCTTCACTATCTGAAAGTTCTTGTAGCATTTGCTCAATTGTCAGTGGCTCAAGCTGTAAGAGCTCAGAGGCTTTGCGAATGAGTTCCTCGCTTGGTAAATATATATGTCCGTCAGCTTCTGCTTCATTAAGAACATGCACAATGCCAGCTTCAATTCTAGCGGGTGCCTGTAAAGGTAAGCCAAAGCTACGAGCAATCTGATCAGCCCGTTTAAAACCTACGCCATGAATATCATGCACTAAACGATAGGGCTCACGCTGAACGACTTCAAACGCCTCGTCACCATAATGATTAAAAATTTGTATCGCCATTTTGGCGCTAATGCCATAGCTTTGAAGCTGAGCCATAATCTGGCGAAGTGCCTGATGTTCTAACCATGCCTTTGCAATGTTCGTCCCTCTTTTTTCCCCTATGCCGCGCACTTCTTTAACACGTTCGGGGTCACGATCTAAAATCTCAAAAGTTTTTATGCCAAAGTGTTCTACAATGCGTTCGGCATATACGGGGCCAATTCCTTCTACCATTCCGCTTGCTAAGTAACGTTTGATCCCTTCTAAGGTTGCGGGGCGAGTTTGTACAAAACTATGAGCTTTGAATTGTTCGCCATAAGTAGGATGTACTGTCCAATCGCCTTCAAAGCGTACTGTTTCACCGGGTTGAAACTCTGGCATATTTCCTACGACTGTGATAAGTTGATCTTCACGGATAAAGCGGTGATGAGGGGGCATCAAGCGTAAAATGCAGTACCCATTTTCTGGGTTATAATAGATAACGGATTCTACGGTGCCCTCGATGGTTTCCATATGGATACAACATCCTTCATTAACTTTACAAACACAGAGGTAGTTCTTCATCCATGACTTTTCAAGATGGCTATATTCGTTGGATACGCCAACACATTGGGCATGAACTGATCTACTTGGTTTATACATCAATTTTGGTTTTTAATGAAGCGCAAGAGCTTCTGGTCATTGAGCGTCCAGATTTCTCTTGGCTGGGCGTTCCCGGTGGTGCGCTTGAATTAGGTGAATCAATTAGTGCGTGCGCCCATCGCGAAGTTTTAGAAGAAACAGGTGTTCATGCAGAAATCACTGGTTTTCTTGGTGTTTTTAGCCATCCGCAATATGAACTTCATTATCCTAATGGTGATCGTGTGCAACCTTGGACAGTTGGGCTTGTGGCAAAAACCACTGATCAGGTTGGTGCACTTGATCAAAAAGAGATTACAAAGGCCTCGTTCCGTCCGATTGATGAGGTATATTCTCAGCTATTTATTCAATATCAACATATGATTGATGCCTATCGTTCTCCGCGTGGGTATGCCATTGAGGAAGTTTTTAGCTTGCCCACAGTGCAACCCTATTTTCCACTTTTACGCGAAAAAGTAGGCCATGCACCATTAATTTTACCGGGCACATCAATGGTGGTTTACGATGATAAGGGATATGCTCTGGCAGTACGCAAAAAAGGAACCCGAAGGTGGCGATTTCCGGCGGGGTTCTCAGACATTGGTGAATCTTCTAGCGCTACAGCAGTGCGTGAGATGAAGGAAGAGACAGGTTTAGACATCGAACCTGTTGATGTAATTGGTATTTATAGCGATCCAACTGTTACACAAAAAAAGATTCCGAATGGAGATCAATTCCAGATTGTTGATTATGTTCTAGAATGCCAAGTGATAGGCGGAGAATTGCGCATCGATGACAACGAAATTGATGGCATTCAATATATGGCATTAGATGACTTATTGGCTCAGCCCGATAATTCCACTCATTTTCAACGTATTTTGCTGGACGTAATTAATCGTCATAATCGACCTTTTATTCGTTAGAAAGTAGAGAGGTAAGTTTTTGTATGAAGCGCGAAATTATCCAAACTAATGATGCTCCACCAGCTGTTGCTGTGTATTCGCAAGGTGTAGTAGCAAGTGGCACATTTATTTTTGTCTCTGGTCAAGTGGGGATTGACCCGCAAACGAAGCAACTAGTAGAAGGCGTTGCGGCACAAACAGAACGCGCCTTGTTAAACTTGAAAGCTATCTTAGAAGCAGGGGGGTCTGATCTATCTCACGTGGTGAAGGTGACAGTGTACTTGCATGACATTGCTGATTATGCGGCGATGAATGAAGTATATAAGCAATTCTTTAATGACAAGCCACCTGCACGCGCTGCATTTGGTGGTAATGATCTGCCGTTGGGGGCACTTGTTGAGATAGAGTGTATCGCACTTGTGGCGGAATAAACCGAATAAACAATTACCCCTCCGCAAAACAGAGGGGTAACTAAGATGTCGACAGCAGTGTGATACATCCAGCTTAGGATGCTGGCTTGATCTCCACAACGGCACCTTCTTCTTCCAACTTCTTCTTGGCATCTTCAGCAGCTTCTTTTGATACTGCTTCCAAGAGAGTGGAAGGTGCACCATCAACGACACCCTTAGCTTCGGCCAAACCGAGTGAAGTCAAAGCACGCACAACTTTAATGACGTTAATTTTCTTGGGGCCAGCTTCTTTAAGCACCACGTCAAATTCAGTGGGTTCTTCAGCGGGTTCTTCAGCAGCGGCAGCACCACCAGCAGCAGGCATGGCAAAGCCACCCATTACGGGTGCAGCAGCGGTTACACCCCATTTTTCTTCAAGCATTGTCTTTAACTCGGCAGCTTCCATTACGGTTAAAGCGCTGAGTTCTTCTACCAACTTCTCTAAATCAGCCATTGTATCCAACTCCTAAAGTATTTGGTTTGATGTGCTGAATAGCACTTTCATAGTATTGAATGAGCGATAAAAATCAACCACATTTTATGCGCCAATTGTGCACTTAGGCTGCTTCGTCTCCGCCGCCTTTTTCGCGCACATAACTGGCAATTACGCTAACAACATCACGTTGGGGGGCAACCAGCAAGCTCAAGAGGCTGGCCATTGGTTGAACCACCATACCGACCAATGTTGCACGCAATTCATCAAGCGTGGGTAACTTGGACAAGGTTTCTAGATCGCTAGGGCCGTAGATTGTTGATTGGGCAATTGCACCCTTCAAAATCAACAACTCGGCATCTTTTACACTGTCAATAAGGGCTTTTACTGTGCCCGGTAGATTGTCACTGGCGAACCCCACCGCAACAGGGCCGTTCAGTAACTCTTCGGGTACAGCCATGCCCACTTCATTGAGTGCAATTTTGAGCAAGGTATTCTTAGTGACGATATATTTTGCCCCTACATCACGCATTCTTTTGCGAATGTTGTTAAATTGCGCAACACTGAGGCCACGGTATTCTGTGACCACAATACCAGCCGAATCTTGTAGAAGGCTAATATATTGCGCCACTAAATCTTCCTTACGAGCTCTACTAATTGGCATGGCGCTTACTCCATCTCGATATATCTTATGTTGCCGTTTAATGAAGATCAGTCACCTGTACCATCTGACCTTAGCCAGTGGGGAATTTACTTTTGGGGACTTCACCTCGGCGGGCAACTTTAAGTACAAACTTGTACACCTGCTGTCTTTGGCAAAGCATTTATATGCTATTGTTTGAAGCCGCGAGCATAATAGCAGTCTTCTTATGGACTGTCAAGCACCATCATATTGTGATGAATTTAGGTTCAGAAAAGTAGCAAGGCTATGGTTAGCATTGAAGTTTATGTTAAAGGTGCTCAAGATGAGAAGTTACCCATTGATCGTAGCGTTCAGAGAGCGTTTGCACTGTCGGATTTGGTTTGCCGTTGTCTATTATGTCTTGATCAATTTGAACAATGGGAATAATACCACGACTACTACTGGTTAAGAACGCACCTGATATATCTTTAATCTGATTTTTTACAATAGGTTCTAAACGTATCGGTAGAACGCTCGGTGCAATCTCAAGCACAATTTGACGAGAAATTCCACCTAAAACAAGTTCGTTAGGGGCTGTCCATAAAGTCTGATTCAGAATAGCATAAAAATTACTACTAAATCCTTCTAACAACTGACCCTGCTCATTGACAATGATATATTCATAGGCATCAGGCACATTAGCTTTCGCTGCTTCGCGCTTTGCAATCCAAGTCGTGTCTTTGGCTTGCGGGTTTTCACGTTTTATGGGCACTGTGGCCACTTTTACCCCATGCATTTTGAGAGTTTGAGGAATTCCTGTGAAAGGCTCAAGCGTGATAATAAAATGATCGGGCTGTTGATGAGGAATTGTGATCCGAAAGCGGCACTCATCATATCCTGAACGCTCGATTAATGTTCTGATCGCTTTTCTTAAAGTGAAACGATCAATATGCACAGGTATATTCTCTAGCCGAGCAGATTCTTCTAGTCGATCAAGATGTGCGTCAAACTTTAATACATAGAAGCGATTATAGGTACGTGTAACAGTATAGATACCTGATGGTTCATATCGTGAGGCTTCTGTTAAAGAATCTGCTTGGTAGGAAGCAGATTCTAGACCTTGCGGGGTTAAAATTCCAATGGTTGTTGGCATAGCTTAGCGCTCATACACTGCAAGGATAATGGGCACACGGACTAATGAGGGTATTTGTATAGGAGGCTCTGTGCGCACATACATTAAGCTAGAGCGCCCACCATCAAGGGCAAAGGCAACTTTGATGTTGAGCTCGCTATTCAGCAACCAATTTTGCAGTTCTCGCAGGCTTATTTGTCCTAATGTTCCAGTGCTCATCAAGTAAATATATCCTTTATCATCCTGTGCGATAGCGGTTCGTCGCGCTAACTCATCAAAGCCTTGACCTATAGTAGAGGGAGTCCCATCAGGTTCTATTAGCATTGGAAACGATTGAATTGCTTGTGTGTATCCTGTGCCCCGATAAGGTGTGCGCGCTAGAGACAATAGCGTTGGGCTACCATCGGCATTAATAGCAAACATGCCTCCATAACCCACTAATGTTGTACCATATAAGGTGCCATCAGCAATAACAAGGCCAATAGCAACGTTATCTTCAGAGAAAAAGTTAGCATTTATGAATGCAATGGCTTCAGGGGCTAGTTGTTCTTGCCATGAATTATAAGTGTAGGCTTGGGCAGGTTGATAGTGTACACGGAAGCGCACTTGCTTTGGATCAAGGCGGACGATATGCATGTCAAATGGAGTAGCATCCGATGGCGTTATGGAGAAGGTACGATATTCTGCACCATCTGTAATGCGTACCCATTCAGTTGTTGTATTACCATTGCTAGGTTTACTGTCATCTTCTTTGGAAAAAAGACCACAAGCACTTAAGATGAGTATTATCCCAATTGCTAAAAATAGCTTACGAGCCATCGCTCCGCTCCCGTTTTTTCTTGAGTAAAGATGATGCAGTATTACTTGCCGCTTCGCCCCGTGATTTTGAGGTTGGACGCATAGAACGTCTTGCAGGGGTTTGAGGTGTGGCTGCTGTTGTTGTATTGGGATTATTAGTTGCAGCTCTTGACGGCATTGGTGAAGACGTAGGTGCAGTTACGTCTTCAGCACTAGATGCACTGTTGCTCGCTCTTTGCTTGGCACGCATTAAATCGCTAATGCGTTGTTCACTTTGCGTACCTTCATAGCTAGAGGTTCGCCTACCTAATAGTCCAGCACTCCATACTCGTAGCCGCTCTAGATCGCTGCGATTGATGACCAAGCGTCGTATGGCAATATCAAGTACCAATAAGAACGCCGCTAATGCTAAGAGGTAAGGATATAAGGGAAGTGCGGCTTCAGCTTGATCGAGGTCATGTGCAAAGACATTCGCAGGATTATTAGCAACCGAACGTCCACCCGTTGTGCTAGCGATTTGCCTCAAAAATTCAGGATCAGGCTCACTGACGCGATATTCATCTGAATAACTCAATACCCAACCAGTATTTTGAGCAACGGTCGCTTCAATAGGCGCATCTTCAGGCGTTGTACCATAAACGCGGATAAAATATGCGCCTTCTTGGTTAGGATGAAATTCCGCTTCATATCGTCCCGGTGCTACTTGACGGAAAATAGGATTTTCGGTTGTCCTATCTGGATAAATTACGGCGCTGTCTAAATTTAACTGATTTAAATAGTTGCCGTTATCATCACGTGCATCTACAACGATGACACGAGTATCGCCACGAGTTTCAACACGGGTATCGATATTGCTACCACTGTTTTCTGTGATCGTCCAGCGCACCACTTGATTCCAGAAACGAGTATAATCGCTCCAATTGTTTACCCAATTTGTCCCCCATCGCAAGGTGGCATCTGATGTAAAGGCAACGCTTCGGCCCAAACCATATTGCCATGAGGCAAGAATGGGATCGTCTTCAGGGCCAGTGAAGATGACAGTTGCCGTGTCTTTGGGCGAAGTGGCTACATATCCTAATAGTTCAGGCATCGTATTGAGATTAATGCCATCTAAAATAGGACTTGTAGAGGCGAGTGCTGGACGGAATGGCTCCTCGAAAATATATGAGCGCGTTGCTAAGACTGTCTCGCTAGAAAAAATGGCTGGAATGTTTTCTACAGTGGAAGTGACATGAAAATTACCACCGCCTGCTCGTGCCATATCTCTCAGCCAAGGTGCATAATCTTGCCCTATTGCAATAATGCTGGTTGTGATGTCATAGCTGTCGTGCAAGCGAGCAGTTAATGGAATAATACCTTCTGGATTTGCACCACCATCAGTGAGCAAGATAACATGCTTTAATGTGGCAGGATCGTTAGGCAATTCACGATCAATGGCAGCCATACCACCATAAATATCTGTGCCACCACCGGCCGTGAGACTCGCAACGCGACCGATAATGTCACTACGATTGCCAGCATTACCGATTTCTTGAATATCTACTACCCAAAAGGCTTGTGTATCAAAAGAGACGATACCTGTGCGGTCATAGTCATTTAAAAAATTGATAGAGCGAATGATCGCTTCTTTGGCAAGTTCAAGGTTACTAAAGCCGCTTGGCCCTCGAAATTCCATTGATCCTGAGCGATCAATAACATAAACCATTGTGAGTTGTGGAATACGTTCTTGGTTGCGAATGCGCATATCAACAGGTAATGCTTTTTCTAGAGGTGTTTCAAAATATCCGCCAACACCATAAGCATCTGGCCCACCGATGACAACTAAGCCACGCCCAGCATCACGTACGTAGAGCTGTAATAGTTCCATGCGTGTTGGTGTTAGTTCTGCTGCTGATACGTTAGCTAAAATGATGCTTTCGTATACAGCTAATGGTGCTAAACCGAGTGGCATCTCTTCAGGCGTAATGACATCCAGCAATAAACCAGCATCAGAAAGCGCTGCTTCAAGTGCAACTGTTTCTTGTGGCTCACTTCTGACGAGTAGCACTCGTGAACGCCCTGAAACCTGTGTAAAAGCCGATAACTGATTATTTTCGGTAAAACCCTCGCCTGTTTGCGGTTCAATTGTGACCCGAAATTCAACGAAGCGTGCCGTTGAATATTGTAGTGGGCTGAAGACATAGCGATTAGTGCCGGGACGAACGGTGATTTCTTGCGTTTCAATGGGTTCACCATCAGCAGAGACAGTAAGTAATACAGGCGTACTAGTATCGCCTCGGTTTTCAATTTCAACGATTAAATCAAAAGGCTCGTCTTCACCTACAACAGAAGGTACACGTACACTACTAACGAGCACTTCACGATTACGTACAACACCAAAGGGAACATAATCAATTTGTACATTTGTCGCAGCAGCAAGTTCAGCAGCGCGTAGTGCATCACCACTTGTTTCAAGTCCATCACTTAAGATCACAAGACGTTTGGCAGCATCCGGCGGAAAAAGAGCTATTCCGAGACGAATCGCTTCAGCGATGTCTGTATTGATGGATATAGGACGTGTACCAATTTGGCTCAGATCGATGATCGATTGCATTGGGCGTTCGACAAGTGCGTTCTCACCAAATAGTATAACTGCAGCCAGATCATCTTCGGTCATGTTTTCAATAGCGGCTTGCACATATTCAATGGCTTGGCTTTGCGAGACTTCATCCATACTGTCAGATACATCGACTAAAAATACAACAGCTAAACGATCTGCGCGTTGGCGTATTTGTAAACCCGCAAGGCTTAAAATTAGCAATAAAATTAACACAATACGCACACCCATTGAGATGAAGTCACGGCGACGGCGGTATGCGGTTTGTGGCCAGCCAAGTCGTATGAAAATTGGGATTAAGAGCAAAAGTATAAACGCTGTTGGATCGGTAATGCTAATAAAGTCCATAAGAACACAATCTCCCTAACGACGACTTGGTCGAATTGCCCACCAACGCCGCGCTTTCTCGCTTTCAGTTCCTTGTAAGAAAGGCGCTTTGGGCTTAATTTTGCGGTTGCGGCTACGGTGATAATACCACCATTCAATGCCTAAGATAATCAACCCAATATAAACAAAATAGCGCCATAATTCTCGCCGACCAGTTTCTTCGCCTGTAGTACTGCGGATAACAGTTTCGCCGCCGCTGCCTTGCAAGGTTAAGGTGTCTATTGGACGGATATTGCTTTCTGCGCGATCAAAAAGATTCACAGCGAAGCTATCTGTCTGCACAATATCACCATCAAGCAGAATTTCAATATCATAAAATCCAAGCGCTGCTGTATCAGCGAAAAATACTTCTGGGGATTCGTCTAAGGTGAAGCGGATTCTTTCACCATTGGGCTTACGAATAACAACAGTATCTGCAGGAACTGTTGGCCGAATTGCAATCGGTTCTGCAGGCGCAAGGCTGATGACATTAATGGCACGTTGTGGGCGATACCAGTCCATTAAATTTGCCACAAGGATAGGCCATTGAATTTGTAGTGGGAGATTAGAATTGCTGAGCGCGAATGTGAGAATAGCGACTTGTTGTCCTTCAAATTCACCAGCTAATACTAATGGATCGCCATTTTCAGTCTCAACTAAAAAGTCTGCCCAACTCACATCCTCAAGAACTTGGAAATTGCGAATCGCAACACTGGAAAAATCCAAAAAGCGTGTGCGTTCGTCTTCAATGGAAACACCGCCAGTGATGGGATCAATTGCTGTGTCTGTACTTTCGCCGCTCACAGCAAAGAGGTTCGTGCTGGTAGTTGGATTAATGATGAAAATATCTTCTTTTGTGGGCAGCTCATTTGGTAACCAGCTATCAAATACGATGAGATCATAGTCGCCACGCAGTATACCCTGTTCGGGCGTGCTAACGGTTAGGTTAATCCCTGTTAGATTTTCAAAGAGCTCTTCTAAAAAGATATTGCCTTCAGTGATAAGAAGAACGTTACCAGTTGCAGCTTCAGCATGAACAGCATATGCCACGTCATCAATGCGAAGGTAGTCAGGGGTGCTGGCATTACTAGGCGGTGAAAGACGTGCCTCTAGTTTGGTGAAGTTTTCAGGTAAATCAGCTTCTACGATGTTCAGTACATCTCCAGCGGGAATGGTATAAAATTGAGAATTATAAAATTCACCATCTAATCGCAACTCTAAGATTACACGGCTACCTTGGGTACTAAAATTTTCTAGCTGGGCAAACATTTGTGGTGGCTGATCAGGCAGTTGACGCACAGAGAGAACTGTAATTCCCACATTGCTATCAGACTCGCCTACTTTTACAAAAAGCACTTCACCGGGCACAACAGGCAAATCATCAGGTAAACCGCCATCACTTAAAACAACAACCTGCAATTCATCTACACCTAGCGATCCACTTGCAGCAAGCGTCAGTGCGGCGGGCCAATCGGCTTTACCAACGCTTGGTGTAGCTTCGCGGATAGCACGGCGCAATACAGTTCGATCTCTTGTTGCTGCGGCAAGAACTTCAGGTACCTCGCCCACTCGAATGACGGTCATTGTATCATCTTCCCCTAAGGTGTTGATGGTGTCTAGCGCGATCTTTTGTGCCTCAGCAAAGCGCGTCTGACCATTTAGATCGGTTGCATTCATGCTTGCTGAAGCATCTAGCAATAAAACAATGCGCCCACGAGTGATGGTTTCAACTTCTTGATATGGACGTGCTAGAGCCAGTACTAACACTGCTAGAATAAGCAACTGTAAAAACAACAACCAATTAAGGCGTAGGCGTTGCCAAGGGGCGTTTGCCTCTCTGTCTCGCACGAGCTGTTGCCATAAAAAAGTGCTTGAAATTGGCATATCAGTACGCCGCAAACGCAGCATGTAAAGCAAAAATATGGGAATAGCTAATGCCGAGAAGGCTAATGAAGCTAATGATAAAAATCCGAATCCACCCACGCTAGTTATCTCTCAATCAACTAAATATTCGGTTGGTAATTGATAAAAATCTTGTCCTTCTGTCGTAAGTACACGTTCAAACGTATCTGGGTTGTAAAATCCAATGATCAAAGTACCTTTGCCTTTATATTGTTCTATATTTGAGGAGAGACGATGGTTGTCGATGATGTATTCATTGGGTATCCAACTAGTTGTTGGGCGCTCTCCATTGGCGGGTTGGCTATCACTTTGTGCGATCACTCGCCCATCTGGAGCGATAAATTGTACAAACACCATGTAAGGTATATCTGTTGTTTGATGCGCTTGCCAAACTAAAGTCACGTCATAAGGATGTGTCACACTATACCCAACCAATTCCCCAATGCCTTCAAATGTGGCAGATGTAGTTACTTGACTAGATGGCTGTTCAAATAGGTGTTCTACAGGATTGATGACATATGTTTTTAAAAGTGTTGCTCCTGCCCAAAGTTCAACTTCGCCATTTGCATCTGGGGGAATGGTGAAGTGATGCCAACTTAGCTGAGCTTCTAATTCTGGATCGCGCATAATTGGTGATTCAATGCGCCATCCTTCGCCAACAAGCGATACTATCTGTGCTTGATGTATAAGTAGCGTCACTGTAAAAGATGAGCCGCTATTTAAAGGCATGTCTCCTACACTATCGCTCAAAAGTTGATCTATCGAAGGCGTTTCAGTTAATGGTTTACCGCGTGCGCGAATTGGTTGAGTTGCTTGCACAGTTTTACCTATAATTCGATTGTTCTGAATGACATCAAAACCGCTTGGCTTTGCTTGATTGTAGACAGTAAAGGCGATCGTATAATCATCAAGAGGTGCTCCTCTAGGCAATGGTAGCCAATGAAAAGACGCACCATAATCTTTAAGGTTGCTTTCTTGTGCAGCGTTTCTTATAACGGCATCTTGCCTTGCAATGGTTTCTTCTATGGGATTTAGGATTTGGCTCACGATGCTTGTCTCGCCATTGTTTTGTTTAGGATGCCATTCGGTGAATACACATACACCTTCTTGAGAAGCCATGTAAAAAACGTTGCGCAAATCACCTTCAGCAAAAGTAGCTTCAATTGGCAAAGGTTTAGGATCGGGGATACGCGAAAGCATGAATGTTTGAGTGCTGAGTCCAAAGAAGCGTTGCGTTTCCCCAATGGTTTCGCTGTTACTGCCCAAAAAGCAAGGATACATTCCGCGTACATCAGCTGGTAGCTGAAACCACGTCAATAATTCGACATGACGTGAACCAACAGAGGCTAGTTCTTGTATTGTGGAGAGTGCTATCTCTTTTTTGCTATGGAGCGGAACATTGATGAATTGGGCTTTAATATCATACTCAGAAGCAAAATAATATTGTAAGGCGGGCTCGTCATCAAATGGTATTAATATTACAGTGTCTTCTGGCAAGTTTGCATAATATTTTGCAACAGCCGCAAAGTCATCATGTTGATAAGTGCGTGTTGTGTGGATGTCGTGCAGGCTTTGATAGCTAATAATTCCCATCAGAATAGTTATCACTATTGCGCTGAGGTTGCGTATCTTTACAGAAGAAATTGCTTGAGTTCCGCCAACAAGTACGAGCAGAGCTGCTGGTGTGCCAGCAATAAAATAACGCGGATGAAAGTCTATATGTGCAGCTAGTAAAAGCGCGGTACTGAATAGGGGTACCAATAATGCTTGAGAGAGTGTAATTCCACCTTGAAGGGGGCGTTTTAATACGAAAAAAGGTATAGCTACAAGGCTGATGATCGCTGCCAGAATAATTAGGATTGGGCTCTCAGCGTCTCGTACTTGTGCTAGAACGGGTAGAAAATAGCTGTACCAAATATCACGTACAAGTGCGAAACCAATTTGTGGCGGCGTATTTAAGTTTGTGCCAGATGGCGATTGAGTCATCACCCAAGGGATGTAGGCAATCCCTAGCAAAATGTGCAATGCACACCACGTTATAAGACGCTGCCAATTTTTCCTGAATAACCAAACAATACCAACTGTGAGTCCTGTCCAAGCAACAAGCGGTACTGCTAAGTTATGCGTATAAAGCCCTACACATTCGGTAAGCCAAATGCTTATCCATAAGCGATGTGGTATGGAACGTTGGCGTGGATAATGTAATAGAGATTCAACCCACAGCAATAGCAGCAGGGCAATGAGCGGAACGGCAACATAAGCTCTTACTTCTTGAGCATAGTCCCATAATAATGGAGAGATGGCAATTAAAAAGCCAAAAGTCCAGCTACCATGATGCCCAAACCAGCGTTGTCCTATGTATAATGCCACTGCAACAGTAACAAGCCCTATCAGGACAGAGACATATCGCAATGCAAATGCACTATTGCCTGCACCCAATCGCCACAACAAATGACCCGTTATGTAATAAACATATGGTGTATTGTCGTCTGGAGTGCCAAAAGGGCTATGAATTGCACGAATCGACCATCCTTCATCATGCCAAATCGATTCTGCATCAAGCTGCCATACACGCACGCCAAAGCCCAGTAAAAGAATAACGAGCGCAAGAAAGCGCTTACTCATCGTACAACACCAATACGTCGTAGTTGGTATAAGATCAGTTCTTCCCATGGCAGGCTAGTTTCTGCAGTAATGAAGTGAATACCGCGCCGTAAACAAAAATCGCCGATCTCTTCTTGCCATGCTAGCAATCGCTCTTGATAAAGTTGTTTCATACTAGCATCAACAGTGACTTCTTGCGGAATACCGCTTTCAACATCGATGAGTCGTAAGTCTCCATCAAGTGTTGGGTTCACTTCATCAGGAGAGAGGACTTGGATAATTGCGACTTCAAAACCGCGTGATTGTAGGGCGCTTAAGCCATCTTTATAGGTGGGAGACATCATGTCACTTAGAATAATGCACAAACCTACTCGTCGTGTCCGAAGCGCATAATCCTTAAGTGCGAGGTCTAGATTGGTATCACCGCGTGTATAAATTTTTTCTAGGTTTTGAAGTAATGGCACTGTGTAGGCACGACCCCGATGCGGCCCCCATTGATGATTGTGATCAGCACGCAGAGCTGTAATGTGTACAAAATCGCCAGAAGATAGCGATAGATAAGCCAACCCCGCTAAGACGCGCAATGACCATATAAATTTATGGTGATCACGGTTGCCTTCTCGTGGCCAGTCCATGCTTGCGGATGCATCTAGTAAGAAATGAACAGCAAGGTCTTCTTCTTCCTCAAGTAGTTTAATGAAAGGTCTTTCTAGGCGCGCGTAGATATTCCAATCTACTCGGCGTAAGTCATCCCCCTTGGCATAGTCACGGTAATCAGCAAATTCTATGCTAGTGCCGCGTTTAACGGAACGACGCTCCCCTTTCATTGCACCAGCGCGTACTTGGCTTGCTATCAGTGTGAGATTCTCAAATTTGCGTAGTGTATTGGGATCAAAAATCTTGAACTTGCTGGACATTGTCAGAATTGCCTAATCTATATCTTGGTATTGAAAAACGAAGATGGATAAGCCAAATAGTATCAATAACCACATGGTTAAAATACCAACAGATTCCGTAAGCGAAAGTGGTTCTACGTCAAAGTAGACTGCTGGTTCATTGAAATTTACCCATGAAACGATGTTATCTGCGTTATAGGAAGGAACAAAGACTATCAATTTTCGTATCCACTCTTCTCGTAGAATACCAGCAGCTATGGCTAGCAATGCAGGAATGCCTAAAAATTCAATGAAAGAGATGAACACACCAGCAATGATTCCAATAAGAACAGAGCGAGTGATAATTGAAATGAGGATGCCAATCCCCACAACAACGAGTGTGGCAAAAAATAATACGCTGGCATTAAGGAGATAATCCTGCAAGAAATCGCTAAGTGTATTGATGTTAAGCGTCGGTGGATATGGAGCACCAACGATTAAATTCATAAACCCAATGAACGCTACGACTATGAATGATGTGACTGTGAGCGCGATCACAATAAAACCGCTCATCGCTACGTATTTAACGAGCATCATTATCCATCGTGGGTTACTTGGTAAAATAGTCTTCCATGTGCGGTATTGATATTCGCCGGCAAAAATAGTAACTGAAAAGCCTATGAGCAGTAATCTTCCTAGTGGGTTGTTGAGCAAAAACCAAGGGATTAGGGCAATATCTGTCCAACGAAAAGGATCAGCCACATAGGATTCACGAGCTTCAGAATTTAGCGCAAATGCTAGGGTTAAAATACAAGCAATTACAATACCTACCAATGGCCATGTATAAATCAAGCAACCCATGAGTAAACGGTTACCAATAATTTTTCGCCATTCTGCCCGACAGAGCATCAAAAAATGGGTCATGGCGCTATACCTCTATCCCAACTTCACGTAAGAAATATTCTTCTAAAGAAAGTTGATACGGCTTAATGCTAAAAATATCTATATTTTCATTTGCTAATTGGTACACAATAGCGGGTGTATTTTCTTTTGTCGCATAAATATGCAATGTGTTATCAGAGAACCGTTCTGTGCGCCAATTGGCTTGTAATACTGCTTCAGCGCGTTCAATAGGACTTACTTCTGCTTCTATGACGCTCTCTTGATTTAAGAGTTCATCTAACGTTCCTTCTCGTCTCAGTACACCTTGATGAATAATAGCCAATCGATCACAGGTTGCTTGCACTTCGCTCAGCAAATGGCTAGTCAAAAAGACTGTTTTTCCGTGAACATGAGCAAGTTCGCGAATAAAATGTCGCATTTCTCGGATACCGGCAGGGTCCATGCCATTGGTAGGTTCATCTAAAATGATAAGGTCGGGATTATGTAATAACGCTGCCACAATACCCAACCGTTGCTTCATACCTGTTGAATATGCTCTAAACTTGACCCGTTTAGCGTTGGCAATGCCTAATTGTTCAAGGAGTTGTTCTGCAATTTTGGCATCAAAGCCATTCATTGATCTGCCAACAACCATTAAGTTATGCCAACCGCTTAAGTATGGGTAAAACGTCGCGCCTTCAACCATTGCGCCCACACGTTTTAGAACGCTGGGATGTTGTTGGATGTCTTTTCCAAATACATAAGCGCGCCCATTTGTTGGACGCATAAGTCCTAAAATCATGCGGAGGGTCGTCGTTTTTCCAGCCCCATTTACCCCTAAAAAGCCATAAACTTGGTGAGGTTCAATATGAAGGTTTAGCTCATTGACGGCAACTTTACGCCGACGACCTCTTCCAAAAACTTTAGTAAGCGCATCAGTTTGAATGATGAGCGATGATGACATGAAGCCTCCTATTGTCTGTGTAGAGTATAAGGTTAGACTTCTAGCGGAACATGCTCAAGCAAATCTTGAATAACCTCATCAGCGCTGATACCTTCTGCCAAACCCTCAAAATTCATGAGTAAGCGATGGCGTAATACAGCTGGGGCGATCAAACGCACATCATCAAAAGCGACATTATAGCGCCCTTCTAGTAAGGCATTCACTTTTGCGCCTAAAATCAGAGCTTGCCCGCCACGTGGGCTAGAACCATACCGCACGAACTTTTTCACTTTTGGTGAGGCTTCTGGACTTTCGGGGTGGGTTGCTACGATCAGACGCGCAACATATTGATTAACAGGCGTAGCTATGGGAACTTGTAAAGCCAATTGACCCATTGCAATAATATCTTCGCCATTGACAACAGGTTGGGGTGTTTCGTTTTCAATGCCAGTTGTACGATTAAATATTTCGACTAATTCAGTGGCTGATGGGAAGGGTACATTAATCTTGAACATAAAGCGATCAAGTTGAGCTTCAGGCAGTGGATAAGTTCCTTCCATTTCAAGGGGATTTTGCGTTGCTAATACGAAAAAGGGCGGTTCAAGATCATAAGTGGTGTTGGCTACTGTAACCCGTTTTTCTTGCATGGCTTCTAGCAATGCAGATTGTGTTTTAGGTGTGGCACGATTGATCTCGTCAGCCAGTACAAGATTTGCAAACACAGGACCCGGTTGAAAACGAAACACCTTGCGACCGTCTTCTGTTTCTTCCAAGACATCCGTTCCCACAATATCAGCAGGCATTAAATCAGGGGTGAATTGAATGCGCGCAAAACGTAAGTTCATTGTTTGCGCAAAAGTGCGCACTAACATTGTTTTACCTAAGCCGGGCACACCTTCTAACAATGCATGACGGCCGGCAATAACACAAATCAAAACTTGGCGAATGAGCTCATTTTGCCCGACGATAACTTTATGCACTTCATTAATAATAGCTTGTGCATAATCAGCAAATTGTTCAACGCTCATTTCTAATGGTACATTTGACATAAGATCAATCCTATTCTGGTTCGATAGAAGTAAAGTAAGCACGTACAAGATCACGTAATCCAATAGGGATATAATCGCTTTCAAGTGCTTTTTGCACTTCGCCACGATAGCTATTGAAGACCTCGTTATAGGGGACAGTAGAAGTGCCTTCAAAAGAGTCGTTAAAATTTGTTTCTTGTGTCGGAATGCCGCTATCGTCAGTAACTTCTCCACTTAAGGATACTTCGGGGTCTGGAGTATCATCTTCACCAATACGGGTGGGATTATAAATGGGATCATATTCACGCTGATCATCATTGCCGGGGCGATTATCTACTTGGCCGGGTTGGTTTTGTGCTGTTCCATTGCCTTGATTTTGGGAGTTTTCACTACCTCCACTATCACCAGCACCACTGCCTCCTGATTGGGTGCCAGATTGCTCGCCTACCCCTTGTTGAGATTGCCCTTGTTGTTCGCCTTCTATGCCTTGCCGCCCTTGTGTTGTAGTTGTTTGTGCTTCTTGCGCATCAGAAGCGTTTTGTCCCTCTTGACTACCCCCTTCACCTTGCTGAGATTGTCCCTCTTGGCCACCTTGTGGTGCTTGGTTAGACGGTTCAGATTGACCCTGCCGTCCTTCTTGTCCTTCTTGCCCTTGTTGTCCTTGCTGGTCGCTTTGTTGTGCTTGTTGCGACTCCGAATTTTGCGCTTCTTGTTGCTCTTGAGAAGCATCTTGCGCTTCACTCTCGCTATTAAATTCGCTCATCGCACGACGGCTTTCTTCAATACGTTCTTGCGCTTGTTGTGCAGCTTGTGCTTGTGATTCGTTTTGTGCACTTTGCTGTTGTAGCGTATCAGATGCTTCTTGTAACGATTCTTGTGCGCGTTGTGTGTCATTTTCACGCAATGCTTCAGCAGCTTCACGTAATGATTGTGCCAGCTCAGGATTGGTTTCTTCTAATGCATCTGCTGCAGCCTCAAGTTGATCGGCGAGCGCTTGTTGCTCTTCTGCCGATAATTGATCTAGTTGATCAGCGAGTGTCTCAAGTTCTTCAGCAGCCTCAGATAAATTTGGTTCTTGAAGCGATTCGCCGACAGCTTCTGAATCAGGATTTTGAGAGAGTTGTTCCCCTGCTTCTCGGAAGGCCTCGCGTTCTTCTTGAGAAAGGCCATCTTGTGACATTTCTTCTAGTTGACGTTCAGCTTCTGAAAGCGCTGCTCCTGCTTCTGCTTGGGTTATATCTTCATTCTCTAATGTTTCTAATGCTTCTTCGATAGGCTGGTTGAGCTCTTCAATTTGTTCTTCAGTTAGTTCAGGATTTTCTTCGATTTGTTCACGAATTGATTCAAGCTCTTCGCGACGTTCTGCAATTTCTTCTTGTAAGGCGTTTTGCGCAAGAATATCTTGCGCAAAAGGATTTTCTAGCCAGATGGACAAGAATAATGCAATAAGCGCCACAATAAGCAAGAAAATTTCTGCACGCTTAAATTTGACAGGCAGCGCAGTTTTCGGATTGACTTTTTTGGCTGCTATTCGTGCATCTTCAATTTGAAGGGTATGAAATATGGGGGATGTATTGAGTTGCCCTGTTAACAACTCAAATGCTGTACTTATGCGTTCTTGCAGCCCAAAACGTAGATCGAAATCAAGCGCAGCTGAATGTGATTTGCGCGGCCAAAGCCAAATACATAACAAGGTGATCATACTGCTTAAAATAATGGATAGTATTGAGTAGCGTAAAAGTTCTTCTTGTAATAGCCATGGACGCAGACGTGAAATGGTCGAGAGCACAAGGCCAATCAGTACGCCAAATAACAAACCACGCGGTAACCAAATAGCTGTGCGTGTAAGACGTAAGCGGTTATTCCATTGGCGCAAGTACCAACGCAAAACACCTAAATGATCTGGGGATTGTTGCTGTGTTGTGGCGATACGTTCGATGCGCTGCATCTGATTTTCCTTACCAACTAAAAGTCGTTATTAAGCATACTGATTGTGAAGCATGAAAGTTTTATTCTTGAATGCGTTTCAAGATATGCACTGTGCGCCATAAGATGATGCCAGCCATAGTCAGGTAGATAAAAGAAAACACTAGCCAAGGCGAAAGTAATGTTACACTTGTGCCATCCTGAAACGCATATTCAATAGTGAATACAGATTGCTGATTGATGAGAAAATCGCGCGTTACAAGTAAGGTTGCTAGCGGATTAAGACAAATAAATAGCCCACGTGGGATGAGTAATATCCATTCACCTGCACGAGTAACTACACTCGTATTGGTTGTAGCAGTATAGGAGTTGTTGATCCCTACAAGTACTACAATAATGAGCGCAGAAATTAGAGCAACGGCCATTGCAGTGATATAGGTCAAGATATTAGCGCGTAGGGTACTGCGTGTTGTCGATGAAAAATAAATTCCTAATGAACCCAAAAATACCGCTGTGCACATTAAGATAACGAATGAGATATAAATTTCGGGCAGATCAACACCGCCAAATAGAAAAGCTATACTTTGCATGGGAATTGCTGCGAGCAACAATAGGATAATATATGCCAACGCGGAAAAAAGTTTCCCCCATACTAGTGAGCTTTCGGGCAATAAAGTCGTGCGTAATAAGTCATAGGTTTGATGTTCATGCTCGCCACTGATAGCGCTTGCCGTGAATGCAGGGGTGATGAAAACTACTAAGAAAAGCTCAATAGCAACAACTGAGCTAAACAAAATACGCCCAACTTCACCACCGTCAATTTCACCTGTATTACTTAAGGAATCGGAGGTTGCTGCAAGATAGATAAAGGTGGTGAAAAAACCGACAATGAGCAAGTATCCTGTCATCACCATGAAGGCACGTGGCCCACGCATCCGACCTCGCAATTCTTTGAGTGCAACTGGATTGCGAATGAGGATATATAGCGGATTGTATAATCGGTTAAGTCGCGTTGCCATCAGCTCACAATTCCCTTAGTCACCTTCATAAATACCTGTTCTAGGTCAGATGTTTCTTCTGCAAAGTTGACAATTGGAATGCCCTTCGTAGTTAGCGCTGCCAATAATTGGCTTACACCAGCATCTTCTCCCTTAAACTCAACTCGTAGGCGTTTTTTGCCATCTTCAGGGGCAAGATCGGTGACTGCTTCAACATCAGGAAGTTGTAGAATCGCAGTTTTGGCTTCTTCGACTTTATCAAGCAAACTGATCACAATAATCTTATGGGGGTTGAGTTGTCGGCGCAATTCTTTGATAGGCCCTTGCATCACCATTTCACCAGCTTCGATAATGCCGATATGGGTACAAATTTCACTGACATCCGCGAGAATGTGCGATGAGAAGAAAATAGTTTTGCCCATTTTGGCAAGCTCAATAAGCAACTCTCGAATTTCAACTCTGGCACGAGGATCAAGCCCCGATGCAGGCTCGTCTAAAATCAACACAGATGGATCATGGGCAAGTGTGCGCGCCAAGCAAAGCCGTTGTTTCATACCACGACTCAGCTTGTCGACCATATCATCGCGGCGATGACTAAGATCAACCAGCTCTAAGAGGTCATTGATAAGGCCATGTCGTTGGCTTTCGGGAATTTCATAACATGCGGCGAAGAAATCTAGATATTCCCAAACTTTCATATCTTCATACACCCCGAAAAAGTCGGGCATATAGCCGATAGATCGCCGAACATCACGCGGGTTATGAATAACGGAATAACCATCAATGAAGGCTTCACCGCCGCTTGGGCGCATAAGTGTTGTTAAGATGCGCATCGTGCTTGTTTTGCCTGCACCATTTGGCCCGACAAAACCATAGATCGCCCCACGTGGCACTTGTAAATTTAAGTCCTTGACGGCATGGAGCTTTCCATAGCGTTTGTTCAATCCGCGTGTTTCGATAATTAAGTCTTCCTCGTCAATTTGGGCGGAAAGCTTGATCGCATCTGCAGCTAATTCTGGTTGTTCGATATTTTCTTCTGATGGTGGTATTACATCAGTCATCGACTCTTAATCTCCTCAATTCTTAGGATATGATCAATGTAGGCTCAATCATTTGAATGAAAACTTCTGTGACATTTGGCGCAGGGCGTAGGTTGATATGTATCGCATTCGTAGGGCCTAAATAAGCAGCAGGTTGGGTTAATGTAATGCGATCATTGACAATATTATGACTGTCCCACTCCCCATTTTCCCAATTCCACAAATGCACTTCAAGTTGACGCGCGCTAGCATTCACAATAATTTGTAGGTCTAGCGTTCTAACTTCAACATTTTGAAAAATACCAACAGGCGCAAATCGGAAAGTCACTTCATCTTGGCTGCCTAATCGCATGTTATAGGGCGATAGTTCTGCACTAAAACCTTGAGTGTCTATCACTGTCCATGTAAGTAGGCCGGGTGGGATGATATGTATTGTCGTCAGTGCACTGGTTTGATACTCGACGGGTAGCTTTAGAATATAGAGATTATTATATGTGTTAATTTGATCTTTATCTTTGAGTTGTATGCCGTAGAGGTTTTGTTCTGCATCATCGATGTTAGCCCACCCAATCACATATACAGCATCTCCGCGTCCGCCATTTTGCCCTAACTCATAATTGATGGCTTTTAATAGAAGTGCACGTCGTCGAGCAATACGCTCTTCCTCGCTTCCTCCACGTTGTTCGCAGTTAAATTCCTGTTGGTACATGACCTGCGCAAGGGTAAGATTGAAGCCTCCACCACATACATAAGGATTTATAGTTGGCCCATACCAAGTGGTGTAGTTGTAATTATAACTGATATAGGTTGTTTCAAAGAACTCGTAGCGGTTACCTAGTGGATAATGGGTAGGGCTATTCAAACTTAGCGTCCACTGTCCGCTGAAATCAAATGTCCGAACTTCGCCAGCTTTCAAGTCACCAAGCGGATAGAAGCCATTTTGTGCAAGTACAACGGCATCATCAAGATCGGGCATTGTGCTTGCCAGTCGAATTTCTCCCTTTAAGCTAACATCACGGCTGTCAGTCAATGTCCAGATTGCTCGTCCAGTATATTCAGGTGCTTGTGTATAACCGCTAGTTGCAAAAGTGGCGACAATACCGGCATCTACAGGTAAATTATTAACTTGATAGTTTGCCTCTTCTTGTATTGGGATTTCGCCCAGCTTGCTGTCTACACTATCCACGTTGGGCAGTGTACGTAGAGCTATGTCTTCTGTAACTTCTATATTGTATGTGGTGCGGCGTGGTGAAAAAATTCCAACTAAGCCATCCATTCTCGCTAATTCGCTGTCAGGATAGGCTTGGATGACAGACAAATGATTTACAGTTGCTGTATCACCGCGCAAACTTAAGCCGGAAAAATAGGCAATGGCTGTGAAGGCTACAATAAAGATAGGGATGGTGAACCACGCGAGTTCCCGTCGTCCAATTAAGTTGAGGACAATATAGTTTATAGGGCCTATGAGCGTAATATAGGCTAACAGAAATAGTATTAAAGTGAGCGATGAAGGAAAGTCTAAGTTGGTCACAATACGAATCGCGTTATCGGCAGCTCGCCAATCAATAAAGTCATAAGACCACCCCTGACGAATTGGACGACTGCTAACAAGTTCAAACCAAATAGCGTTTGTAGCTTCATAGTCATTGAGAGGGGCACTGAGCGGATCAAGGGCCACAAAGTCAACTACTCCACTGCCTTGTTCTTGCCGAACAATAAGAGGAATGTTTTCAGCTTCTAGCAATACGACGGCGTTTGGCTTAGGCATGTTGCGGGTGACAATAAAGCCTTGTTGATTATTGGTCATTAGAGTTTCACTAGGAAAGCCCGTAAAACGCCCCAGCTGCTCTAAAGTGTTTATTGTGGTGCTTCCGACAAGTTCAGTAGGCAATAGGTTGCTTAAATATTGTTGGGCAAATTGCCAGTTTGTCCCCGCACCTCCATGCACAATGAGATGACCACCACCATATACCCATTTTCTCAAGGCTTCTTGTTGTTCTACTGATAATCTGCCAGTACGAATGTCATAAAGCATAATGACATCAATGGATCGCAGAGACTCTGCTTCTGTGGGGATGTCCTCCAGTGACCAATTCGCTTGATAAGGAGTTCCTGAGCCAATACGGCGCTCAGTCATTAAGACAAGTTCGGGCGCTTCTGTAATGACCACATACAAAATATCACGATTGCGAATTTTGGTAGCTTGAACGCTTGTACTTTCAAGCACTCGACCTGTATTATCCAACAGCTCAACGAGAAAATTTTCATCTTCAAGCGTGGCATATATAAATTCTGTACGTGCATTACCAAAGCGAACAAAAAAAGGACTTTGGAAAATACGCTCTTGGGTTGAGCCTTCGTTTTGTGAGCGAACCTGTAAAGTTCCTTGAATGTCTCGATTGCTATTGTTACGTACTGTGATTTGAATAGGAGTCCATTTGTTAGAGCGGAAATAACCGCTATATCCCGCTTGGACTTCTATCTCAATATCATCTTGTTGACGTGCAAAGGTCGGTGTGGCACTTGAGATGAAGACTAGTAGTAAGATAAATACCCACCATAGCCGACGCTTTATTTTAGGAAAGATTTTGATTCGCATCTTTGTATATTCCAATTTTTACCGATAACGCAATATACCATTACTTACCAGATAAACGTGAATGTTCCTTACTTTTATGTTTCAGGAATTTGTTCTAGTTCAACATAATCAATAGGGCAGATTATGTCTATGAGACTCTCAGGAGAAAGCCATCCCCAATAGCCAATAGTTGTTTGTTGTGTTGGCGAAATGACACGTATCCAACGTTCGTTATTTTGACCGTCAATCTGAAAAGGCGTGTTTGCCATGATGGGTATCGCTGAACTGTTGGGGTCAGGGGCATCATAGAGCAAAATATCATTTTGACTAATGCACTCTGGATATGCCGTTGGTAAGATGACAGTGTGTAATATCTGAGAATTCGCTTCTAACGAAACTTCCACACCCCCTAATTGGTTTTGTAGCCCATTAGCTGCCAATGAGAGTTGGCCCTCCATATCTGTAATGGGGAAGACCTGATCACCAATAATAATGTCTAGCGGTGAGGGGACTGTCTTATTTCCCCAGTTGGCTTTCCACTCAACAATGATATACTGCCCATTGACCCCGCGATACAATACCGCTGATGCTTGAGTTGTAGAAGTGCTAACGCTATAAACTTTGAGCTGTATGAGTGGTAGTACTTCCACATTGAGCATAGGGCTGAATTCTTGCTTTTCCTCATTTTGCGCTTCTAGCCATACCGCATAACGTCCAACATCAGAAAATTGAAGGACGTGGCTATGTGGAACTTGGGCAGCCAATGTATAAAGGACTGTATCCCCGTTTTCACTTTGGGCATTGAGGCGAATGAAAGCCGCATTTTGTGTTTGCCACTGCACTAAAATCGGATCATTCACCGAAACTACGAGATTATCAGATTGATTGCCATTTAGGGCAAAGCGACTGATTTGTGGTTGCTGCGCTTCAGCACTATCCGAGTCTGAGGTCATTTGAGAGGATAAAACTCCTAATAAAACTAAGAGCGCTAGAAAAAGCACAACCCCTATTCCTATCGGAAGTTTCCAATTAGACAAAGCAGGTGCTATCTCAATTTGTCCACTTACGGGGGCTATAAACGCAGAAGGGCTAAGTGATTGGGTGAGAATATCGTAATTAATACGCTGTGGCTTTCCTAATAATGGGCGTTGTTTGGCTGACACTTGCCCCTGCACCGTCAAACGTTGTCCCGCTTCTAATACAATCTGTGAAGGTTCAATAACATAATTGAGTAGATTTTCTGCATCACGTCCCAAAAAGCGCAATGGCAAAGGGCCATTTCCTTGATTATGAATGTATAACTTAAATATTCCTTCATTTTCAATGAGAGGCGTGCCTAAGACTGCGCCATAACCGTTAAACTGCAGAATCTGTAGACGAGTGCGCAGCTCAATAGGGGGATAGTTTGTATCTACAGTGCCAACATGTAAGGTGATATTGTAAAAACCGGGTTTAGTATCGTAACGCCGCGCTGGCTTGAAATTAATGCCGATTTCGCGCTGTTGCTCTGGCAATAGTTCAAACTCTGTTTGATCTAAGCGTGCCCATTGGGGAGGCACTCCCTCAATACGCAAAACAACGCGCATTTTTTCTTGCGTTTTGTTGGAAAGTCTTATGATTGCTGGCGCGTGCGTGCCGGGGGTAACTGCAATGTCTGGGCCTTCTAAGGCAACAGATAAATGGGGGGCATCAAAGTCTTGGAGATGTACCTGTACTGTTTGGTCGGATGTGTCATCTGCGGCAGGATGAAAAATCAAGCGTATATCACCAATTTGAATTTCTTCACCGCCGCGTAAAATCCGAGCTTCATTCGGCTTTAATCGAAGCCCATCTACATAGGTGCCATTAACTGATTCCAAATCACGTAATTCAGCGATATTACCTGTTTCATTGAGGGTGAGACTTGCATGGTAACGAGATATGCCATGCCGATCTAAAACAAGATCGTTGCCGGAAGAACGGCCAATTGCAACAATTTCTTTCTCAATGAAAAAGTTCTGTATAGGACCGTCTGGGCTAAAAATTGCCAAGCGTCCAAGATGTTGCATAACACATAAGCCCTTTTTATTGTATCAATTCGGATGAGATTTATTGGAAAAATCTCATAGTATATTCATTATACAACGATTTGTGATAGCTTCGGGCTACGTTCACACCACTCATTTTCGATGAATAAACAACAATCGTAGCTTTCTTAAAAGGGCTACGATTGTTAAAGGTATTTCTGTTTTAAGAAAATTCTTAAGATTTAGTCAAAACGAATGCGCGGGTCTAGCCATGTATAAATCACATCGACCATGATATTTCCAATGATCAAGAACACTGAATATAAAAGCGTTACTGCCATGATCATTGTATAGTCACGTGCGCCCACGCTGGTGATGAAAGTTTCACCTAAGCCGGGAATGACGAAAATCAGCTCAATGATGAATGTACCTGTTAAAATACCTGCCAATAGTGGCCCTAAAATTGTCGCAACAGGAATTAGAGAATTCTTCAACCCGTGTAGGTAAATAACAGTACGTTCACGCAATCCTTTAGCTCTTGCCGTACGAATATAGTCTTCATTCAAAACTTGTAACAGGCTAGCACGAGTTAAACGCGCAATACTCGCACTCATTCCCGTACCAAGTGCAATGGTGGGAAGGATCAGGTTTTCAAGATGGGTTCGGCTAAAGAATGGGTCTTTCCATCCTGAGCCATCAGGAACAGGGAGCCACTGTAATTCTAACGCCACGATAATAATGAGGATAGGAGCTAACACGATATTAGGTGTTGATTGCCCTAAAACTGCAAAAAATGTTGCGATGAAGTCAATAAAGGTATTGTGATAAATTGCAGCCAATACACCAAGCGGAATGCCAAGCGAAAAGCCAAAAATCACTGCTATAACACCAACTTCCATTGAAACAGGTAGGCGTAGCAAAATTTCATCGCGCACCTGTAGACTTTCGCGGTCAGCAATGTTTAGTGAAGGGCCAAAGTCAAAGTGCAATACGCCCCATACATAATTCCAGAATTGTGAGTCTAGGGCATCGATGCGGAACACGTCTTTAGAACGATTCACGACAAAACTCACGTTACCTGAAGACGTTTTGCATTCTTCACGAGTGGCTAATACTGCCCAACCGGGATATTGCTTATATGGGCGACAGTCCTCGTTGTATTCAGCGAGTTCTTGTAATGAATGGTTAGTGACACCTGTCGCGGTCATATAATTTGCTACCCCCCCAATACCCGTTGGCATAGAGAGGCTTGAAGTGCTGAGGGTGCTTAAAGTATTGACGGTATAGACAAGATCGCTGTTTTCTTCTACCCAATTCTTAAATGGATTACGCTCATATTCAACAAGGCGTTCAGCTTCATCGTCCCATACAATTAAATTGTACGTTCCGCGAAAACGAACGCCCGTGTTGTCAAGTTCAGCGTAAACACCGCTAACATCTTCACCAAAGCCGCCTTTGGCATAGGCTTGTTTGCCCCACTGTACTTCTGCGCCATTTGCATTGCTAGGGGTGTCAAAGAAAAGCGCTTTATTGAGCCCATAACGCTCTTCTAGCTGGGCACGAATGTGAGCGGGCATACTACGCTGTCCGACGGCATCGAAAGGCCCACCGGGCATAATGCGCGTGAGCCCGAAGGTAACCACCATGATAGCAAATAATACCGGGATAGCGGCCAATGTGCGTCGCACCAAAAACTTTAACATACTGGGGCCGCCAATGGCATTCACTATAGTGTTCAAAATATTTTGAATGATCTTCATTAAAATTCCCTCAATTATCCTCTAAATCTGCATTTGATATGGGGCAAGACTAAGCCCACCCCATATGCTATCCGTGTTAACTACCAAAAATTTGTAAGGGATTTTGTGTAGCTATCTTGTCGGTATGCAGCTCAAGTTCTTGCCAACCAACAATGGGTTCACCGTCAAGATTGGTGCAGCTAACCTCATAGTACAAACGGAAACCTAGACGCTTGAGTGCGCGTTGTTCAAATATAACTCGCAATACTTCAACGGGTTGGAATAAAGCACATTGTCCAATTTCGGGTGAAGTTTGCGAAGGCGTTGCATCAATTGCAAAACCTCTTTGACGACGGCGTTGTGCATCGAAGGTGGGTTGTGTAAACCAAATAGTTTGGCCGGGTGGATATAACACGCTGTTGGGCAAATTGCGCGCATCAATCCAACCAGTCACTTCACCACAAGTGACTTGATAGTAAATTAGCCCAAAATTAGAAGCCACATCTTCTAATTGAACAACAGTACTACTAGGGCATTCTCCGATGATATTATCCTCAGTAGCAGGTGCTGGTTCACTTGTTAGTGTTGCAGGGCGATAGCGTGGATCAATAAAACTTTGTTCGTCTTGTAGTGCCACATCTTCTACAGGTGTATCGCTTATTTCGTCTGTAGTCTCTGCGTTTCCTTCGCTTTCAGCCTCTACCAATATCTCATCAGACCCTTCGGGGCCAATAACGATGACATAGGTGGAGAGAGGATAAGGAATTTCTAGTAGAGGGTCTTGAGTTGTCCACCCAACAAGGTCACCACAACTAATGAGATAATAGGGAACTTGTTCTTCACCAACGAGGATTGTCTCAAAATCTAATGTTGTGATTGCTGTATTAATTGGGCAAGTACCAATTGGTGGATTGTCATCAGAAACTTCACCAGCATTCGCTGTTAGGGGAATTTCGGTTATACCTTCTTCAGCAACAACAACACCAATGCCATTCACAGCGGGTAAGAAGAGCGGCCCAAATAGACGATCTTCAGTGACCCATCCTTCAGTACCATCACAACGGATGTTGTACCAAATTTGCTGATTTGTAGACGATACACCAATAATGTCGACTACTTCACCAACTTGGCATTGATTAGAAGCAGGCAATGGGCCAATTGGTGGTTCTGCGCCACCATGAATCATGAAGGGTTGACCTTCAGGAATGGGAGCACCACGTTCGCTAATTGGTCGCGTTTGAGCACTTTGACCTTTCAAGAATAATACAGGCCCAGCAATACGAGTTTCATTTGCCCAACCCACAGTACCAGAGCAAGCTACCAAGTAGTAGGTATTAGTTGGGTTAGCGCCAATTTTTACCCCAAAGGCTTGGATATTGCTGCGATCTTCTATAGCACTAAGATCAAAACTTACTTCTGTCCAAAGCCCTGAATTCAACGCAATTTTATCGGACGCAAAGGCTTGTTCACTATTTGCTGTGCGAATAAAGGGAATGGCATAAAATTTACTCGCATTAGAAGGAGTAAATACATTGAAGCTAATTGCATCAAATGTTGACCAATCTTGCGGGGGTTCAAACTTAGTTGCAAAACTTGCTTCCCAATCTTCGCCGGAAAATTGAATGTCAAGTCCTAATACAGAAGTGCTATTAGAAACATCAACATCACTATTGCTTAATTTCAAGGAATTGAAATCAACATTATTTCTGATCTGGGCTTTCTCATCGTCTGCACCAATACCATCGTCTTCAGCAGCCCAATCGACTGGTGTCTCAAAATCAAAGACAGTTTCGGTATTCTCTGCGCTAGTTAATACAATATCATCAATAAATACAGTGCCGCTAAAGCTCTCCCATTTGTGACCAATATATAGTACTTCTAGCTCAGAACCATAATCACAAGAGCCGCTAGCGTTCCGTAGACCAGAGATGAGCTCTTCTGGCAATCTTGTTACAAAGAAGAATGGCTGTGTTGGCCCACCTGATGGAATCGGTGCTAAAGCAACTTGGTCTTGCCCTAATTTTGCTGGGTATTTGTCATAATCTGGAGTCGGTAAAAAGGTTGCTGTTGGTGGGGTATCAGTTACACCAAAAACCCATAAAGGGCTATCAGAATAACATGCTACTGATCCCAAGAGCATAAGTACAGCAACGAGTAATACTCTTTTCATGGATTTACGAAGTCTCCTATTGTATAACCATCTATTTACCAAACTCCTAGATTTAAAGATGAGGAGTTTGGGGTGTTTATGTCGATTAAATTATTTACCACGTAAGCGCGGATCAAGCGCGTCACGCAAGCCATCACCAAAGAAATTAAAGGCCAAGGTTAAGGTTACCAGTGCAACACTAGGCACAATAACAATATGTCGGTTAGAAAGCAATCCGCCTTGGTTACGAATACGGCTAATCATTTCGCCCCAACTGGGCGTGCCGGGCTGTACACCTAAACCAATGAAACTCAAAAATGCTTCGGTGAAGATATAACCGGGAATGGTTAGGGTTTCAGCAACAATGAGCGGGCCGATAACATTAGGCAACAAGTGCACAAAAATGATACGACGGTCACTAGCGCCAACAGCACGCGCTGCTTCTACAAATTCCTTCTCGCGATAGGAGAGAATCTGCCCACGTGCTAAACGCGCCATACCGATCCAACTCAATAAACCAATGGCTATAAATAAGAAGAACAGACCGCCGAGCGCGTTATCAATTTCAATGATTAACCCGATGATGCCTTCTTCATTCCCGTATTGATTAGAAACTTGGCGGAAAAACACCTGCATTAGAATGATAATAACAAGGCCGGGAATACCATACAAGAAGTCAATAAAGCGCATCATGACATTATCTAAGCGCCCACCATAATAGCCAGCGATGACACCATAGATGATGCCAAAAATAAAGCTCACAGAAGACCCAATTAAAGCTACTGCCAGTGAAACCTGTGCCCCATAAACTGTTTGGGTCAGCCAATCTTTCCCTTGCTGATCACCACCTAGCAGATAACACCATTGCCGTTGTTCAATGCGCTCTGCTGTTAGAGGTGGATAGAGCAAGCACTTATCTGGAAAGCGTGCCTGTTCTTCTGGAGAAAGCAGAGAACACCAATCTTCTGGCTTGTTTAAATTATCGCGAGCACAGTGTCCCGGATCGGGGTATGGGTCTACTGTCGTGTTATCCCAACCAGATGGTAAAATGTCATGGACTGCACGAAAACCACGCGGGTGGTCAAGCAAACCGACCGCTGTCCATAAACGTGCTGTAAGTGCTATGAAGATGAAAAATACAATAATTATGAAGGCAACAACGGATGCTCGATTTTGCCTAAATTGGCGGATAGCATCTGCTGTTGGTGATGATTTCTTCGCACGAACCGATTTATCATCTAAGATGATCGGACGGCTACTTTCTGATTGTGCCATATAACAAACTCCTCATAAAACCGACATCAATATCAGTATTTGTCCCTAAAATCCAGTTAAATGTAGCCTAAGCAATTTACACAACGCGATGGCAAGCTACCCAGTGGCCGGGTTTCACTTCAACAAGCTCTGGTTCAATTTCAAAACACGCATCAACTGCAACAGGACAGCGTGTATTAAAATTGCATCCAATAGGCGGGTTGGCAGGGCTTGGTAGATCGCCTTTTAGAATAATACGTTGACGATTTTCTTCAACTTCTGGATCAGGGACAGGGACAGCTGAAAGCAAGGCTTGTGTATAAGGATGTAGTGGGTTGGTATAAAGCTCTTCGCTTTCAGCAAGTTCTACAATTTTGCCCAAATACATCACTGCAACGCGATCACAAATATGACGTACCATACTGAGATCGTGGGCAATGAATAAATAAGTTAGCCCTAAATCTTGCTGTAGCTGTTGCATCAAATTCACAACTTGGGCTTGAATCGACACGTCTAATGCCGAGATCGGCTCATCTGCTACGATGAAATCCGGATCAAGTGCTAGCGCCCGTGCAATACCAATACGTTGACGCTGTCCACCAGAAAATTCGTGGGGGTACCGATCTGCAAAATAGGGGTTTAACCCTACCAATTCTAGCAGTTCAGCAACACGTTTACGGCGGCTATTTGTATCCCCAATGCCATGCACAAGCAACGGTTCAGAAACAATGCGCTCGATGGTCATGCGGGGGTTCAAAGATGCATAGGGGTCTTGAAAGATGATCTGAATTTTGCGGCGCATCTCACGTAGGCGATTGCCGCGCATTTGCACTAAATCTTCTCCTTCATAGAAGACATGCCCTTCAGTGGCTCGGTGCAATTGAAGGATTGTTCGTCCTGTGGTTGATTTTCCGCAACCACTTTCGCCTACTAAGCCCAATGTCTCACCGCGATAAATGTCAAAGCTGATATTATCAACCGCTTTAACATAGGCTGCTTCTCGGCTAAAAATGAACCCCTTTTTGATAGGAAAATATTTTTTGAGATTGCGCACTGATACGAGAACTTCACGATCAGATGACGATACTTTGGTTGATGTAACAGGTTGTCCAGCTAATGTCATAGGCCTTTTATAAAATGCCATTAAGCATAACGCTGTTGGCATTCCTTCCTTTCTAATGTTTGCTATTCGATACCATGAACACCATCATTATAACAGGCTGCTAAAGCACCATCTCAGGACGAGTGTATTCAGCAGTGCGAACGTCTACCCAACATGCGGTAAGATGCTCAGGATGTCCTTCATCCACAGTTTTAAGTGGTGGCATTTCTTTTGTGCATTGATCAATCACAAACGGACATCGAGGTGCAAATGGGCACCCTTTAGGTTCTTCACGCAAATCAGGTGGTGAGCCTAAGATGGATGTCAATTTCTCATGTTTTTTATCGAGACGTGGTAAAGAAGCTAATAAGCCCTTTGTATAAGGATGGCGTGTATCTTTAAAGATAGCTTTCACAGGTGCACGTTCAACAATTTTACCTGCATACATAACTTGTAAAGTATCTGCTAGGCCTGCTACCACACCCAAGTCATGAGTGATCCAGATCATGGACATGCCAATTTTATCGCGTAAACGACGGACAAGGTCCAAAATTTGCGCTTGAATGGTTACGTCTAGTGCTGTTGTAGGCTCGTCTGCAATGAGCAGTTGCGGATTACATGAGAGTGCCATAGCGATCATGGCGCGCTGACGCATACCACCTGAAAATTGGTGTGGATAATCGTCTAAACGTCGATCTGCTGCGGGGATACCTACCATCGCTAGAAGCTCAGCAGCACGACGACGTGCCTGCTCGTTATCCATACCTAAATGTAATTTAAGCGCTTCAGTGATTTGACGGCCAATGGTGAGCACAGGATTGAGCGAGGTCATAGGGTCTTGAAAGACCATGCCAATTTCTGCGCCACGCACTAAACGCATTTCATTGCGTGAGAGTTTTAACAGTTCTCGTCCTCGAAAATTCACACTTCCTTCGATGATTGCAGGAGGGCTCGGCAACAACCCCATAATAGAGAGCGCATGGACACTTTTCCGCTACCGCTTTCTCCCACAACCCCTAGTGTTTCACCTTCGCGTAAGGTATATGAAACACCATTTACAGCGTACACTGTGCCTTCTTTGGTCTTAAAGCGTACTCTAAGATCTTTTACTTCCATCAAGGTGTTCAAAAGACCATAACTCCTTATAATTCAATCTTTAAGATTTGTTTCTGCTTGCAAGATTTAACATACTTCCTGCACTTCAAAGGTAGGGGATTCTTGCCATTTATAACGATTGCAGAACTATGCTGTCTTACATCGCTTCCGACAGGGGGTACCCCACCCGTTTAATATTTAGTAGGGCATTATACAGTATCAAACGCGATAATGCCTAGTATTTTGTACCCTACGTTTTTATTGTCAATATTCATGTACTTCTGTTTCTCAATTAGCATACTTTGAGATGGGGAGATAGGTTCAGGATAGTCATCTATTATCTTTCTTCACTATAATAGACTAGACTCACGATAAGGTTTGCTTAAATCGAAGGATTTGTAAATTGGCTTCAAGAGACACTGTGCTTGTCACTAGTCGAGATTTAGAAGATACATTGCGCATAGGCGAAACGCTTGGGCAACTGCTAAATTCTCAACATCTAGTTTGCTTAAGTGGTGATTTGGGAGCAGGAAAAACAACGTTTGCACGTGGTGTGGGGCGCGGTTGGGGAACAACACAGCGTATCACAAGCCCTACTTTTACTATTGTGAACGTTTATCAGCGCCCAGATGATCAACAACAGCTATATCATATAGATGCTTATCGTCTACATTCTTCTGATGCTGTATTTTCTATTGGGTTTGATGATATTTTGGCTGCCCAAGGCCCAATATTAATTGAATGGCCGCAACATTTACTATCCGTTTTGCCTAAAGACTGCTTATGGATAACATTAGAGATTCAGGATGATGACGAGCAGCGTTTACTTACCTTTGAAGCCACTGGGCCAATACACCAAGATTTATTGCAATGTTTTAACCAGCAAATGGTGAACTGGAAATGATTTTAGCACTAGATACTTCAACTCATGTGTGGAGCGTAGCATTGGTTGAAGGTGGGAAGGTTTTAGGGGAATGTTCGTGGGTTTCAAATTATCAAGCGCGTTTGTCACCCACAACAATAATTGCGCACCTGTTGAGTGTTTACGATAAACCTATGTCGGCTTTAACGGGTGTTGCAGTGGCACAAGGGCCGGGCTCTTTTACAGGTGTGAGGTTGGGCATGGCGGTGGCCAAAGGGATTGCACTAGCCTGCCAGCTTCCGTTTTATGTTGTATCAACATTAGATATTGTGGCACATGGGTTGCCAACTATGTTTATACAAAAGGGGCAGCTCATTTATGCCGTTTTGGCTGCTGGGCGTGGTCGTTTTATTTTAGGAGAGTATAAACTAGCGAATAGTGCCAGTTGCTATGAATCAGTCAAGCAGCCCGTTTTACTTGCAGCGCATGAGTTAACTCACTATTTTCAGCAAACGGAATTATCAGGGCAATCAGCATGGCTGGTTGGTGAAGTTGATGAACTGTTAACAGATGAAGAATTTTCACTGCCACAGAACATAAAACTCGCTCCGCCAACTTTAAGATTACATCGTGCCGCAACGTTAGCCCTGTTGGCTTTGATGCATGAGCCTCAAGACCCTATTACAGCAGTACCGTTTTATATCAAAGAACCTTAACTAAATTCTTATGGACACTAAGCTAACACCAATTTTACGCGAGATGGCTATTGAGGATTTAGAGCAGGTCAGCTTGGTTGAGCAAGAGGCTTTCAATACATCGTGGACTACTACAACGTATATTTACAATGTCAATCGTTATTCAACAACACATTTAGGCGTAATAGAGCTTCCAGAGTTGCCCCCCTATCGCCATCCACGACCAGAGCGCCTACAGGTATTACCTCCTTATGATGAATCATTATCCATAGGTGCAATTGTTGCTTATGGCAGTATGTGGATACGCAATGGTGAAGGGCATATTAGCCAATTAGCAGTTCATCCCTCACATCGGGGCCAACGCTTAGGAGAGTTAATGCTGGTCGGTTTATTGGCAAAAGCGATGGCTTGTCATGCGCGTTTTTCTGCACTGGAAGTTCGTGTGAGCAATGTTGTTGCCCAAGCACTTTACATGAAATATGGATACCGTCGTGCAGAAGTTTTGCCAAAATATTATTCAGATAATCATGAAGATGCTTATTTGATGAAAACGTCCACATTAAATGAGAAGTATTGGTTAGCTTTTCGCGAAAATGTCTTAAAATTAGCACATTCTATAACCTTCAAAGATCAATTCTCTGGGTTGCGCTTAGACCTGCTACAATGAATTTATTGATATTATCTATAGAAAAGTTTGCTGAATGAGCATGAGTAAAGATACGTTAGCCTTAATTGCTGAAGAAATACGTTCATGTACGCTGTGTGCTCTGCATCAAACACGCACGCAAGCTGTACCGGGACAAGGGGAAAGTCATGCGCAAATTATGTTCATTGGAGAAGCACCCGGTTTTCATGAAGATCAGCAAGGTATCCCTTTTGTTGGAACTTCAGGGCGTTATTTAGATGAATTATTGCGAATGATTCAACTTCATCGGGATGATATATTTATCACTAATGTTGTACGCTGCCGTCCGCCGCGTAACCGTGATCCGTTTCGTTCAGAAATTGCGGCTTGCCAGACATATACGGAACGCCAAATAGCTTTGATTAACCCGCGCATGATTGTTACTTTAGGGCGTTTTAGCATGGCATTGTTTTTTGGCGAAACCGCTAAAATATCGGCTATACACGGCCAGCCAAAAGTTGAAAATGGACGCATTTATTATCCGTTATATCATCCGGCGGCTGTCTTACGTAATCCTTTATTGCGCGCCACAATGGAAGCTGATTTTTGGCGAATGCGCGAGATTATTGATAATGTTGAGCGCTACCTTTCAGGCGATAATAACGATTCCACATCTCCACAACATCCCCAACAACTCTCATTGTTTTAATCACATCGTCAGTAAATTTTTGTGTAAATAGATCAGCGTTTGAGGCATATTGCCGCTTTGTAATGTAAGTTGGCGATGACGAACAAAGCCTAAACGTTCGTACAAGCGGATGGCATCAACATTTTCTGCTAAAGCGCCAATTTCTACTTCATATATACCTAAGTCGATTGCAAGAAAGCAAATTTGATGAATAATGCAGGTGCCAATACCTTGACGGCGATAAGCAGGGGTGACAATTAAGTCGCTAATTTCGCCTAATGTGCCCCATATAGTTAACATGCCATAGCCGATCGCACGCTCATTGTGAAGAGCAACAATAGCTCCACCACGTTTTTGCTCATATAACCGAATTGCTCGGCGTACTAGGTCTTCTACATACGCGGATGATGTTTCTGACCAACAATTTTGATGAAGTTGGACGACATCAGAAAGCTGTACTTGGCGAAAAGAGGGAATCATAATCGAAGATATATAATAAAAGGGTAGACCGCCTTCTTCTTTTCAAGGATAGAAAACGGTCTATTGGCATAGATATGCAATATCGCGTCGTCTATTCTTCGTCTTCAATAGCGATAACTTCAGTTCCCTTATAAGTGCCACAATGTGGGCATACTTGATGACTGGGTTTATAGTTATCGCATTCCTCGCATTTCACGAGATGAGGCGGAACTAAGCTATCGTGTGAACGACGATTACCTCTACGACGACGCGAGACCTTACGCTTTGGTAGTGGCCCCATGATGTTTTTATCCTAATCTTTTATCTAAAATGGCAAACCGAAACACCCTAACGGGCGCATCGCATATTAGCATGGTTCGCCTTGACTGACAAGGGGATGGCCTTTAGTTATTCGCTATCAACATATTGATCTTGCTCAACCTCAACAGATGCCTTTTCTTCTGAAACTTCAGTATTCGTTTCAGTTTGCGGTTGGGTTGGCGGCAGCGTTGCTTGGCTTTGCGCATTGGCAAGTTGTGCCTGCTGTTGAAGTTGTTGGATCGTTTGGCTGCGAATTTCGCGATCCTGAACGAGCTTGGCAATGCCATTACGAACAATGGTTAAAGTTCGTAACAGTTGACTTTCTAGGTCTTTTAGCACTTCCATGACATAGCCATCAGCTTCTTCACGTGTTCGTTCTGCATCCAAGCGCGCTTGAGCGAGAAGTGCTTCGGCACGTGTTTGTGCTTTGACCATGATTGCATCACGATTAACGAGTTCTTCGCTTTTTTCGCGCGCCAGTTCAAGGATGCGGTTTGCCTCCTCATTTGCCTGCGACAAGATGCGATCTCGTTGGTTTACAACGCGCGTTGCCTTCTCAATTTGTTCAGGAATTGAGATGCGCATTTGGTCAATAATTTCAAGTGCGCGTTCTTCGTCGATCAGGGTATAACGACTCATAGGGACATGCCGCCCCTCATCAATTAAGTCTTCTAAACGATCAACTAAATGTTGAATATCCATGCCACCCCCATACTATTGGGTTCAATAATAACGTTATAAATATTACATTTACATATCAGTGCTGAGAGATGTTTTATCTGCAAAGCGCCTTCGTAAGGCTGCTTCAACATTAGGCGGCACCATTGAAGATACATCACCACCTAATGACGCAATCTCTCTCACAGTTGTTGAGCTAATGTGAATGTACTGCTCGCCTGTCATAAAGTTAACAATTTCAATTTCTGGAGCTAGGCGTTGATTCGCTAGTGCCATACGGAACTCAAATTCAAAATCTGAGAATACACGCAAGCCACGAATCATCACATATGCTTCCACTGACTTTAAATAGTCTACCGTCAGACCCCGAAATGACGCAACTTGCACATTAGAGATTTGGGCATCTTTTACGGTTTCCCTTACTAATTCTATCCGTTCTTCAACGGTAAATAAGAGTGGCTTGCTTGGATTTTCATAAACAGCGACAATAACCTGCTCAAAAACACGCGCCGCACGCCTGAGAATGTCTAAGTGTCCGAGATGAAAAGGATTAAATGAACCGGGAAACACTGCTTTTTTCAGCATTACGTTTTCCTAATTTCGCTAAAAAGCTAACTAATATCTGTTCTACGTCGTCGTAACTGCTCGATACGTTCTGCTAAAAGTACATGCTCAGTATGATTGAGATATGGGTCTTCCGCAAACAATGCACGGCTTTCAAATTGCGCCAATTCTACCAAATGTTCATTAATGATACTGCCCATACGCATTGCCGCAAACCCAGCTTGTCTTGTGCCCAATAGATCGCCTGCTCCACGTAGTTTCCAATCAAGTTCTGCTAGTGTAAAGCCATCATTGATCGTTTCTAATTTGGCCAGCCGTTCTAAGGCATCTTCTTTTTGGGTATCACTGACTAGTAAACAATATGATTCGTGAGGGCCTCGGCCAACACGACCGCGCAACTGGTGAAGCTGTGCAAGCCCAAAGCGATCTGCACCATCAATGAGAATAACACTAGCATTAGGAACATCAATACCTACTTCAATGACTGTTGTCGAGATCAGAATATCGAGCTCATGTTGACTGAAAGCAGTCATGATAGCATCTTTTTCATTAGGAGACATTCGCCCATGCAACAATCCCACACGATACCCATGAAACACTGTTTGGCTTAGCTCTTCATAAGCCTCAATTGCTGATGTGGCTTCTAATTTCTCGGAAGATTCGATTAACGGGTAAATCATAAAGGCTTGTCGGCCTTTATCAACTTGGCTACGAATAAAGCTATAGGCACGTTCTCGCTCAGAAGGCAGCAACAATTTTGTAACAACTGGCGTGCGTCCTGCTGGCATCTCATCCAGTACGGTGACATCTAGATCAGCAAAAATTGTGAGGGCAAGCGTGCGCGGGATTGGTGTAGCGGTCATAATCAAGACGTGTGGGTTTGTGCCTTTTCCGCGTAATGCACCGCGTTCCTCTACGCCAAAGCGATGTTGTTCATCAATAATTGCAAGCGAAAGATTTGCAAACTCAACACCTTCTTGAATTAAGGCGTGTGTGCCAACAACAACCTGAATGCTACCATCACTTAACCCACGATAAATTTCTTCACGAGTGCTGCCTGTGGTAGCACCAGTTAACAGGCGTATGTCGACTGTGTCACCATTGGGTAAGTTTTGAAAAAAGTTGCTAATACTTTTATAGTGTTGTTCAGCCAAGACACCAGTAGGGGCCATGATAGCTGCTTGAGTGCCATTTGCGACTGCTATCGCCATGCTTAAAGCTGCCACAACAGTCTTGCCTGAACCAACATCCCCTTGTAGAAGGCGATTCATGGGAAGATCGCGGCTCATATCCTCTCGTATTATAGATAGGGCGCGTTCTTGCGCTCCTGTCAAGCTATAGGGTAGAGAGTCAATACATTGTTGCCACCACTCATCTTCTACCTGAAGGGGAATGCTTGGTTGCGATTGCCACTCACGTCGTTTTGCTAATATGCCCAGTTGAAGCAGGATTAACTCATCAAATGCCAAACGCTCATGCGCATAATCGATGTAATCAATATGTTCGGGAAAATGTAGCTGTCGAATTGCCCATTCCAGATCGACCATTTCAGCGCGTTCTAAAACGCTTTCAGGCATGTAGTCCACGATTTTATCGGCCCAATCATCAATAGCTTGGCGCATAATTTTGCGCATGAACTTATTGCTTAAACCTTCTGTCAAAGGATAAACAGGCACGATGCTGCCTTTGACGAGGTTTTGCTGATCAATGAGTTCCCATTCTGGGTTGACCATGCATATTTGCCCGCGAAAGAGGTCTGTTTTACCTGCTACGGCTATTTGCATTCCGACCTTCAACATGCGCTTTAAAAACGGCATATTGAAAAAGATCAATTCGAGCTTGCCGCTGGTATCATCAATAACAACTTTGATGTACTTTGTGTTTTGCCGTGAATATAGTTCTTGGACAGAACGAATGGTGCCAATTACTGTAACCTGCTGATCAGGGGTAAGCCGACGCAAGATGGGCATCCTAGTATAATCATCATAGCGTCGTGGCCAGTGAAATAGCAGATCGCCAATGGTATTAATCCCAAGCCGTGCAAGCTGTTCTGCACGGTTGGTGCCCACCCCTTTAAGTTTTGTCACAGGGAGTTCTAGCGCTGCAAGTCGTCGACGCTGTTCTTCAAGGTTTAATGAAGGGCGACTTTGACGGCGTGGTTTTGGCTTACGGGATTGGGCCGCTTGCATAGGAATAGGCTCTATGCTTAGCCCAACTGCTGTGAGATCAGCTTGTTTTTTTATAGGTTTTGTTTTTTGAATGGGCTCTTGTTTTGATGGTGGAGAAATAGGTTCTTCGCTTATATCGTCTTCATCTAATGCATCATCAAAAATAGTTTCGGTTGCGGCCAAAAATTCTGGGCGAGGTTCAACGCGCTGCGTGATACGTCCAAGCATGTATTTGAGCACTTGTTGTCGTTCAAAACGCTCTTCTTGGGTTTGATAATACTCTATAGCAAGTGTGAGCTCTTCAACCAACGCGCGCTGATGTTCGGTTTTGGCTTCACGAATTGCTTCTTGTCGCCAACGAATCGCATACGCACTTAAGCCACCTTGAACGGCAGTATTTTTGTAACCGAGTTCTTCTTCACGGCGTAAAACTTGGATGAGTTTTTCAAGTGATGATGGCATAGTCTTTATCGTTTTGATCGAATTGCAGCAAAACCAAATGCCCCCGGCCCGATCTGGGCCCCAATGGCTGTTGTTGCTTCAACAATATGCGTTTTTCCGTGTGGATTTAAACTCGCCAAATTATCGCGCAGCTTTTCAGCACGCTCTGGCGCATGAGTATGAATATAAGCGATTTGGTCAAAGGGCGCGACATCTTGTGCATATTTTTCAAGTTCGCTGTACATACGGCTCATGGTGCGCACACGCCCGATGATTTCTACACGTCCATTTACGACTTGGAATAAAGGCTTAATTTGTAACAGCCCTCCAACGGTGGCTGCTAGTGCGCTCACACGCCCACCGCGTCGTACATATTCAAGCGTGTCAAATCCTGCATAAATAACTGCACGCTCTATCAAGTCTTCAATAAGTGCTTTAATATTGTCAAGGCTTTCACCTGCGTCAGCGGCTTGTGCAGCAGCAAGCACAATCCAGCCTAAGGCCATTGTCAACGTGCGACTATCATAAACAGTAATGCGATCTGGGGCTAAATTCTGTGCTGCTAATTTCATTACATTATGAATGCCACTGAGTTCTGACGAGAGCGTAATGGCGATAACATGATCAGCTTCTTGAAGCGCTTTTTGCATCATTTCTTCACATAAGCCAATTGGCATTGCAGAAGTTGTAGCAGTTTCGTCCTGCTCAATAAGACGGCGATAAAATTCTTCTCTGGGTAGGGCGATACCATCGTCTGCAAAGCTCTCATTTCCAAACTGGACGAATGCCGGAATGACAGTGATTTTATACTGCTCAATCCATTCAGGTAATAGGTCTGATGTGCTATCTGTGACAATACGGATGGTCATAAGCTAAAAATATTCCTCTTCTTCGCCCTCTAAAACAACAATACCAGTTGCATCATACCCTAGCAATGCTGCAATTGATGCATCATATACACGCATAGCAAAGTTTGATTTGCCAAGCTCTGCAGCTAAACGATCCTGCAATAGATGTAAATTTTCATTGGTATCATAAGGAGAATGCAAAATGAGCATATCTTCAATATTGGTGAATTCACCAATAAACTCAATGAGTTTATCAATGGCTTGAGCATCACTAAGCGCTTTTTCCATAATGGTGAGCTCGCCATCTTCTATGGTGACAAATGGCATAACGCCTAGCATTTCGCCTAAAATAGTTTGTGCTTGGCCTATGAGTCCACGTTGCGCTAATGTTTGCATTGTTCTGAGATAAAAAACACTGTAAACACGTGGCAACAATCGACGAATAGCCTTGATTGCAGGTTCTAGTTGATCGAATTGCGATATAATCTCCGCCGCACGATGCACTAGAAAACCAAGCCCAGCGGAAACCGTTTGAGAATCAACCACTGCTATGTCACAACGCCCTAGCAGCATACGACTTGCTGTTAAGGCGGATTTATAAATCTGCCCTAATTGAGAGAACATGTGCATTGACACTATAGCTGTTGTGCTTTGATTGAGCGCATCATATACCTGATAGAATTCTTCAACGGTTGGTGGAAGTAAAATTGGCTGATGATTACTATTTTGTAGACGATAGAAAAGCGCGTCAGGGTCAAGATCAACCCCCAGTCGGAAAACATCTGTTCCGATTTGAACATAAACAGGCACCACAGTGATCTGATAACGCTGAATCACCGTAGGATCAAGAAATAAAGCGCTGCCATCAGTAACAATGCGTATTGTGCTCATTCTATACTCAATATATAGGGATAATGTGGTTGGCCACCTTCGGCTATTTCGACTTCTAAGTTTGGATATGCTTCGACAAGTTTCTCTGCAAATTCAGCAGCCTGATCATGGCTAACATCTGCGCCAAAATAGACGGTCAAAAGTTCTCGATCTTCTAAATCTGCCTGTGCTAATAGGCTTTTAGCAACTTCTAACTCGTTATCTCCAACTGTCGTAAGTTGCCCATCAAGCAGGCCGATAACTTGTCCTTCTTCTACTTTTACATTATCTAGTTCTACGCTGCGAACCGCCGTTGTGATTTCAGCAGTCACGACACTATCTTTTGCTGCTGTCATCGCCTGTGCGATTTGGTGCAGATCGCCTTTGGGTTGATAGGGATACATAGCACTGATTCCTTGAGGAACAGTACGTGTTGGTATGACCATTATTTCACGGTCGGGCATCATTTCTGCGGCTTGCTTAGCAGTTAAGATGATATTTTTGTTGTTAGGCAACAAGATAATTTTATCGGTGTTGATGGACTCAAACGCGCGTATAAATTCTTCTACGCTTGGATTATTGGTTTGTCCTCCATTTACGAGGGCCGTTACTTGAAGATCGTAGAACATATCGCCAAAACCTGTGCTTGGCACAACAGCAATCACTGCAATGTCTCCGGGTTGGATGAGGTTCGTCGCTGCTGGTTCAGATTTTGTCGCTAATTCATGCTGTGCGACAAAGGCTTCATACTGTTCAAGCATATTTTCAATGACTACATCTGTAATTTGTCCATGCTGAATTGCATACCCGATAGGTTCTGCAGGGTTGGCGACGTGTACATGAACTTTGACAACTGTATCAGTGGCGACAACAACCGCTGATTCGCCCATACGCTCTATATCAGCTTTTATAATCTCAGCATCTAGGCGTTGTCCTTTAATAATGAACTGAACATCGTAAAAATTTTCGCCGGGATGCTCAACAACGCCATTGTCAGTATGCAACGCTTCTATAGCGGCTTCAAATGTGTTAGTGGCTTCAACAGCGACCGATTCACGATTCATGTAGCGTAGCATACCTTCTAGGATATACATTAACCCTGTTCCGCCAGAATCCACAACTTTGGCCTGTTTTAATGTAGGAAGTAATTCAGGGGTATTTTGTACACTTTTCCAGCCAACATCAACAATAATTTTAAGCAGTTCGTCTAGTGGTATAGCATGATTGGGCAGGGCTTCGACTGCTTCTGTAATTTCACGAATGACAGTGAGGATGGTTCCTTCTACAGGATGTTGTACACCTTTGTAGGCTTTATCTGTTGCCCGCCGCAATCCTCTAATCAATAGCGGACTGTCTAGAACATGTTCCTCGCGTACAATATCAGCAAGACCGCTCCAAATCTGTGACAAAATAGTGCCAGAATTCCCACGAGAGCCCATTACTGCGCCATAGGCAACCTTGCTTACAATTTGACCAACATGATCAGTATCAAGCCCCAAAATTTCCTTTAGCGCGTTTTTCATCGTCAACATCATATTCGTGCCAGTATCACCATCTGGCACGGGAAAAACATTAAGATCGTTCACGCGCTTATGGTTATTTTCAAGCCAACTTGTTGCAGCTTGGACAAGCGCTTTGAATTGTTGCCCATTACAGGTCTGGTAAGAAACTACTTTGTTCATAGAAACCTCCGTACTGGAAACCACCTACTGTAATCGGTGGAGGAATGCACGGCTGGATACGTCGCTATCACCGTGCATCGGACGAAAGAGCGTGCGCGGTGTGCGACCGCACCATTCCCCTCTCCCTAAAAGGGATTGGAATTTTTCGGTAAAAGATGGCATTCCTTGCCTTTTTGCCATACACGTTGACGATGTTTTTTCTACCGCGTTATGGAACGTTTATTGATATAGCTCTCAGCATCTTTACTAGCACTGTACAACGTTCAAGGCTGTTATCTTTTCGTTCCCAACATAGTCTTTCAGCATGGCTATATCTATTCAACATGGGTTTATGGTTTCCCACAGGCCTCCTGCTTTAGCGAGTTGCCGTTGATGATGACTTCTCTTTTTCAATGCGTAGGCCTTGCACGTGCACATTGATTTGTTCTACTGGCAAGCCTACATGTTTTTCTACAAGATAACGTACACTATTTATGATACTTGTGGCAACACTTGTAATGCGGATGCCATGCGCTAAGACAACGTAAAGATCAATGGTAATGGCATTTTCTTTGATCGAAACAACAACTCCTCGATGCGGATCACGTGTAATTGTCGCTGCAATGTCCGAAGCCAAATTAGGAGTCGTCATACCAACGACACCATATGTTTGTGTAACTGCATGACTTGCGAGATTGGCAATTGCAGTCTCAGAAATATGAACAGTTCCTAATTCATTTTGTTGCAAAGCCATAAAACCATCCGCCTTTTGCTGCTCTGATGTCCGCAAATAGTACCATGCTAAAAAAGAATCCTCAATTGTCTGCTTTTGGTTTTGACTTGGAATCTTTTCAAATGATACTCGAAGTTCTCAAATTTTTGCTACAGAAGATGTTAGGGTGCGTTTTGGATGAATTGCCCACCTATGGGCATTCCAATTTCTACTAGTTCGCCATTAGCAAGATAGTTATGAAAACGCAATGG
>RFGP01000036.1 GCA_003697365.1 Chloroflexota bacterium | reverse complement strand
AAGAGGATACTATAAAGCATCCTCTTGAACTATGACTAGTCAGCTTTTCCGTTGTGATACCCACGTCCAACACCACGATAAGTAAAGCCTAGTTGGCGCATAGTATCGGGATCGTACAAGTTGCGCCCGTCAATGAGAATAGGCTGGCGCATACTATCACGGATGCGTACAAAATCAAGCTGCTTAAATTCATTCCATGGGGCAATAACAATCAAGGCATCAACCCCTGTTGCTAACTCATAGGGGTCTTTAGCAGTTTGCAGATAGGGCATGATTGCTTTAGCGTTTGCCATAGCTGCAGGATCATAACCGCGAACGATACCCCCGCGCTCGTGTACATATTCGGCTACTGTAATAGATGGTGATTCGCGCATATCATCAGTGTTTTGTTTGAAGGCTAACCCTAGAAGGCCAACTATTTTCTGCTCAAAGCTCTCTAAAATCTCTTCTAATTTACGGATGACATGCAATCGTTGTCCATGATTAATATCCATCACGGCTTGCAATAATTGTGGGTTGCTGCCATGAATGTTAGCCATATGTGCGAGTGCTTGCACATCCTTAGGGAAGCAAGAACCACCATAGCCAATGCCGGCTTCTAGAAAGCGCGGCCCAATACGTTGATCATATCCCATCCCAGTTGCGACTTCTTTAACATCAGCGCCTAAAGCCTCACAGATACGAGCCATTTCATTAATGAAGCTAATTTTTGTTGCCAAGAAGGCATTGGATGCATATTTGATCATCTCTGCAGTGCGTAAGTCTGTGACCATAATCGGGGCACGAAGTGGTAAGTGAAGTTGTGCGACAGCATCAGCTGCAGCACGATTTGTACTTCCAAGCACTGTTCGGTCAGGATTCATGAAGTCACTAATTGCTGTGCCTTCACGTAAGAATTCTGGACAACTGACGACCGCAAAATCAATCGGCTTAGGCTGATTTTCTTTGATAATATCAGACACCCAGTCACCAGTACCAACTGGCACGGTGGACTTGTTAATGATAATCAAGGGGTGATCCATTGTCTTAGCAATAGTTTCTGCAGCCATGCGTACATAGCGTAAATCAGCTTCGCCATCAACACCAGAAGGTGTTCCTACACAAATGAAGACAAATTCGGCATCACGCAATGCTTCCTCATAAGACGTAGTGAAATTGAGCCGACCTGCTTGAATGTTGCGTTCAACAATCTCTTTGAGGCCGGGCTCATAAATCGGCATAATTCCTTTACGCAGGTTTTCAATGCGCTCTTCGTTAATGTCAAGCGCAACAACCCGATTTCCTAAATCAGCAAAACAGGCAGAAGTTGTTAAACCAACATAGCCTACCCCAATGACAGCGATATTTCTCATAATTCATCAATCCTTTTGTTGCTTATTATGATGATGGACAATCTGACTCATCTTCAACGACGACGAAGCGTGCTTCACGGCTGATCGTGGTGCCAACCCAAGCCGCATTTGGAATAAAGTAGCTTCCGTCGATTTGCTGCTCTAATCCATTGTGTGGATTAGTATAGCCAGCGGTTACCCAATAAGTGCCAATTGGCAGTCCAAAAATAGTTTGGGTCTCAAAAAAATCAATGCCTGATTCTGGCCCTAAGCCTTGAATGAAGAGCCCTAAATCTTCTATCGCTAAAATTTCAATTTCAGCATTAGGCTCTAATAGGAAAAAATCTTCACGCGAATTTGGTTTGATAGGGGGAAAATCTGGTAGCAGAGGACTGTTGTTGATACTAAAGCGAATCAGGCCATTTAAGTAGATATATATTGATTCATCGCGCAAATTTCGTAAGCGAATGCTGGCCGGGATTTCTTGATCTTTTACAAAGCAATCATCTATTAAGAAACGTAATGCCAAATCAGTATCAGTAACTTCATTCAATAGTTCTGGGTAAATACTTGTTGGACTTGGCGTTGGGATGAGTGATGGTGTTGGGCTAGGAAGACGTGGTGTAGCTGTGATAAAACGCAAAGTTTGCCGAAAAGTAGGTGTCGGCGTTGTGCTATTTTGTGCCCAAGAATGTTGACCTATCGTCAAACTAAACAGCCCGATTAGCATGATAAACGAGAGAACGAATAATTTTTTCATCTAATGTCCTCCAACATTAAGGCTGCCGCACGTCTACCGATTTCAACAGCAAAATTTGTGCCACGATCCCATGGGTAGACTTGGCTCATGCTAGCCCAATATAACCCACGTTGTGGTGTTCGCAAGTCTGGTATGTTTTCCGAATGGCAAACGGGGGGAACGGGTTGAGCATAGGGCGCGCGAAATACCCACCACTTGCGAATCCAATCAGCTTTGAATTGCGGATTGAATGTAGCTAAACTTTTCGCAAAACGTTCTGCGAGTGTGGTTTCGCTGAGTTGAAAATATTCATGATCTGGTGCGATATAATCACCACAATATACAAGGTTATCTCCGCCATAATGTTCAGAAGACAGGAAATTAGTATGTTCTACTAGTGCTAAAAATGGAAATGGATTATCGGCTTTATGGGGGCTTTTTGCTGGCAAATTTAACCAATAGGTACCATCTGTGAGCAATTTATGGCGCAAGGCATATATAACCACTACAGCGCCAATGCTGCGCAACGCTTTCACTTTTTGGGCATATTCACCTTCAATATAGGGCGCAAGTTTTAGTAATAGTTTGGGCGAAGTGGTTGCAAGCACGGCATCAAATGCTTCACTATCTTTAGGGCTCTGTAAGACAAGTTGACCGTTGTCTTGACGAGAAATTGCTTGTATCGGAGTTTTAAGCCGAATTTCTACGCCTTGTTCTGTTACATATTGGGCTACATCATCTAAAAAGCCTTGAAAACCACCTTGATAAGTTCCTAAGCGTAAGCTGCGGCTATGGATACGTGCCCAAAACCACGCCATATTAACTTGTTGATAGTCTTTGCCAAACTTGCCAATCAAGAGAGGTTTCCAAAGTGTTTCATAAACATCTTGCCCCATGTAGCGGCGTAACCATTCGTCTGCCGTAAATTTTTCTAGCGCACGCCAATTTTGTGTGAGTTTAAGATAAGCTCCGACAAGTCCTAGACGTAATTTGCCAACTATTGACACAGGCAATAGTAGCGCTGATGGGGATATTTCAGAACGGTAGATTTTGCCATTAATCCAATAACTTGTTTTAGGACGTGGGAAGAAAATCTTGTGACGCAGTCCTAATTCTTCGGCGAATTTTAGCAAATGTGTATCAGTTTCAAACCAGTGATGATAAAATTTTTCTAGATGCCAATCCCAATTGTCATCTTTGAATCCTGCTGCCAGACCGCCTACTCGTTCGTCTGCTTCAAAGATAGTGACTTCATGATTTGCACGTTTTAAATCTACTGCTGCTGCTAAACCTGCAACGCCAGCCCCAATGATGCCGATTTTCGCCATTATATTTAACCTTCTGCTTCTTGGACGACAACTTGAGCCGTTGAAAAGTCGCGCCAATTAAATCCGAGTGTAACAAGGGTAAAGAAGCCAACAATTGTGATAGGAAGCCATAATGTCGCGTGCATCACAATTGCATAACTACCCGCGAGCGTACGATCTACGCCGAATGCTACTAAGGTGAGAATCGCTACTGCATGAAAAGTGCCTATATAGCCCGCTGTGGAGGGTAAAATCGTACTTAGATTACCAAAACCTATCACCAAAAGTAGGACAAAAAAACTTACTTCAAAGCCAAACGCCTTCATGACCAACCAATAAGTTGTTGATTCAACTCCCCAGCTTAGCAATGAACCAATAATAATTCCTATTAGACCCTGCCATGTTCGCAATCCCTCTAGGCCACTTAGAAATTCGTCTGATAAATGTATGACTTTTTGGCTGATGATTTCGGGCAAGAATCGCTGCGCAATTTTGGTGACTAATTGTCGCGTGTAATGTGGCTTTGCTGCTAGAACAAAAAAAACAATCAAAGCGCCAAAAAAAAGTGGTGTTGTGAATACAATGACAGTGCGTAATGTAGGTTCTTCAAAGTCAAGAAATAATAGCGCCACAAAGATGAAGGTAAGCATCGTTAACCCATCAAATACGCGCTCAACAAGAATTGTAGTCAGTGTTGGCGGTATGGGGATATTGTCCCGTCGACGCAAAACATAAGCGCGCATTATTTCTCCCAAGCGTAGCGGAAGCAAGTTATTCGCCATATATCCGATAAGCACTACTGGAAACAAGCGATTAACACTAATAGGGCGAATCGTGCGCACCAAATACCACCATCGCCACGTAATGAGATAAGTAGCTGCGAAATATACGGGAACTGCTACGCCAATCCAATTCAAATTGATTTGTTGTAGTGTGTGGATTAATTCGTCAAAATCAAGCCCACGAAAGCCTATCCACAGGAAAAATAAGCTCACTACAAGCCCTAATATTAAACTGAAGCGTTGTCGTTTTGTAATTGTTGTATTCATAGCGTCGGTTATTCTACTCGATCCCCTTGTTCATAAGAATACACATTTGCACAAATAAACTATTAGCGCTCTAAGATCATCAAGATTTGGTATTATGGAGCTTATAATTTTTTTGAAGAGATTGAATTAAAGGTAAGAAACCAATGACTATGTTTACACCAGAACGTTTCATTAAAACAATGGAAAAAAATCTTGCCCTGTTTAACTATGTTTTGGGAGAACTCTCTCAAGAGGAAGCTGCCCAAGCGTGGGATGGCGATTGGAATGTCATTGCGATTTTGTGCCATATTCGTGATTTCGATGAGATATTTTTTGAACGTGCTAATCTCATGAATGATGTTGACAACCCAACATTAGAACCTCGCGATCATGAACAACTTGCCATAGAAAGAGACTATAATAATCAAAATCTAGCTGATGTGTTAGCGAGTTTTAATGCTGGGCGGAAGCGCTTTATTGATTGGTTCAAATCATTACCGCCAGAGCGCTTCAGTCGTGGAGGTTTTCATCCTGAAAGTGGTAACATCTCAATTTTAGAACAAGCAGCCCAGATCGTCACCCATGATATAGATCATCTTGAGCAAATCGTGCGAGCACTAGGTCATAATCAAAAACAATAGGCATTATGGATACTGAGCGATTCCTCATCCGTCCGATGACAGTGGAGGATATTCCGCGACTTACTGAAATTCGTCCCGGTTTCGTAAGTGATACTTACTTAGATGTTGAGCGGGAAGGGGATGGCTATCTGATAAGTTGGCGATTGGTTGAAAAACGCCTTGAAAAGCCATTTGACAAAGGCAATGCCTACGACTTTACGCTTGATGAGCGCCGTAATATTCAGCATCGCCTTTTGCAACAAGAATCACTCGAAGAAGTTGTAATTGATCGCCATAGTGGACGAATTGTCGGGGTCTTGGATATGACTATTGAAGAATGGCGTTGGGTCTCATGGATTTGGAATATAATGCTCGATCAAGATGTCCGTCGGCAGGGAATAGGGCGTGTTTTGATCGAGCACAGCATCGCATGGACAAAACGCCATAAGCTACGCGCCGTAATGTTAGAAACGCAAACAAACAATGTGCCCGCGTGCAAGTTTTATGCAAAGATGGGGTTTCAGTTAGTGGGCCTTAACGAAGTTTTTTACACCAACCGTGACCATCAGCGCCGTGAGATAGCGCTCTTTTGGAGCTATGCGCTGCGCTAATACTATCTAAATCGCCATGATCATTTAACTGTGGACAATCTAATCACCTAGAAAGCCTAAAATCTCTAAGTTTTGATGTGAAAATAGGGAAAGGATGAGAAAATTTTTCTTTTCATTTGCCGATTTTTTAGCAATATGTTAAAAATAAGCACTATGCAGCAATAACAAATATTCTGCAAAAAAGTTATTTAAAAATACAAACAGTCTAAGAGGAGTTTGTAAAATGCGTACAACTCGTTTTCTTATTGCGCTTGTCATTGTGTTGAGTGTGGTTGCGTTGCCCGGGCTTTTTGACAACGCTGCACCTTCAGCTGATGCCCAAGCAGCACCAACAGGTAAGCTGGCCGAAGTTTTAGAGCGTGGCCGTTTGATCTGTGGTGTTAGCGGTACATTACCCGGTTTTTCGTTCCTTGATCCTGATACTGGTGAATGGAGCGGTTTCGATGTGGATTATTGCCGTGCTTTAGCTGCGGCCATCTTCGGTGAAGTAACTGAAGATAATCTCGAAATCGTAGCCCTCACCGCTGCTGAGCGCTTCACCGCTCTGCAAAATGGCGACGTTGACGTGTTGTTCCGCAATACCACTTGGACGCTTAGCCGCGACACTGACCTCGCTGGTGATTTCGGCCCCACCACTTTCTATGATGGGCAAGGTTTGTTAGTACGTGTTGATTTGGGCGTAAGCAGCATTGATGATCTCAATGGCGCGAGCTTCTGCACCCAAACTGGTACGACTACAGAACTAAATATTACTGATGCTATGAATCAACGTGGTTTTGATTTTGAATTAATTCCATTTGAAACTTCTGCTGACAGCGCCAATGGTTATGCAAGTGGCCGTTGCGACGTACTTACCAGTGACAAGAGCCAATTGGCTGGTTTGCGTACTACTTTAGAAGACCCCAGTGCTCATGTCATTTTGCCTGACACTCTCTCAAAGGAGCCTCTTGGCCCAATGTACCTACAGGGCGATGCTCAGTGGGGCGATGTTGTGAACTGGACAGTGTTTGCAACCTTCCAAGCTGAAGAGTTCCGTCGTATTGGCGCAGAAATCACTTCCGAGAATATTGATGATTTCTTTGGTTCTGATAATCCAGAAATCCGTCGGTTCTTGGGCGAAGAAGGTGATTTGGGTTCATTCCTTGGCCTAAGCAATTCCTTTGCTGCGGATATTATTCGCGCGGTAGGAAACTATCGTGAAATCTATGAGCGTAATATTGTCCCCATTGGTATTGAGCGTGAAGGTAGCTTGAACGCCCAATGGTTTGATGGTGGCTTGATTTACGCACCGGCTTGGCGTTAATCTGCGCGATATTGCAATAGCAATGTTGAACAGGTGAGCAATCATGGTGCTTCTGTGCTTTAGGGTGCAGAAGCACCTTATCTATAAATGTAATTAAGTCTCTAAATAAAAATTTGTTACTAGCAAAAGTGCTTTTTGCGGGGATTTTGCAATGGGAGTAATACGTCCAGACGATGATTATTTCGTCAACACTGCTGATCTATCATTAAGGCGGCCTCCTCCTGATCAACGCACAGGTCTACGTGAATTATTGCGGCAAGACCTTTCGCAACGAATTTTGGGTGGAGTCTTCATCTTTTTAGTGATCCTACTATGGCCCTCTATACGCCAACAGTTGGTTGAAGTAAATCTGCTATCAACTGATAGTAATTTTAGTGAAGGTGTTGCTTTAGGGCTGTTAGTATCTGTGCCTTTCGCCTTGCTGGTGTTTTTTTCAGGCATAAGGGATAACATACGCCATCGAATTCCATTTTATCGGAACATTATCTTTGTCCGTGACATTATTCAAGTGATCTTCTTGCTGCTATTCATCAGCGTTGCTTATATGCTGATTATGAATTTGCAAGATAACTTTCGTGATGAAAGCACGGGGTTACGGATCAACTTTGGTGTATTAACTCGTGAATTCGGCGTAGAAGTTTCACAAGGCCCACGTTATACCGAAGATATAGAGTGGATGCGTAATATCCCTATCATTGGCGAAGACTATTTACGCGGTGGCACCTATACACGTGCTTTGATGACAGGCCTTTACAATACTTTGCAAGTGGTGATCATTGGTTTAATTTTTGCCACAATTTTAGGGATTTTTGTTGGTATAGGTCTGCTTTCAGGAAACTGGTTAGTGCAAAATGTTTCGATGGTCTATGTCGAAATTTTCCGTAACACTCCTCTTTTGGTTCAGTTATTTTTAATTTATGGAGTGTGGACACGCATTCTGCCCGGCGTTCGACAGTCGATTGAACTACCAGCTTCTATTTATCTAAATAATCGTGGGCTCAACTATCCTGCAGTTTCAGCTACAGATACCTTTACCCCGTTTTTTGCCCTATCATTGATAGGTTTCGTGTTGGGGATATTTTTATGGGTGCGGCGATTGCGTATTCAGGAAGAAACAGGCCAACCAGCAAATACTTTAACCTACTTTTCAGCTTCATTTTTTGGTTTTATGTTTGTTGGCCTAATAATTGCACTGGTATTAGGTGATCTTCCATTGCAAACAGAATCGCCTGAGACGCTTGAGGAATTACGCTTTAATTTTGAGCGCGGTGCTTCTCTCACATCTGAGTTCATGTCTCTAACTGTAACGCTTATTTTATATACTTCAGCATTCATTGCTGATATTGTGCGGGCTGGGATTTTATCTGTTCCTAAAGGACAGATTGAAGCTGCGCGTGCATCAGGTTTGACAGGAAGCCAAACCTTACGCCTAGTTATTTTGCCACAAGCCTTGCGTTTGATTATCCCACCTCTAACTAACCAATATCTAAACTTATCAAAGAACTCTAGCTTGGCGATTGCGGTAGGATATGTGGATTTGTTCAATGTGAGCAATATTGCCACAAACCAAAGTGGGCAAGCGGTGGTCTTTTTTGCCGTAGTGCTGCTGATCTACTTAGCTTTAAGCCTATTGATTTCGTTGTTTATGAACATTTTCAACCGTAGTATGCAGTTACAAACACGATAAGGGAGGGAAGGGCGATATGAATCAAAATTATGATGAAGGCTTGTTCTATGTCGCACCCCCTGAACCCCCACCATCTCGCCGCCCCCCATTAGGGTCGGTTGGTTTTATTGGGTGGTTGCGCAAAAATTTATTTGATGGTGCACTCAACTCTATTATGACCATCGTGACTTTTATTTTTGTGTTTTTGTTTTTACGCGAGTTCATTCTTTGGGCCATTCAGGAAGCTGATTGGGGGGTTATTAACAACAACATTAGCCTCTATAACGTTGGGCGTTTTCCGAGAGATGAACTATGGCGTGTTGAGTTGCTCGCCATTTTAATGATGTTTTTGGGTGGCCTCGGACTTGCTATCTGGGGAAGTGCTGGGCGCAACTTCTTTTTGACCGTATTTGTTGTTGTAGTTATGCTCATTCTTATACCGATAGCAAGCCAACAAATAGCGCCTGCACCTATCTACTTTTTGGTAGACGAAGATACTGTTTATGGCCCTATGCGCTTCGTGGCAGATGAAGGGGATGAACTCTCTTTCACTGTATTACCGATGAATAAAAATAGCTATGCTACTGAAGAGGGCGATCCGATTCGTGGGTTTGTAGAGTCGACTCCCGGCTCTCGAAGTTCACGCCTACGCTGGACGGAAATTCAACGCTCTGTTAATGATGCTCTCGTAGCAAGGGCTGAAGCTGAAGAAGGTAGCGAAATTGAGCCTACTGTTTTTGAACAGTATAATTTGCTGCTTCATGTTCAACTGTTGAATGCCGAAGGATTT
>RFGP01000035.1 GCA_003697365.1 Chloroflexota bacterium | reverse complement strand
CGCTCCATCACTACAACTCGCGGGTCCTGTCGAATTTTAAGTGCAAGTTGGCCATATCCAACATCTAAGGCATAAACCTTAGCTGCGCCCGCCTGCAAAAGGCAATCCGTAAACCCACCAGTGCTCGCCCCCACATCCGCACAAATTTTGTTTTCCACAGAAATTGCAAAAGCATCTAGTGCGCTTTGAAGTTTTAGCCCCCCTCGACTAACAAATTGCGCCGATGCTTTTAAAGACAACTCAACATCTGTTGCAAAACGTGTACCTACTTTCGTATGTATCTGACCGTTAACGAAAACCTCACCCGCAGATATATAGCGTTGCGCCATTTCACGACTGGGAGCCAAGCCACGTTCATACACTAATACATCTAATCGTTTCTTATTTTTAGCCACCGCAATGCTTCCTTTTAAACAAAACATGCATATCATATCATAACCATATGCTATAATCGCCATCGCAAACTTCATAAAATCCTGTGGAGCATAAAATTTATGGAAAGTGCAAAATCGTTATCAGTCTGGATGGCGATACCAGCTTCAATTCGAGGACTCATCCGTACTATGCGCCCTAAACAATGGGCCAAAAATGGTTTTGTATTTGTCGCTATATTATTTGACCAGCAGCTTTTTGAACCAAGCGCGTTTTTAAGAGTACTCGGTGCATTTATTGCTTTTTCATTTACGGCAAGTGCAGTCTATTTAATGAATGATCTTGTTGATATAGAACGCGACCGTGAACATCCTAAAAAGAAGCACCGCCCACTGCCTTCTGGTCAATTGCCAATACCTATGGCACAAGCCGCAATGATCCTGTTACCTCTGTTAGCAGTTGGTGGAGCATTTTTCCTGAATATAGAACTAGTCATAGTTCTTGCCGCATACTTAGCCCTACAAATTGCTTATAGTTTTTATCTTAAAAATGTAGTCATCATTGATGTCTTCTGTATAGCAGCAGGTTTTGTATTGCGCACCATTGCAGGCATCGTGGTCATTACAGTGACAACATTCTCATCATGGTTATATGTCTGTGTCGGTCTCTTGGCACTTTTTCTAGCCATTGGCAAACGTCGCCAAGAGCTAATTCTGCTACAACTTTCAGAAGCTGATATTACTAAAGTACGAGACACTTACAAAGGTTACAATCTGCCCTTGCTAGATGATATGCTCCGAATGGTGGTAACTAGTGCTGCGGTTGCTTACACTTTGTATGCTACTGAAGCAGAAACCATCCTGATTGAAGCTGATCCAGCATTAATGTTGTTAACTGTTCCATTTGTTTATTACGGCTTGTTTCGTTATATGTATGTTATTCACCGCTTAGGCAAAGGTGGAGACCCTACTGAGGTTTTGTTTGAAGATCGCCCTCTACAAGTGACAATTGCCAGTTGGGTAGGTGTTATCATCATTTTACTATATATCGTTGGTTAAAGAACATGGCACAGGCTTTTGGTAAACTTATCTTATTTGGAGAACATGCCGTAGTACATGGCCAGCCTGCAATTGCAGTTCCATTTCGAGCTGTTTCTGTGAAAGTAACAAGCCAGATTACTACCAACGGTGGAATTCGCATTGTCTCTGATCAAACACTTGAAGAATTACCCATATCTGATGAACGGCTGAGCCAAGCATTACGTGTTCCGATTGAACTAGCCCTACGTCATTTTCAAATTGATACTATTCCCAATATCGTTTTTCACATTCATTCTACTATACCAATGGCATCGGGCTTCGGTAGTGGCGCAGCACTTAGTACAGCTTTAATACGCAGTCTTGCTGAAGCTATAGGAAAGAATATAGATCATGAGACGCTCAATACACTAGTCTATGAAGTCGAAAAATTACATCATGGCACCCCAAGTGGTATTGATAATACAGTGATCGTATACGAGACACCTGTCTATTTTATCAAAGGGCAACCCATTCAGCACATAACAATAGGCCAACCAATGCGTTTGCTTGTTGCCACACTCCCTCATGCAACCCCAACTTATATAACCGTCGGCGATGTTGCCAAGCTATATTCAAACAACCCAACACGCATAGGTGGCATATTCAAAACCATTGGTCAACTCGTGGAATGGGCACGACAAGCTCTACTTGAAGGTGATATGGTCGTCTTAGGCCAACTTATGCAAGCCAACCAATATCACCTTCAAACTTTAACTGTATCCGATCAGATGCTCGATACTTTATGTGATGCCGCGTTAGATGCAGGCGCTTTAGGCGCAAAATTATCAGGTGGTGGTCGTGGTGGAAACATGATTGCACTTGTTACACCAGAGAGAGAAACTTACGTCCAAGAAGCACTTCTAGCAAATGGTGCTCAGCGCGTTATTCCCACCACGTTACAATGATAAATACACTTAAAACAGAAAGGGTTGGACACGCCTTTGTAAAAGCTCTATTGGCGTGTTAGCTGATCATAGTGTAAGAAATAATTAGACTCAAGCACAACTCCGCCAATATCACTTCTATAAAGCACAGAAACCACATCTTGCCATAGGGGCACCAAAGTATTTGATGACTGAATTAATGCTTGTGCATCACGATAAGCGGCATTCCGCTCATCAATATCGGTCATTTGGCGTGCCTGATTCAGTAAAATATCGACCTCACTTTGTGCGTAATTATTTTCCCGCACTATTAAAGATTCGGAATGTGTTAAAGGACGCAAATAAGCATCAACATGAGGAACTAATGGCGTATACGCAAATACTGCAGATGAAAAAGCCCCTTCTTGAAGACGCTCTATAAATTCAATCGCAGGATAGTTTGTTGATACGCTCACATTGATATAGCGTGCCACAGGCACTAACCCAGTTCGCAGTGTATTAATCGCATTTGCTCGATAACTGCCATAAGTTTCTTGAGATGTCACTATACTGATTGATAGCGGACGATTAGGTGAATAGCCATTTTCAGTGAGCACAGTAAGTGCCTCTTGTGGATCATCATAAGTGCTATAGATAGGATAATAGGCATCTCCAACTAAAGCTGGCACTAAACTATAAGCGGGTGTTAACAATCCATCAAAATAGTTTTGCGTTACCAGTTCTCGATCCAGCATATGAACTAAAACTTCTCGAAAGATCGAATCACTGTTAACTTCAGCAAAGAGTTGGGACATATTGATAAGCAAATACCACATCCGAGTACTGGGCACGATAGTTATTTCAATCTCATTTTGTGTGTTTGCTGTTTCAACCGCATCTGGCAAACGAACATCTCGCCATGCCACATCTACTTCACCATTCAAAACAGCTAAACGCAAAGCCTCAGTATCTGAATAGTAACGCAAGACTATACCGCTATTCTTTGGGGGATCACCAAATTGGTAATTAGGGTTAGGAACTAAGTTAAAAACTGGCCCTACCTCATAGCTCTGTAACACATAAATACCGTTGCCAATTAAACTATCTTGCCCCTCTGATACTTGACCTGCGGAAAAATCTTTGGGGTGTACGGCAAAAAATGGCGGCAAAGAGAGCAGAGCCTCAAAATATGGTATAGCAGACACTAACTCAAATTGAATTGTGCGCTCATCCAAAGCCACCACATCCACCACAGCGCTATTGACAATAGATGCTCCACCTTCATTAAGAGTACGAACACGTTGAATGCTGTTTACAAAGGTTTGGGCTGTAATCGGTGTTCCGTCGCTAAAAATCAAGTCTTCACGCAATGTAAAAGTATGAATTAAGCCATTTGAAGAAACTTCATGGCTACTAGCAGCTGCCAACTCATACTCTACAGACCCCTGTACTTGTCGAGTTAGTCCAACGTATAAATGGCTTAAAATTTCCCATTCTACAAAAGTATCAGCCGTAGCAGGATCAAGCACAACGGGCAAATCTAAGGTTCCAATTACAATAGGGGAATCTTCACTTTGAGCCTCTGAAGGGTTATAAGATACGTGCCCTAATATTAAGAGCATAAACACAAACAATACTAGAATTCTTTTGAACAAAGTCATGTCTCCTTAAGCAGCATTGAGTATCATTATGACTACTAGACTATCAACAAACAGTTCAATTTAGTATTCTTGAACAAGTTAATACAAACTCAATTAACAAATGTTATAATATTTTAAAGGTTTTAGTGGGTGGATGCTAAAGTATGAATATTGAGGAAATTTTGAAAATCATGCCCAATCGAAGCCAAGTTGATGAAGATTTGGTTCGACGGGCATATGAATTTGCAGCTGAGGCGCATAAAGAGCAAAAACGCAAAAGCGGGCAACCATATATAGTACACCCGTTCAATGTGGCATTAATTTTAGCCGAAATGGGCCTTGATGCTGAAACAATTGCAGCTGCTTTTTTGCATGACACTGTTGAGGATTGCCTTAATATTACTATCGAGCAAATTGAAGCCGAATTTGGGAAAAATGTTGCATTGTTAGTGAATGGTGTCACCAAAATGGAGGCACTTCCTAAACAAGCAAATGCAAATAAACCCAAGCGCTCCAGCAATGAACAACAAGCCGAATATTTGCGCCAAATGTTTATTGCAATGGGAAACGATGTTCGTGTCATTCTCATTAAACTAGCAGATCGGCTTGATAACATGCGAACTTTAGGCTCGCTATCACGAGAAAGCCAAATTCGTAACGCGCGCGAAACACTAGACATTTTCGCACCAATGGCGAATCGGCTTGGTATTGGTCATCTTAAATGGCAACTTGAAGACCTGTCATTTCGCTATTTAGAGCCAGAAAAGTATAAAGAAATTGCTCAAAAGCTGGCTGAGCAACGCCGTGCTCGTGAAGCACATATGAAGCGCATTATCTCAAAATTAGAACAAGTATTGAAAGAAAATAATATAAAAGCAACCGTTACAGGACGACCAAAGCATATTTATAGCATCTATCGCAAGATGATGCGTAAACAAGTACCTTTTGAGCAAATTTTTGATGTGCGTGCTGTACGAGTTCTAGTAGATGATATTCCTACATGTTATCAAGTGTTGGGAATTGTACATACCTTGTGGCGACCTATTCACGGTGAGTTTGACGACTACATCGCTGCGCCAAAAGAAAATGGTTATCGAAGTTTACATACGGCCATTGTTGATGAAGAAGGTAAAACACTAGAGGTACAAATCCGAACGCATCAAATGCATTATGAAAATGAGTATGGTATTGCTGCCCATTGGCGCTATAAAGAAAATGGTCGCAAACCTGATATGAGCTTTGAGCAGCGCATTAACTACATGCGCCGCCTGCTCGAAAACATTCAAGATGAATCTCAAGATGCTGAGCAGTTCGTTGAAGCAATGAAGGAAAGCATTGGGGGTGATCGTATTTATGTTTTTACACCCCGCAATGATATTATCGATCTGCCAGATGGCGCAACGCCAATCGATTTCGCCTATCACATTCATACAGAAGTCGGTCATCGTTGTCGAGGTGCCAAAGTCAACGGGCAGATGGTAAGTTTAGATTATCGCCTTAAAACAGGTGATCGTGTCGAAATTATTACTGCCAACAGGGGTGGCCCTAGTCTTGACTGGCTTAACGCTGACTTGGGTTACACCAAAACTCAGCGCGCGCGTCAAAAGATTAAACATTGGTTCCGCAAACAAGATCGTGAAAAGAGCATTTCATTAGGACGTGATGCTCTTGAACGTGAACTTAAACGTTTGGGAATGGAAGACTACGTTCGTGCTGAAATAGCACAAATTGCCGGCTATCCATCTGTCGAACATATGTTAGCCGCAATTGGTTTTGGCGATATTACTGCTTCAAGCGTTGTCTCCAAAGTAGTGCAACTAGAACAACGACGCGAAGAAGAAAAACGTGATGAACTTATTCCTAAAAAGCCGACAACATCTAAGAATGGAGATCATGGCATAGATGTTGCTGGGTTGGGTGGACTGCTCGTCAGTCTAGCATCATGTTGTCACCCTGCCCCCGGTGATCCTGTTATTGGTTTTATCACACGAGCACGCGGGGTAACAGTGCATCGCATTGACTGTAAAAACATCATAAACACAACTGAGCAACAAAGGCTCATTCAAGTTAATTGGAGAGATGATCATACACAAGTATATAGCGTTCCAATTGAGATAAAAGCACGTGATCGTGGTGGCTTAATGCGTGATATTGGTGGTATTATTGCGGAACAAGGTATCAACATGACCAATGTTAACATCAACATATCCGATAAAAGTATCGCCTTATTCCGTCTTGTAATGGAAGTAACGCATGTTAATCAATTAAGTTTAGTGCTAAACAAAATTGATATGATGCCTGAAGTCATTTATGTTCGTCGTTTAATGTCAGCGCCAACACCAGAGTAGTGTATGCCATGAGCCAAGTGTTAAATAAAAGCCACTCTATTATATTCATCCTTGTCACCATTTTGCTGATCAGTTCCTTAGCATGTGCAACGTTACGTAATCCTGAAGACCCCGCTCCTACACGCCGCCCTACACTACCACCAACACCCACAGCAACATATACTCCAGCGCCAATATACTACTTCGGTGGATAATTCAGGTTGTTAGCAAAGTTATAACATAATTAGATTGCAATACTTTTACAAATGTTTTATCATTGCGTCGATAGATAAACATTAAGGAGCGTATAGTAAGAATGTCTGAAAAAATATTATACTCTACTCTCATTACTGAATATGAACGTTTAAGTAAAGAGAAATCAATAATCTTATTGCATCCCTCTACTTATCCACAGCATTATCTCTTTAAGAGGTTTCTGTTACAAAACCTTGATGCCATCTATGTTCACTTGCCGCAAAATAGTTCTACACAAGAATGCATTGATACCATTGCCGATGCTATACAACTTCAGAGCAAGAAAAAGCTCCCCCTTAAATCAAATTGGAAAACAGCTGCTAATCAAATTGCTCAAACGCTTAATCAATTAGACAGCGATACTTTATATATTGATGGCTTTGATGGCAACAGCGCTGAAAACATAACACCAACAATACTCCAAATTGCTTCAAACCTTGAGGGGAAAAAATGCATTGTGCTAGCAGGAAGGCGCTTCCCAATGTCGCTTTCTTCTCACAAAGAAGCAGAAGAGCTTATTGGTATTTTGCAAATACCGCAGGATTATTGGTCAGCCAAATACATACCAACCCATAATCGCCCACTCATCGAAGTTCGAGCATTCAGTGAAGGGCATGTATGGGTCAATAGCAGGCTTATTGATCATTGGGAAGGGCAACTTCCACGCTTATTATTTTTCTTCTTCATTGATCGTGCCATGCTCACACGCGACGACATTTTCCGCACCTTTTGGCCAGAGCTAAGTATTAAAGATGCCACTAATGTTTTTCATGTTACTAAAAGCAAAATCAATGATTTACTTGGTGTGCCATTGATGGTGTATAGCAGTGGTTATTATCGTATTTCTCCTGATGTAGAACTACGCTATGATGCAGTACTTTTTCAAGAAGCCATTCAGAACGCAGATATAGCTGAAGATGAAGAAGCAGAACAGCTTTATCGCAAAGCCATCAATCTCTATCGTCATGATTTTTTGACATCCATAGACGCTGACTGGGCAAACCGTCGTCGTAATGAAATGCGAGAAATGGCTGGCGATGCACTCTTCAAATTAGCCCAAATTCGACAACAATATAACACGGAAGAAGCTCTAGGGTTTCTGATACGTGCCAACGCTATGCAACCCCAGCGACAAGATATTGTACGCGAATTAATGCGTTTGTATGTACAACAAGATCAACCCACCTATGCTCTACAAGTATTTGATCGACTATCACAACTTATTGGCAAAGATGCCCTAGAAATTGCAACACTAGACGCTCTAAAACAAATCCAAGCCCAACGTTAAACTTGCTATTGGCTTAAAATATATCTCTACCTATCGACGCAACCTTTGTTTGCGTTATAATCGCTCTCAATTTTCGCAAGATAGACTGAAGGAAGACCCTCATGCAACGTATAGACGTTTTGTTTGTTGGTGGAACTGTCCTTACCATGAATGAAAATATGGATGTTTATCCTAATGGGGCAGTTGCTGTTAAGGATGATCGCATTGTAGCCGTCGGTCTACGCGAAGAGCTTGAAAAAAGCTATCAAGCAAACGAGGTTGTTGACTGTACGGGGCAAGTGATCATGCCCGGCTTAGTGGATACTCACACACATCTCTCTATGACACTTCTACGCGGCTTAGCAGATGACTTGCGGCTAGATGTATGGCTACTTGGTTATATGATGCCAACTGAGCGCATGTTTGTGAATGAAAACTTTGTATATCTGGGCGCTAAAATTGGCATGGCAGAGCTCATTATGGGTGGCACAACAACCTTTGCCGATATGTATTATTTTGAATCAGAAGTTGCACGTGCAGCTGCCGAAATCGGAATACGCGGCATTTGTGGCCAAAGTGTCTTGAAGTTTCCTGCACCTGATGCTGAAAGCTATGAAGATAGCCTTGCATATACCGAAAAATTTATCCAAGAATGGAAAGACCACCCTCTCGTTATTCCTGCCGTAGCACCACATGCTCCTTATACGTGTACAGATGAAATCCTTGAAGCGTGTGCTCGCATTGCAAAAACTTATGATGTTCCAATTCTTATCCATGTCAGCGAAACGCGCCAAGAAGTTGAAGATAGCCGTAAAGAATTTGGAATGCCCCCTGTTCCGCGTATCAAAAAATTAGGCGTTTTAGACCATAAATGCCTTGCGGCACACTGTGTGCATGTTGATCAAGGTGAAATACGCACATTGCATAATCATAAGGTTGGGGTTGCTCATAATCCAACAAGTAACCTTAAGTTAGCAAGTGGTATTGCCCCAATAGCAGAAATGTTAGCACAAGGTATTCATGTCGGCATTGGTACTGATGGAACAGCCAGCAACAACGATCTAGATATGTTTACTGAAATACATCTAGCCGCACTTCTGGCAAAAGTGGCCACCAACGATCCAACCACCCTACCTGCTAAGCAAGCGCTTTTGATGGCAACACGTATCGGAGCAGAAGCTGCGCACATCGGAGACATTACAGGCAGCCTTGAAGTAGGCAAACGTGCGGACATCATCACCATAAACTTAGAAACTTTGCATAACACGCCTAAATTTAATCATGATCCTGATGGAATCTATGGGCAAGTTGTTTATGCTTGTAAATCGACTGATGTGCAAGATGTTATGTGCAATGGGCGCTGGCTTATGCGTCAACGTGTCCTTCAAACAGTTGATGTTGCCCCTCTACTTAAGGAAGCAAAGGAAATAGCACAAGAAATCGACACTTTCCTACGCGAATACACCCAAAACATCCTTTCTAAGCTCATCTCTATTGCAAGCCTAGAGCAAAGAGAAAGTTTCGAGATTCAGCTAAAAGTTGTCTTTGATGAACCTGAGCGTATCCAAGATTTGCTCAATCATCCTGACGTAGAAATTGTCAAACATTCACATTATCGACAATACGATACATACTTTTTATTTGAGAGTGAAGATAGTGGGCGTGTTCGCTATCGCGAAGATGACTATCTCGATGAAGAAGGTAATGTGGTGAATGTACGTACTCGGTTAACATATACATCGCCCACCAAAGAGCGAGAATTCGGGCGTGCAGTACTTCTTTCTCGTTCGCAATTCCTAGCACCAGCAGATCGTCCTTTACGTTTCTATCGTGAATATTTCAAAGCACCTAAAGAGCTTGAAATTCAAAAAGAGCGTAGACGATGGCATATTCTCTACAAAGGCATATTATTCTATGTCAATCTGGATCGCATTATAGAACCGACAGCACGCCATCAATATTTAGAGATCAAATCTCGAACTTGGTCACTATCTGATGCGGAATATAAAGCAACCCTAATATCAGAGATTGTCGATAATATTTTGGCTGATTCGGTTAAAGAGCGTATTGCGATGGAATATGTAGAATTGGCTGCATCGAGTACACAGTCATAACACAGTGGTTTCCCCTGTCAATGTTTGACAGGGGAAAAATTTAAGATTCTGGATTATCAAGGCGGAAACCATGTCCTCGCACAGTAACGACATACTGATGCTCAGGATCAACTTCATGCAGTCGATCTCGCAGGCGACGCACAAGCGCATCAATAGCTTGCTCACTGACCCCATCGCTTGCAGCATCTGGCCATACATATTCAACAACTTCTTCACGAGTACGAACTGCTCCACCGACATCATAAAGCAGCTCTAGAAGGCGATATTGGGGTAAACTTAAGGGTGGATCGACTTCGGTGTCATTAATAAAAACACGTCTCGCATTGCGTTCAAGACGCAAACGTCCTCTTCCTCCCCCCCCCATCGCTTCATTTAGTATCATCGGGGCAGTAGCTTCACTACCGACATATGTCATCCGAACAGCCATTGCAATATTGATTTCATCACCATCATGCAATGTCACTCGTGTATTTTGCACTTGTGTATTATTCAGCCAAGTACCATTTTTGCTATCTAAATCTTCAAGAATATACTTATCACCTTCTCGGAAAATACGAACGTGTTCTCGTGATACTTGGCGCTCTGGTAAAATAAGATCGCATTCCCCCCCACGCCCAATGAGAAAAACATCGCCTTCTATTGTCCAACGTTGGCCAGCTTGTTCGCCTTCCGTAATTACCAATATAGGTCTATCTTTTTCAGTTTCTGTCATAATCTTCTCCTCGATAGGCGCATTTATATTTTCATTGTAGCGTATTTTAAAAATGTATAGAAATCTTGCCTCATAAATACTAGACACAAGATAGGAGTCATAAGATGCGAACTGTTCAAGAAGCAATACAACATCTCATAGCCCCACTGCAACAAACCTCCAGCGAAAACTTACCAATTCAAGAAGTTTTAGGCCGTGTTTTAGCTGAAGATGTCATTGCAACGCACGATCTCCCGCCATTTGCAAATAGTAGCATGGATGGCTACGCTATTATACACGCTGATCTCGTCTCAATTCCCGTCACCTTAACGGTTATAGAAGATATACCCGCTGGACACCATCCGATGCGCACTGTGCAACGTGGTCAAGCTGCTCGCATCATGACAGGTGCTCCAATTCCTCATGGAGCAGATACGGTTGTGCCCGTTGAATACACAGGCAACGAACGCCATACGCCAGATGTTCCCACAACCGTAACAATTCAACGTGCTGTCAGTTATGGTAGCAATATTCGTGCAGCTGGTGAAGATGTTAAGCAAGGCGAAGTTGTATTGAGAGCAGGTCGTCGCCTACGTGCTGCAGATATTGGCATCTTAGCAGGATTGGGGTATAGCACCGCCAACGTTCATAAACGCCCTGTTATAGCAATACTCTCTACTGGAGATGAACTATTAACTCCAGAGCAACCCCTCCAGCTCGGAAAAATTCGAGATATGAACGGATACACATTACCAGCGCTCGTTCAGACATTTGGTGGAAAAGCACTTTCTTTAGGGATTGTTCGTGATACCAAAGAAGATGTTCGGCAAAAATTCTCAGAAGCACTTGAGCAAAACCCCGACCTCATTGTAAGTTCAGCAGGGGTATCTGTAGGTGCGTTTGATGTAGTGAAAGCCGTTTTAGAAGAAATGGGTCAACTTGAATTTTGGAAAGTCAATATGCGTCCGGGCAAACCGCTCACGGTTGGTCAAATTGAGCGAGTTCCATTTATTGGATTACCGGGAAATCCAGTCTCTGCAATGGTCACCTTCATGGTCTTTGTACGCCCTATGATTGCGAAAATGTTAGGACAATCAACGGATATGCCTACACAAAATGTCATTGCAGGTGAAATAATTGAAAGCGATGGACGCATGACTTTTGCTCGTGTGCGATTAGTTCATGAAAATGGACAAACACGAGCTTACCTAACAGGGACACAAAGCAGTGGTGCAATATCCTCACTTGTAAAAGCAGATGCCCTACTTATCATTCCAGCGGGCACTAAACGTATAGAAGAAGGTGAGATAGCGCAAGTTTGGCCACTTGATATTTAGGGGTTCATGAGCATTATCATCACAATATAGGAAATTATACAATCGCCAATCGTTCAAGTTTTTACCTAATATAAAAGCGTGTGGTATGCTATGGATTGGAGAAGACTAGCAAGTTCAACCAACCCTCATTTGAATAAGATTACTATAAACACCCCCTTTTCTGAGGAATTAGTGTGGTGCGCGCCACACACAAACAACCTTTTATCTAATGCATAATAGGAACAATATACACCAACCATAAGGAGGTTTTGATGACAGCAAGTACAACCTCATCATCCCAACATCAAGAATCGCACGTAAATTTTAATCATGATGAATGGCTACGACGTTTTGCAATTTTAGCAGCACTTATTGGCGTTGGAATTAGCCTTTATCTAACCTATGTAAAACTATCTGATACAGAGGTCATCTGTGCAGAAACCAGCACAATTGACTGTTCTAGTGTGCAAAATAGCGCTTATGCAGAAATAGCAGGCATACCTATCACAATTTTGGGCCTATTGGGCTATGGCTTTATAGGAGTTTGTTTGCTGCTTCAAAACCGCATACAGCTTTTACAAGATTTTGGCCATGCCCTATTATTCAGCGTCACCCTTTTTGGCTTCATTTATTCACTGTTTTTAACATACGTAGAAGGCTTTATCTTAGAAAAATGGTGTTTATGGTGTGTGGCATCAGCGTTAACAATGACAAGTTTGTTCATTGCATCTTCAGCACGCTTAGTATATGCAATGCAATCTATAGATGAAGAAGCCTAGCAGCACATCACAAAAACAAAAAGCCCCTTTCGGACACCTACTAGGAAGGGGCTATTTTATACCTGCCGACGCTATCAAAGTCTATTTCGACTTTGCTTTGCGTGCTTTTTTCTGTTGTTTGACGAGTGCCCGACGCATAGCGATTTCCATCGCTGTCATTGGAACATCATCATCTTCATCTTCTAAAACTGTGGGCTTAGCTGTTAATGCTTTAAGGCTAAGATCAACTTGACGTTTCTTCAAATCAACCCCAATAATCCGTGCCTCAATTTCATCGCCCACGCTCACCTTGTCTTCGGGGGAAGAAATATAGTCATCTGACAATTCTGACACATGAATCAAGCCCGGCCGCTCTGCACCAATATCAACAAATGCACCAAACTTCTCAATCCGAACGACCTTACCTGTCACATTCTGATTGACCATATTTTGCAATTCTGGCCACGTCAGTGCTGGTGGTTTAATCAAGGTCAAAATCACGCGCTGCTTGTCAGAATCAATGTCCAACACATAAGCTGTGATCTTATCCCCTTCCTTAACAACATCTGTCACATTTTTAACCCGCTTTTCGCCAAGTTGTGAAATGTGCAAGAACCCTTGTATATTGGGGGCTAATTCGACAATTGCGCCGGCTAACATTACTTTAGTCACAACACCAGTAACGGCCTGCTTCACAGACAAATCAGCTATGCTATTGACCGCTGCCACTTCTGCTTCCGGTGTTGCCTCACTTACTGCATCACCGACCTCTGCCACGGAGGCCTCTTCCACCACTTCAGCAGATTCATCAGATTCAACGGCAGCATTAACGCTCGCGTCTGGCTCTGGGGCGATATTTTCGGCCACGGCTTCAGGGGTGATTTCAGAGACTGTGTCAGAGGTTGGTTCAGGTGACGTTGCAGCGTTGTTATCCGTAGATGGATCAGATACCGCATTTAGCTTTTCATCATCTTGCGGTGTATCCATCGATTCTACTGCATCGTTTACCATCAAAATCCACTCCTCATCCATAAAGAACTTAACACGGGCGCATTATAGCGCCCGTAAGCATAGTTGACAATGTAGAATTATTTTTCTTTCATGCTATCAAGTGCGAGAGGGAGGCTCGATTCCTTGCTGGCGCAACAAATCATCAATAATATTTTGAAAATATGCGAGTGGCTGAGCACCTACTACAGGCACCCCATTGATGAAAAACGCAGGCGTTCCTGTTACGCCCCACTCAAGCCCAACTTGACGATCATCAAGCACTTTATTTAAGGATTGCTCATCTGCCAAACAAGTATTCAATTGCTCTGTATCCAGCTGAGCATTTTGAATAAATAAGTTAATTGTTTGATCGTTCAATGGCAACTGGCTCTCAACTTGATTCCACCAAAACTGATCTGTAAAAGCCCAGAACTTCTCATCACCTTGTTCATAAGCACATTGCGCAAGTACATTCAAGGTGATTTCGCTATCGCTACGTGGGAAATTTCGCACCACAAAAGCCAACTGATCGCCATAATGCTCAAGCAAAGCGGGCAGAGTTTCTCGATGAAAACGTCCACAAAAACCACAAGTATAGGATGCAAATTCAACCATCACAACAGGTGCATCGAATTCCCCAAGAATAGGGTCTTCGCTCTGACTGAACGTCTGTTGTACTGGTATCGGTGTAGGTGTAGGCGTAACCGTAGGCGTTAAAGCCATAAAAGTACCTTGTACAGCTATGTTAACCCTTTGGGTATACTCGTCATCAATATCAACAATGTTTAACGCTTCCAACGTACTCCGAACGGCATTATTGACAACAACGCTATCTAATGAGCTAGATGAAACATTAGTCTCTTTATCATCACCTGAAAAAGCAATCGCGGCAATAACAAAGCCTAAAGCAAAGAAAATAGCCGCTGTCAGCATAAGTGCTGCATTCTGATGATTTGATTGCTGAGGTTTTAAATCCTTAGGCAATACTGAAGGTTGAGCATCTACTCGTTGATGTTCGGTCATAATCTACCTCAATTAATCACGTGCAGGCGGCTCAATACCCTGTTCAAGTAACTTGCGATCAATAATGTTGAAAAATGCTTCAATTGGTTGTGCGCCAACAAAACGCTCACCATTAATGAAAAATGTTGGCGTTCCTGTGATATTAAATGCGCGTCCTGCCTCAAAATCTGCTAAAACGACATCAAAACCACGCCCAGATTCTAAACACTCAAGCAAAGCATCTGTATCAGCACCTACTTGCTCAGCATAATCACCTAAAACATTTCCATCGATCTGAACACGATTGGGGCTAGTTTGGTTTTGCCATACAAGTTCTGTGAACTCCCAATATAAGTTTTGCTCATTTAAACATTGGGCCGCGGCACCAATATCAGCAGTATTTTGCCCACCAATCACGGGATATTCTCGATAAACAAATTTCACTAAATCACCATAATGCTCTAGAAGTGGGTCTAAGGTAGTACTATGAAAACGCCCACAAAAACCACAATTATAGTCTGAAAACTCCACTATAGTTATAGGAGCATCTTCAGGGCCTAGAAATGGGTTATTCTCAACAAATGTATCTTGAATGGGCACATCTGTAGGTAATGGCGTAGCAGTAGGCGTTAAAGCAATAAGTGTACTGATAATTGCAGAATTAATCTCATCTTCGATAGCAGCATCAACAGTCGCACGAGCATCTGGATCAGGTATAAAAGTGCTCAATAACACGTCTAAAGTTCCAGTTGCTAAAACTCCTTGTGCCGCTTGTTGCCCCATATAAGAGCGTTGATCAGCTTCGCTTGGGTTTGCGCCCAAAAGTGCAAATATAAATACGAAAATTAACGCAACAACTCCAACCCCTCCAAGCAAGAAAGAAGTGCGATAACGCAATGTTGATGGGGTATTTAAATTATTGTCCAAATTCATGTAATAGCTATCCTCAAATATCAATGTATACCTATGATCTATAACAGAAAGATGGGCCAAAACGGCCAAATCTTTCTAACTATATACAACAATACGCCCTATTAGGCGTATTATTGCAGAAATTTCACCAAGAAACGCAAAAAGAGCATCTATTCATCTAGAGGTTCTATAATCTCTTCTTCGTCATCAGCTGCAGCACGTACTGGAGAGGCCATTTCAGCAGCTTCACGAATAAGCATCTCTAGTTCATACAGAAGGTCGGGGTTTTTGTCGAGATATTCTTTTGCGTTTTCGCGCCCTTGTCCAATCAAGCCATCATTGTAACGATAAAACGCGCCGCGCTTTTCAATAATGCCAAGCTCTGTGCCTAAGTCCAAAATATCACCGGATTTGCTAAAGCCAGCACCATACATAATATCAAATTCAGCTTGTCGAAATGGCGGAGCAACTTTATTCTTCGTAACTTTGACCCGTGTGCGATTTCCTACTATATCTTGCCCTTGTTTAATGGATTGAATGCGGCGAATATCAATACGGATGCTCGCATAAAACTTCAATGCGCGCCCACCAGAAGTAGTTTCAGGGTTACCGAACATCACCCCAACTTTTTCTCGTAATTGATTCGTGAATATCATTGCTGTGTTCGTTTGTTGAACAGCACCAGCAATTTTGCGTAACGCTTGGCTCATCAAACGCGCCTGTAAGCCCACATGAGATGCCCCCATCTCACCTTCAATTTCAGCACGAGGCACTAAAGCCGCCACACTATCCAAAATGACAACATCCATCGTACCCGAACGCACCAAAGCCTCGATAATATCAAGAGCTTGTTCACCAGTATCAGGCTGAGAAACATAGAGATTGTTAATGTCTACACCTAATGCCTCAGCATATAGCGGATCGAGCGCGTGTTCCATGTCCACAAAAGCAGCAATACCACCCAGTTTTTGTGCTTCAGCAACCACGCTCAAGCATAGGGTTGTTTTACCGGAACTTTCTGGGCCATAGATTTCAGTAATTCGCCCACGCGGAATACCGCCAATACCCAACGCCAAATCAATAGCAAGAGAGCCCGTTGGTATAACATCAATATTGATGATGTGATCTGCGTCCCCCAAGCGCATAACAGCATTTTCACCGAATCGTTTTTCTAGATCGGCGATGGTTGCTTCAATAACTTTGGCGCGTTTTTCTCGATCTTGCTGGATACTTTCTAGTGGTTCATTTTTAGTCGCTTTTTTTCGTTTTGACATATTTGACTAACCTCAAGGGCAATTGTGTGGAAATTTTGTTCTAATTCTAACCTTTGCCACTAGAAAGATCAAGCATCATTATGAACCTGAAAAGCAAGCATCTCTATACCATCGGCTGCCCATTGAGCGGGTATACTCTAGTGGCAAAGGCGCTGATTAAGTATCCACGCCATATATCTAAGACGAAGAAACTTTCCTCTATGATTGTAGCACAATCATAACATTAAAAAAATAGCGTTTTCTCGCTCAGGGAAAAAGAAAAATGCCTGTCTGGTCAATAGACAGGCACATATAATTTAACGGCTAAGTGTCTTTACGGCTATTGAGACGCAGCACCACCAAAAGAGGCCAAAACAAGTTGGTAATCACCAGATGTGCCACCATATTGAAGGCCATAGTGAGAAACAATAATGTAATAGGTACCAGTCAATGAAAGCGTATACTCCGTAATCTGAGAGTTCGTATTCACGCCCGGCTCCACGTCATCGTTTCCAACTAAAAGAACACCATTTGCGTCCAGCAAATAGACAGCTGTATCTAACGTTCCTGTTAAACGTTGTACCTGAATACCTATGCGATCTCCCGCTTGGCCATTAAAACGATAAATAGCAAATGGTTGTTCCGGATCGATGCGGCCTTGTACAGTATCGTTAAGCTCAATTAGTTGAGCTGTGCTTAGTTGATCGCGATAGTTTAATCCCGATGGGCTATCCATATTAAAGAAACCACCATCGCCTAAAGCCACTGTACCAGATACTTGATCATAGGTAAAAGTGATCATAAATCGGTTACCTACGGCCGTAGCGGTGCTAGTGACTGTGCTTGTTGCTCCGGGAGGGGCTAATAATAATCCATCAACTTCAATCGACAAGTCAAATGATACAGGACGTGGATCATCGCAATCGCTTTGATACCACACTTCTACCTCATATGTTCCGCTTGGTGGTACACGATTAGCAGGCCAATAGATATAACTTATCGGTGAAGTGGTTGTATTGACACATCCACGATTCCCTACACGATCTTGATCTAAAATACCACCACTTAAACCATTCGGATTATCATCAAAAATCGACTCACCTGTTGGATCACGCACCAAAAGTTGCAAATCTGCATTGGTTTGCCATGTCAGCGTTACTTCAATGCTACCCTGTGGCGTAGCATCAATAGTAGTAGTTACGGGCTGTTCATCAGTCGTAGAAACATCATCAGCATCAACAACAGAACTCGCAGAATTCACAATTGTGAGAGTATAGTTTCCTTCAGTTCCACCAATAACCTGCCCATAACGAGTTGCCAAAACAGTATATTCACCTGTTGTAGGCAATGTTATTGTCAAAAACGAATTCGTGCTGTCATTTGCATCATCATTATCAGCAATACGACGGCCTTCTGGGTCTAGGACAATTAACAAGGTATCAAGACTACCTGATGTTGCATTCATAGCAATATCAAGTGTTTGACCTGCTGTGCCTTCAAATACATAGGCATCTTTAGGATTGTCGTTTGTAATAGTGTCAGAGTACGTTTGACCAATCTCTGCTTCAAAGGGGTTTGCAACACGAGATAAATCAAGCTGACCAGTATCAACACCACCATTAAAGAGTGTCCAAGTACGATTTGTATCTAATTCAACACGCGCTAAATAGCGTTGTCCGGGATTTACAACACCCGTGATAGTACGGGCATCTTCCCCATTAACCGATACCGACAACTCAAAAGTCTGTGGGCCGCCAGTGGTACATGGATTTTGGTAGTAAATAATAACTTCATAACTTCCTGCAGGCACAAATCCTTGTGGCCATGTAACCGTTTCTGTCGGTGAATCTGATGTTGCATCATCACAAAGATCGTTAACATTTCCGCCGTGCTCTCCACCACTTGGTACAGTAAGATTATCAAAGTATAATGCACCACCTACGGGGTCACGCACTTCTAAGTTAAGATCAACAGCAGAAAACCATGTTAACTGAAATTCAATACCACCTTGTGGCAACGAAATATAAGTATCATTGCCATCAATAACAATTGGGCCTTCATCTTGATTAGCGCTGCTTGAAGTAGCGGGCGGCGTAATATCGCCCACCAAACTTAGGGTATACTCTCCACTAGCATCTCCTTCAGCCCCTGTGCCGCGCAGTACAGTGACTACATATGTACCATCCTTAGGCAGAGTATAATTGGAAAGTATAGCACTATCTTCACCAGCCGCTGAAGTTGTTTGCCCTTCTGGATCAGTAAGCAACAAAGCCAACGTTAAGTCATCTGTTGTTGTTGCACGTAAAGTAATTGTATCTCCCTCTGAAGCTGAAAAGATATAACTTTCAGCGAAGTTTTCAGCATCAAGAGTCCCTGTTACAGGTTCGCCCGGTACTAATTGACGGGCCCCATCTTGGGCGTTAACGGTCGCTGTTGCCACCAAACTAAACATAAGTAGTAGCACACCAACGATCATCACACGCCGTGTGAGAATTGCCGACATTAAATTTCCTCCTGAAGTCGATTTATTTCAATCGCTATTCAAAAACAAGTTGCCAGTTTAGCTAATGCTCACTTAGCTTGCAATAGCATAAGATGAACGCCAAACTCTCACAAGGGGCGATTCTTATTCGACTACCTTACTCACTACCATTAGTAGATGAAATAGTTGGTAACGGGGTGGATTCGGGCGGGTTTAAGCGAAATTCTTCAACCCAATTCACCATACCTGCGCGCACTTCAACCGTTTGCTGAAATCTTCGCCCGTTCACGACAGTAACAACTTGATATACCCCTTCTGGCACATCACCAAAAACATAGTTTTCTTGCCAATTATCATCTGGCACAACACGATATGGACGGCGCGTTCCGCCATAAGGCTGTGCATAAGTTACTGTACGGTCAACAGTGCGCCCACCACGAATAAGCTGAACAGATACTTCATCAATGTAGTCACCATTTTCATCCGTAATACGCCCTGCAATGACACCATGCCCCAAATAAGGTGCGATCCATAAAAGAGGGTTTCGTGTGCTCCAATAGCTGTTTTCGCCATAGCGCACCTCAAAATGCACATGTGGCCCGGTTACAATGCCAGTATTACCGACCAACCCTATCACGTCATTCATTTGAACGCGCTCACCTTCAGCAACCAATCGAGCAGCCAAGTGTGCATAAAGTGTATAAACGGGTTTTCCTTTTACAGTAAAATCATGTTCAATCACAATAAAATTTCCATAGCTGGCATAAAGTTCCATGCCTTCATATTCGCCATCCTCTGACACAATCCCTGAATAAAACACTGTGCCATCTGCTGCAGCAAGCACTTGCTCTCCAATGGGGTTAGGAATATCAATACCATGATGTACTCTTGCTGTGCCCTGCCATCGTGAGCCATAAGTGTAATAAAAAAGCGAAGCACTATTTCCACTTGCATCAACTGGGCGTGTAAAGAAAAAATGATCATAGGGTTGAAGACTTAGCGGCAATTGTTCTGGAGGGGGTTGAAATTGTGCCACAGCTTCAAAGTTTAGCACATCTTGCGCTAGCCCCGTTGGACTGGGTACAGGGGTGGAGCCAACCCCCGTAAAAGTAGG
>RFGP01000034.1 GCA_003697365.1 Chloroflexota bacterium | reverse complement strand
GACGAAGACGAGGATGAAAACGCTGAAGTCGAGGATAGCGAGGACAACGACGATGAAGAGGGTAATGAGGATGAGGATGAGGATGAGGATGAGGATGAGATTCCTCAAGAAGAGCCTGAACGTCTTCCCATCCCCGCAGAGCGTGGGCGCTGGAAAATGCCAGATTATCGCGCAATTCTCGAAAAAGGCTCACAGCGTCCAATCGATCAGGATGAGTTATTGCGTCGTGCCCGCCTCATCGAAGATACGCTAGAGAGCTTCGGAGCGCCGGGCCGCGTCGTTGAAGTTAATACTGGGCCAGTTATTACGCAGTTTGGTATTGAACCAAACTACATTGAAAAACGCGGTGGTGGTCGTTCAAGAGTAAAAGTTTCAGCAATTGCCAGCCTTGATCGGGACTTAGCGCTTGCGCTTGCGGCGAAGTCTATTCGTATTGAAGCGCCAGTGCCGGGTAAAGGCTATGTGGGTATTGAGGTACCTAATGTACATTCCGAGATCGTCAGTCTTCGAGATGTCATGGATTCACCACAGCACGCAAAACTCCTCGCCAAATCAACTCTGACAATTGGACTTGGCAAGCGGGTAGATGGTGGAGCAGTATCTGCAGACCTCACACAAATGCCACATCTTTTGATCGCTGGTGCAACAGGTTCTGGTAAATCAGTATGTGTTAATGCCATCATTGCTTGCTTATTGTTGCAGAATTCGCCAGAGGACTTGCAATTTATTATGGTAGACCCCAAGCGAGTTGAGCTAGCAGGTTACAACGGCATTCCGCATCTTGTTGCCCCTGTTGTAGTTGATCTAGAGCGCATCGTCGGCGTGTTGAAGTGGGTACAGCGCGAAATGGACGACCGTTATAAGCGTTTTGCGAGTGTGGGAGCACGCCACATTTTAGATTACAACGCTAAAATTGGCCCAGACAAAGAAAAAATGCCCTATCTCATCGTGATCGTTGACGAGTTGGCTGACTTAATGATGCTTGCTCCTGATGAAACGGAAAGGCTCCTAGCACGTCTAGCCCAAATGGCGCGTGCGACAGGCATCCACTTGATCATCTCAACACAGCGTCCCTCAGTTGATGTGGTCACAGGGTTGATCAAAGCGAACTTCCCCGCTCGTATCGCTTTCGCAGTGGCAGCTTCTGTGGATAGCCGCGTTATCCTTGACCAACCGGGTGCAGAGAAACTGCTAGGGCGCGGCGACATGCTTTATCAAGCCCCAGATTCTCCTGCACCGTTACGCCTACAAGGCGTATACGTCTCTGATCCTGAGATTAATCGCATTACACAATTTTGGAAGAGCGCTCAAGCTATTGCTCATCAGACAAATGGCGATATACCCAAACCCAAGATGGGCGTACCCTTACCGGGTGAGCGCCGCGAACCTGCTTCTCAAAACACAGAAATAGGTAAGAGCAGTGGTTCAGTATTTACCATCACACGTGATAAGCCAGCAACGCCTAAACCTACAAAAAGTGCCGAAGAATTTTGGCAAGAAGTCGAAGAAGTCATTGAAGAAGATGACAATGACACCTCGAATAATAGTGATACTGACGAATTATATGAAGAAGCAGTAGAGCTTGTTAAAAAACGCCGCAAGGCCAGTATTTCGATGCTACAACGCCACTTCCGTATCGGATATACACGGGCTGCACGTTTGATCGATATGATGGAAGCAGAAGGCATCGTTGGCCCAGCAGAAAGTGGTGCCAAACCGCGCGAAGTCTTAGTCTAGCGACATACGCCTAAAGGCGAGTGCTTGAGCGCGTTTTTGATAAAGTTTAGCCAGCAGGTTTCACTCCGCCTGCTGGCCGCTATAAGCCAACAAAGGTGCAGGTGATAACCCCAAAACGTCGCGCGCCTCACCAACAACATATAATGAGCCACAAATACATAGTAGCTGTGTTTGCCTTTGTTTCGCGAACGTAATGGCTGCCTCTACGCTTTCAGCAAGGGTTATCTGTTGTTCAGCTATTCCAATGGACAATGCTATTGTTTGTAGTTGTTCAGGCGACATTGCGCGCCCGCTACGTGCTTGCGTCAATACAAAATGTTGCGCCTTATCTATAAATTTTTTGAGCATCCCCTCTACATCCTTATCTGACATCGCACCAAAAACGAGGGTTAATGTATGCTCTGGAAAAAGCTGTGTAAGCGTTTTGGCAAGCCATCCTGCCGATGATTGGTTATGAGCAGCATCAATCACAAGCAGTGGGTCACCTTCTAAAAGCTCAAAACGTGCTGGCCAACGCACATTTGCTAAGCCCCTATCTATCGATTCAGGAGCAATTTTCCATCCTAATTTATTCAGTTGTTGAACAGCAGCTACCACGACAGCAGTATTAATTGCTTGATGTTTACCTATAAGCGCTGTTTTATATTGTTCGGTTCTACCATTAGCATTGATAATTTCAACGGCTTGTCCTGAAAGGCTCGGATATGCGGGGAAATAGTAGCTATCACGCCCAACCATATGTAAAGGCGCATTCACTTGTTGTGCACGATGTTCTATTATCAGCGATGCCTCACGTGGTTGTGGTGCACTGACAACTGGAATATTAGGTTTGATGATGCCAGCTTTTTCTGTTGCTATTTCAGTGAGAGTTTCTCCCAATACGGAAATATGATCATAACTGATGCTTGTTATAATGCTTAGAATTGGTTGCACAACATTAGTTGCATCATAGCGCCCGCCTACCCCAACTTCAACAACGGCAACATCAACACTTTCATGTTGAAAATAGGACAAAGCAAGCGCAGTTACGGCCTCAAACCAACGCAGATGCGCAATAGTGTTCATTATAGGTTGCATTTGACTAACCAGCGCTGCCACGAGATCAGGATTGGCAAGCTCACCATTCACTTGTATGCGCTCGCGGAAATCTTGCAAATGTGGCGAGGTATACAAGCCCACACGATAGCCTGCTGCCTGTAAAATAGCAGTTATCATCGCTGAAACAGAACCTTTGCCCTTTGTGCCTGTCACATGGATGATGGGATAAGAAAACGGCATAATATCCAAAGCAGTCAATAACTGGGAAGTGCGCTGAACAGTATTTGCTCGTGCCGTTTTTTGTTCTATAGGATAAAAGCGACTTTGTTCGATTAAGGCATTTAGTACATCAATTGCTTGAGGATAAGTGAGCATAAAACCATAACAACCTTTGTTTCATCAAGACACGCCTGATGATGCTAGCGAGATTTTGCACACACAACAAGGATTAGTTTTCAGAAGATGTAGGCACTGCATTCAAACGCAATATGTAATCACCACTTGTATCGCCTTCAACACGTCGATAGCGTGAAGCCTCTATGACGTATAAACCATCAGCAGGTAGGCGATAGTCTTGGATCAAAGCATCTTTACGCCCATCCCCATAGCCATCATCATTGACGGCAATTTGTTTGCCATCTGCATCACGTAGGGTGAGTAAAGCATCCAGATCACCATTTGTACGTATCATGCTAATTGTTACAAGATCGCCAGCTTTCCCCATAAAGACAAATGATTCTTGTACAGTATCATCGTTGATTGTGCCGATAACTTGGCCACCATATACAATTTCTAGGTTTTCGCTTGTCCCTACGCTTGGACGACGCTCTACCAATAATGTAAAATCTCCTGTTGTCTCACCTTCAGTACCATCGGCACGTGTAACTGTAATAAAATATATGCCATCAACTTGAATCGTCACTCCGCCAATAGTAGCCGTAAGTTCATCATCACTGAGTACACTTGTTGCAATCTGAGCAAGATCATCGCGCAACACATTGACACGTGGCAACAAATCTCCAGCTGTACGAGTAGCCACCACAGATACAATATCGCCACGTCGGGCCTCAATTTGAAAAAAGCGCGTTTGATACTCTTCACTAATGCTTCCATTTACAGTAGCAGGTAAAGAAAGCACGCGCGCATTAGAAGGACGTGTGCCTAACTGCTCTACTGGAACAGCATCAATGCGTAATGAATATAATCCTGTCGAACTACCTTCAAGTCGCCCATAGCGAGTAGCCTGAATGTAATATACGCCATCCATCGGAACAGTATAGTTGCTAATCATTGCATTTAAGGTGTCTTGCTCATCATCACCACTAAGCAAATAGTTTCCGTTTGGATCAAACAAGTCAAGTAGTGGATCAAGATCACCATTAATGCGCGTCATCGATAAATTGATGACATCTCCACGCTGTGCTGCAAATCGATAGATAGTATAAGGTTGTTGAGCGTTCACATGGCCTAAAACTTCATCACCATAACGCAGCAACACAACACCCGATTGTGCAGTAGTTGTAGTGACCACACTGTTATCGTCATCTGGCAAAAAGTTTTGTGTTGTAGGGCTAGGAACAGCAACAGTATCGCTAACAGTATCTAATTTAAGCAGATAGTCACCTTCAGTTGTACCATGTTCATGACCAAAGCGCGTTGCAATAATGGTATAAGAACCATCTCTAGGTAGTGCCTGCGAAACAATTTCCGCATCACGATTATTAGCATCATCGCTATAGGTAACCAAATCGCCGCTTTGCGTCAGCAAAAGTAAATAGGGGTCTAGATTGCCGCTTTGGCGGGTCATTTGAATGGTGATAACTTGACCAGCACGGCCTTCAAAGTTGTATAACTGCCGAAATTGAGCATTCGTAATGGTACCCTCAACGCTATCACCAAAGTTTAATTGTGTTTGATGTGGTGTATCGGCATCAGCGGGATGAATACACCACATCATGCCCCACCAAAGAAAAAAGAAAAAACCTAAAACAATATGCTTGCTCATGATTGCTTTAGTAACAAAATAGAAAATTCACCTTCAGTTGGCTCTGAGTCTGGGCTTTCAAATCGTGTTACCGCGATGACATACCCTCCAGTACGTGGCAAAGTATATTCAATATACGGATCAAACGTTCCACCGCGTGGGCTATCATCATTAGAAGTTAATAATAAGAAATCTCCCGTCGATGTAATTGCATAGAGATACATCACCGCATCCAAATTACCCGAAAGCGTTTGAACCTCAATGCTAATATTGTCGCCTTGCATTCCTTCAAAATAGAAGAAATACAACTTCGTATCATCGTTGATATTGGCGCGAATCGTCTCGCCATACCGAATTGGATCTGCAGTGCGATCCACACTAGAGAAAATAGGGTCTTGAACAGAAAGTGTTAAAGTGAATTCTCCTGAAGTGATTGGCGCAGTCGTGCCAGAGTAGCGAGTAGCCACAATCGTATATTCGCCATCATTAGGAAGCTCTATTGATATGAAAGAATCTCGCACAATTCCCGGATTAATATCATCATTTTCAGCAATCGTTGTGCCTGATTCATCCTGTAAGATCAACAGTGTATCTAAAGGTTGTGCTACAGAACGCGCTGTCATGCTAATCTCAACAATGTCCCCTGCTCGACCTTGAAAGACGTAGCGAATCGCGGGTTGCTCATCATCAATAGTTCCTCGCACAGTAGAGCCATAAGTGATCGGAATGCGCTCTCCTGCTTCAGCATTTGAGCGAATAATATCAGCGCTTAAGGTAACGCTATATGTAGTTTCCACATTTGCTATTGGCCCAGCCTGAGGAGCAACAAAAGCCAAATAATCATCACTACGGGGTGCTGTAACGGCAAGAATTACGCCATTATCAGATGCTGTCACAAAATTTAGCTCACTATCCGTCACAATTACGGTTGATATTGTGCCATCTTCAGTAGTAACAGCGAAATCAATCAATGCTCCTTCAGCAACAGAAAACGTAAAAACATCGGCAAAATCTAGTGGTGTAAAAGTTTCTGTCGGGCTATCCCCTGCTAATACCCGAATGGGATTTAGTTGCTCAAAAGGCGGTGGCACATCTTCAACCGAACCACCTTGACGAATTAAACTGAGTGTATACGCGCCCTGTGTACTACCTTCAGCCAGTTCGTATCGTGTGGCCACAATAGCATAGTAACCCGTCTGAGACAAAGTAACATCTAATCGCGAATTTTGTGAATCACCGTCATCATCATTTTCATCAACAGGAATGCGATTTTGATCGAGCAAAATCAATAATGGATCAAGTTCACTTCCCTCAGCAGCTTCTAAGGTAATCGTTAAAGCATCTCCAGCTTCACCATAAAACACGTAAAATTCTTGGTAAACAGCATTGCTGATCCGTCCAGTAACAGTTGAGCCTATATCAATGGTTGAAAGCCCAACAAATTCTTCTGGCACAGGAGGACGGCTTACGCTACCAACACGCGGAGGAGCACTGGAAGTAAGCGCTAAGACGAACTCACCAGAGGTTAAACCCGTCTCTTGCCCACGCCGTGTTGCAATGATGAAGTAATCGCTTGTGGACGGTAATTCTAGCGATAGTTGTGCATCGGTATTATTGCCACTATTATCATCTTCAGCAATGATGTTGCCACTTGCATCCACAAGTAAGAGATAGGCATCTAAATCACCGCTAACCGTTGCCATGCTAATGGTTATTGGATCACCAATATTTCCTGCAAAACGATAGCGCACTATAGGAATAGCGTCTGTGATAGTTCCGCGTACGGTATTGCCATAAATTAATTCATCCTCTCCTAAGGCGGGCTGAGCCGCTGGTGCTTGATCAAGCACGCTAAAACCAAACGTTCCGCCTACACCAAGTTCTGGAATTGCAGCAGCCACAAAATACCAATCTGCAGCAGGTAGACTTATGCGTAAAGCATTACTCGGTTGAGCACGCGCCAGCTCAGTGAAACTGCTATCATAAAGCACCAACAGAGGCTGAAAAGTTGTACGCGGATCAGGTGTTATTGCAATTTCTTGATCTGCCGCACCTTCAAAAGCATACAAGTTAAAACTCGCATCTCCTGAAAGCGTTCCGCTCACAGTAGAACCAATACGAATACGTTGTAAACGTGGTTCAAGCCCCACAGGAGATGAGTCTGTTGGTTCTGTATTAACGGTTTGAGAATCGTCTAAAGCGGGTTGTTCGATAGTGGGTTGTGAAATACCAGCTTCTAAACTAATCGTGAAGGTTCCCGTTGTTCCACCAGCGCCACGCACCACCAAGTTATATGTACCATCAGCCGGGATTACATATGTGATCTGGGCACTTCCTGCTGGGCCACTGTTATCATCTGTAGCGAGCAATGTACGAGTGAAAGTTGTGAGGTCTAACACAGGATCAAGCGTATCATCAGCCGCGCTCACTATTGCCGTGATCTGATCGCCACTTGCTGCATCAAACAGAAACACAGCTTCTGCGCCTGCGGCATCAATGCTGCCTGCTAATGTCTCACCATAAGTAATAGGGGTTGGTGGGCTTTGCGCCAACACCGACTTATATCCTATCAAGAATAAACTTGTAGCTAAAACTAAAACAAAGACTTGGAATTTTCGCATCATCAATTTCTTCAGTAACATAACCTTTTATTCACTACTAAAACCTTATTGTCCACCACTGTACCATTATCTCAAAAAATGTGCTTGATGTTTTTCCACCGTTTATGTTTCATATTAAAAACGATTTCTTAGAGATAACTAGCTGAACATTCGATCATCCTGCATAATAAAATGGTCAAAAATTTTCTTAAGAGGTAAAGATTTATGTTGGCAATTGTGTACTCTTGTGCATTAGTTGGCATTGATGGCGAAATTATAGAAGTACAGGTTGATTATAATAATGCAGGATTGCCTGCTTTCACAGTGGTTGGCTTGCCCGGCAAAGCCGTTCAAGAAAGTCGTGAGCGCGTTCGCTCAGCTATTCGCAATTCAAAGCTCATCTTTTTGAATAAACAATATGTTGTCAATCTTGCCCCAGCTGATTTGCCGAAAGAAGGCCCCGCTTACGATTTGCCTATTGCTATTGGCGTTTTAGCAGCTACTGATCAAATTCCCCTAGATACTGAAGCAAAATCAATATTCATCGGCGAATTAGGGTTAGATGGGCAAGTAAAACATGTGCGTGGCATTTTACCAATGGTATTATGTGCACAAGAAGCTGGCTTTGAACAAGTATTCGTTGCAGAAGAAGATGCACCACAAGCAAGCCTTGTCCCCAACATCGATATTATACCAGTGTCAACATTAGGCACTTTAGTAGAGCATCTTTATGGGTTAAATGTCATTCCTCCCTATCAGCGCCGCGACCCATTCCTTTATGCTGATGAAGGAGAATCGCTCGTCTATGTAGACTTCAAGGATATTAAAGGTCAAGAAGCCGCAAAGCGCGCATTAGAAGTTGCAGCTGCCGGCGGACATAATGCCCTAATGACTGGATCACCGGGTGTTGGAAAAACGCTAATGGCGCGTGCTCTACCGGGCATATTACCAAGAATGGATTTAGCAGAAGCATTAGAAGTCACTCGCATTTATTCCGTCGCCGATCTGTTGGCCCCTGATCAGCCATTACTACTAAAACGCCCTTTTCGCGCCCCACATCATACAATCAGCGAAGCAGGCCTGATAGGCGGCGGCAGCTATCCGCGCCCCGGCGAAGTCAGCCTTGCGCATCGCGGCGTACTGTTTTTGGATGAATTTCCAGAATTTGGCGGGCATACCTTAGAAGTGTTACGCCAACCCATCGAAGATAAACAAGTCACCATCAGCCGTGCCAAACAATCGCTCACCTTTCCATCAAATTTTATGCTCGTCGCAGCAATGAATCCTTGCCCTTGTGGCTATTATGGCGATTCAGTGCAGATGTGTACTTGTTCGTTGCGCCAAATTCAAAAATATCAACAACGTGTATCTGGGCCTCTTTTAGATCGAATTGATATTCATATCGAAGTCCCACGTGTAGATTATGACAAATTGACCGATGAACGTATGGGCGAACCCTCAGCAGTTATTCGTGCGCGCGTTGAAGCAGCAAGAGCACTTCAACGAGAGCGATTTAAGGAATACCCTCATCTTCATGCCAATGCTGACATGGGCGCTAGTGACATCAGCAAGTTTTGTGTTGCCACCCCTGAAGCCACCAAACTACTTGATGCCACCATCCGCCGATTGCATTTGAGCGCACGTGCCTATCACCGTATTCGCAAACTAGCGCGAACTATAGCTGATCTCGCAGGTCACGAATACATTGAACTAAACGACATGGCAGAGGCAATTCAATATCGCCCACGTCGATTGAGTGTCTCTTAAAATTAGGTTGTTATAATGCGGACATATTGAATACTTTTATCCTCTGGGCCTATTACTTTCCCACCTTCTCGCATGATGTAACGCATATAATCTAAATGCTGCTGTTCTATAATCTCACCCGGCACAAGTAAAGGAATACCCGGAGGATAAGGAATAATATTCTCAGCCACCACCTCACCAATAGCTTGTTCAATAGGAATTGACCTCGAAGGTGCGTAATAGGCATCTCGTGGACTAAGTGCTATGGTCGGCAAACCAGCTGGTGGTGCAACTTCGGGTGCTTGTGAACGCAAAGGGCGCTTTTCTGATGCTAATACACGAAAGGCATTCACCAATTTTGTGATTGATGCCTCGTTATCGCCTATAGTGAGGGAACAAATTACTTGACGCAAATCAGAGAATTCGCAGTCAATTCCATGTTCATTACGTAACTTGGCATAGGCTTCATAGCCATTATAGCCAATATCTGTGACGCGAATAATCAACTTAGTTGGATCATAAGCATATACACCACCAATGCCTAACAAATCATCCCCATAACACCACAGCCCATCAATAGCCTGTATTTGTTGGCGTGCCCACTGCGCAAGAGGAATAATATCGTCTAGCTTTGCGCGTCCTTCTGTTGCCATTTGCATCCGTGATGCATCTAAAGAAGCCAGCAAAATTGAGCTCGGAGAAGACGTTTGTAACACAGCCAAAACTTGCCCCACTCGTCCGACATTCACTATTCCATCATTAACATGCAACATTGAGCACTGGGTTAACGCCCCCTGTGTTTTGTGTGTGCTTTGCACAATTATATCTGCCCCTAATTGAGTGGCAGAAGCGGGTAAATCAGGATGAAAATGCAGATGTGATCCATGTGCTTCATCAACTAACAAGGCAGCTTCATATTGATGAGCTATGCTTGCAATTTGAGCGGTATCAGATAATACACCGTAATAATTGGGTGAAGTAATATGTACAGCCGCAACGTTCCGATGTTTTTGTAATAGCTCATGTATAACATCAGGGCGCGCTGCTAATGGGGAACCAATAAGAGGATGATATTCAGGTTCAATATAAATCGGCATAGCCCCTGACAAAACAACACCGCTATACACTGAACGATGCGACGAGCGCATCATTACAATCGCTTGCTTGTCGCTTGTCGTACTCATTACCGCAGCAATATTGCCAACTGTGCTCCCGTTAATCAAAAAAAATGTATGATCAGCCCCATAGGCTTCGGCAGCGAGTTGTTGGGCTTGTGCCAAAGTTGTCTGCGGATTATGCAAATAATCAATATTGTCATTAATCGAGACAATATCTGCAGAAAAAGGTCTATCGCCAATCAAAGACTCCAGCAAAGGCGGTAAAGACAAGGTTCCTTTATGACCGGGCATATGAAAAGATGTTGCCCAACGATCACGCTCTTGTAGCAAAGATTCCAAAAATGGCATTTGCGTTTGATCATAGTTCATACGCTATGATGATCCTTATCGTTGTTTAGGATAAAAAGTATTTGTGTTTTGATATAAAAAACGCCCAGAGCGGGCGCTTTTTATAACCAGCATAGGGAGAGATTCAAGCCTTTAGCTAGCTTCTTGAATTAACTCAGCATACCCCGTGATATAGCCACGACAATTGGCCGCACCACACGAGCATTCAAAACTACGGAATAAACGCGCTTCAGTTTGAGCATAATCCATTGTTACAAAATCGCCCGCCTTGATAGGACGAATGGCAGTAAAAGTACGGGTTTCCATATCGACAGTGCAATTGGGATCACAAGAGTGCAGAATCTTTCCCATAAAGAAAGGATCATGCAAATGGAGGTGATCATTTACCTGTAGGGTAAATTGAGTGATCTCAGCGGAAAAAATTCCTGTAAACCGAAACACAATTTCACCGGGCTCAAAATCAACCAACGCCACTACACCTTCGCCCACCCCATCACTAACACGTTGGATAGCGAACTTGTCTGTCGTCGGTTCATGCTCAAAAGTAGGGAAAAATTCGGGATAGAAGCGTGCCATAATATAGCTATCATCCTTTACATAGATTGTGATAGAACCGAACAATAGGAAGATAATTTATAAAAGCAAAGTTGCAGCCACGTGGGGAAATGGGTAGTGGCGGCTTTCATCAAGCAGCGTGAACTTTGTAGGTCACACCTTTTAAGCGTGAGGCATTTACAACAACAGTCATCTGTAGACATTGAGTCTTTCCACCACCTCCTTCACACTAAATTTGCTGCAGGATCATTATATATTGTAGTGGTGTTGCCTCTAATTCTATACTAGCATTTTCAAATTTTACGGAATCGTAACAAGCACTCAAAAGCATCATGACAGCTGTTGAGCAACATATGCGAGCGCATCTTCTCTGGTTGGGAAAACAAGCGTATCCGCATTACCGAATGCTTCTGTTCACAAACCTTGTGCTGAAATTTCAACGCCTTTATCGGTAGAAATCAACAATATTTGTCGAACCATAGGGTGGTGAAAATTTGCATTTTTGCCACGTGCTGCCAAATTGGAAGCATCAATGAGCTCTTCAAGCGACATGGTTTTATAAGCACTCATATCAAGTACATAGAAAACTGGAGATTCTTGCTGATCTAGCAGCGTCCGCATATCTGCAGAATATGCTCGGCTATCACGCATAAAATCAAAATCTTGATGCCATACACCCAATGCAACCGGCATATCATCAAGACGTTCAATCGTATAAGTCATGCTATCCTCCAAGTACCCTTCCTCTTTGATTGACAGGATAGCAAATTTTATTGCTTTTGTGTGTGAATTTCCTGTGAAAATCACTTTTAAAGAAGAGCCCTAATGGAATTCCCATCCTTAACGACTAAATTATAGCTTAGCCATATACTGTGAGATTTACGCCTCGAATGCGTTGTGCTTCTTCAGAGGCTAAAAACATGAATGCATCAACAATGTCATCAGGGTTTACCCATGTGCTAAAGTCTGCATTAGGCATCGCCCGACGGTTTGCTTCAGTATCTAAGGTACTTGGCGATACACCATTAATGTTTATGCTATACTGTTGAAGTTCCTGCGCCATACTTTCCACAAGGCTCTTAGCAGCAGCTTTACTTGCTGAAGAGGCCGCCGAATTTTTCACACCTTTTTCAGCAGCTTTTGATAGCGTTACAACAATTTTCCCCTTTATTCCCTGTTGTATCATATGACGAGCTACACGCCCACACGTCACAAAAATTGCTCGCGTATTGATATAGAACTGCTTTTCAAATTCTTCAATACTAGCTTCATGAACAGGTGTGCCGCCTGCATAACCACCTACGGTGTGGATCAAAACATCTATCCGTACGCCATCAGCTTCTAATTGTTCAATCAAACGCCCAACATCATCTGCTTGACCAAGATCAGCCATTGCTTTCATATGTTGCGCACCGAGTTCTTCTATCAACTTATCCAAATGCTCTTCTATGCGATCCACCAACACCAATCTAGCGCCTTCAGCAGCAAAACGTCTAGCAGCCACACTCCCTAAAGCGCCAGAAGCTCCTGTTATCATTACTGTTTTACCCTCAAATTTTCCCATTTTTATCTCCCATCCATTCCATATAAAGAGTTATCATGAACATATCATAATATAGTGATGTCATTAGAGTTCGGATGTTTACTTACTATCTGTTATTCAATAACTTGGAAAGAGAGTTTGGCTTTTCATTTATGGAGGATTTAGGTACTATAAAGGAAGACAACCGTTCAACAGCGAGCAAGGTGCATGGTGGCTCATAATTTAGCTTTCGTCAAAACAAGCGATACAGAACATTTGTCGAACGCAATCACGTTTATTAACCGTGCTCGACGTTATCCTTTCCAATATAAACGTATTATTCAAACAACACCACGTCAGGGATGGATAGCGCTCATTATGGATAGCCCTATACCCGATCATTACCTTCTCAGAAACATCAGTGGGCGTGTTCGCGTTCGTGCCTTTGAGCTTAGTACTAATGATTTTTCAATGTCGTATCGTTTGCATCAAGAAGGCAAAACCATTGCCGCCTATGAGTCTCATCTTTCATTATGGATTAGTCAGCAATTGCGCGCCCTCATTGCCACCGGAGATGTCTCCCAAATTGACCTCGCAGAACCAGCAGGACGACTCATCCTCAAGCGTTACCATGAATACCGTCGGCAATGGTCATGGGCAAGTGGCAGTAGCAATGAAAGCATCTCATCTGATATTGCATGGTATTATGCAGGACGAGCAGAAGAGATAAAGGAGTTGCTAGATAAAAACACTGACATTACATATGTACAGGATATTCTAAAACCGGGGATTTCAGTAGAAAGCGCTTTTGAACGCTTAGTAGAAGTCCTTGATTTACCCTACATCAAAGGTGATCCTGTTAGCATTGAAGTTGAAGAAGACACATCACTACAAGACACAGAAGCCCTTAGTAAACTAAGTACTGGAGAGATTACCTCTGCATTACAAAGTCAACGGCTCATTCGTGGGCTTGAAACGCTTAATCCCAGCACATGGACAAATAATACACCATTGCCCAAAGGCTGGATCGTATTAACAGAAGAGCAATGGAAACCTCAGACACTCAATCAAACTTAGCAACTGTTGCAAATTGATTATACAATTGCAAGGTCTCACGAGCGGCTTTATCCCAACTAAAACGCGCAGCTTGTTCTGGGCCTCGTTGGCGCATAAGTTGTTGACGCTCTTCATCTAGCAATAAACTTTTCAATGCTTCAACCATATCATCTAGGTCATGAGGATCGAAATAAATAGGCACATCCCCGCCCAGTTCAGGCAAGCTCGCCGCATGACTTGACGCAACAGGCACTCCACATGCCATTGCCTCTAACAAAGGCAAACCAAACCCTTCATAAATAGAAGGCATCACCATTGCTGTCGCCGCCCCATAAAGTGCAGGCAAATCTTCATCAGGAATATAACCGGGTAAAATCACGTCATCAGCAGCATTTAATGCATTTATAGTGTTGAAAAAATCCTCATATAACCACCCTTTGCTTCCCACCACAACTAGCTTTAAGTCAGGGTCCCATTGATGGAGCTGCACTAAGGCTTGTACAAGTCGACTATAATTTTTGCGCGGTTCAATAGTGCCCACAACAATAAGGAAGCGTTCAGGCAATCGATAGCGTCGCCGCACTTCTACACATTGTTCTGGCAAAGGTGGCTTAAAATTAGGGGCTGCAGCCTCATAAATAACAGTAATTTTTTCCGATGGTACTTGATAATATTGCATAAGATCGCGTTTTGTCGCTTCAGAAATTGCGATGATCGCTGTGGCACGTTTCACAAAAATTGGCATCGCCTGATTGAGAAAAGTATGGTTCAAACGCTTGTGATGCTCTGGAAACAGCTTAAAAATCAAATCATGTACAGTTAAAATCGTGGGGACTTTACGCAAGGGGATTAATAAATGTTCATGCGCATGAAACAATGTAGCATGGGGTACAAGGGCATTAAACGGAATATGCCCTAGCTGTCCAGCCCAAACAGCCATGCGCCACGCCTTATATCCTAAGCGAATTGAGCGTTTTTTTAAGTGTTGAAAATCTGCTATCTCATTCGTACGACCCTTGATATAGTTAAAAAACAACGTTGGGGGTTCGATAAAATAAGGGAGCATAGCTTGGGTTAGGGAACGACTATAGCGTCCTAAGCCGGCAGAAACATTTACCCCAGCAGAGACATCAAGATAAACGGTCACAATTCCTCCACATTAGCGGCGTAGAATATCATTAAGTGTATAGTGATGATAGCATGAGAACGACATGAAAAAAGGAACAGTTATGAATAGCTTAGAAATCGGGCAAAATTACACATTCACGCGAGTAGTAGCACCACAGCACACCGCGCGCTATCTAAAAAGCGGTGATCTGCTCGTCTTCGGCACGCCTGCTATGATCGCTTGGTTTGAGGAAGCGGCAGTTACACTAATAGCTCCAACATTAGATGACGAGCTCACAACCGTTGGGACGTATCTCGAAACCAAACACTTAGCACCTGTACCGGTTGGTGGACGAGTCACTATTACAGCGACCATACAAAACATCGAGGGAAAACGCATTACTTTGAGTATGCAAGCACACTTAGGTAAAACGCTCATCGGTGAAGGCACTCATCAGCGGGTGGTTGTAGAACGCAAGGCTTTTATGGCAAAGGCGGATACAATGGCCGCCGAGCGCGGGTTATAACAAGCCAAACAAAAACAGGTAACCGCAACATACGCCGCCAGCGCCATGGTTGCTGAATAAGTCGAAATAGCCATTCTAGCCCCAAGCGTTGCATCCATTTGGGTGCACGTGGCACAACTGCGGCAATAAAATCATAGGCTCCCCCTACTCCCATCGCCACTTTAGCACAAAGTTGGTGACGATATTGGTTGATCCATAAATCTTGTGTTGGTGCACCAAAAGCCACGCACAGAATATCAGCTTGAGAATCATTAATACGTTGAATGATTGAAGGGGCTTCTTGCTCGGCAGGACTGCCGGCATATGTCCCAACAATTTGAAGTCTAGGATAGCGTTCTCTTAGCACATTAGCGGCTTTTTCAGCTACGCCTTCCGCTGCCCCCAACAAAAATAACCGCCATCCATACATTGCTGCACGCTCAGCAATCTTATCCAAGCCATCTGTGCCCGTTACTCGTGTAGGAAGCGGCTTCCCAAGCAAGCGTGCAGCCCACACAACCCCAATACCATCAGCAATACAAGCATCAGCTTGTTGTAATACTCGATAAAATTGCTCATTTTGAGATGCGATCACGAAAAATTCTGGGTTCACAGTACACACATGATGTAAACGATCCCCCTGTTTTATCCACGTCTCAATTTGCGCTAGCCAAGAGTTATAGGTATGTGCTTGCACCTGTACCCCTAACAATGTTACTTGCTCAATCATTGGCTGCCCCTTCCAAATGTTTAAGAGTTTGAAGAGCGGTCTGCTCCCACTTGAATTTTTGTAACTGTTGCAGCCCGCGCTCAATCATTGCTTGGCGCTCAACAGAACTGAGCAAGGCCAGCTTTTCTAAGCCTTCGGCAATATTTTCTGTGCGCATCGGATCGACATACAACACCGCATCTCCACCCAGCTCTGGTAAAGAAGATATATGCGAACATAAAACAGGCACTTGGCATCGCATTGCCTCTAAAATGGGAAAGCCAAACCCCTCATATAATGATGGAAAAACAAACCCTACAGCTCCACTATACAGCGCTGCAATATCAACATCAGCTACATATCCAATTAGCTGCACATCTTCAGCACCATTCAGCCAAGTTTCATCAAACAGCCACCCTTTTTTCCCTCCCAACACAAGGGCAACCTCCAGCTTAGATTCAGCGCGAAATAATTGAAAAGCTCGAATTAAGCGCTCAATATTCTTGCGTGGTTGCAAAGTGCCCAAAAAGAAAAAATAGTCTTTTTCAATGCCATACTTGGCACGAACAGCGGCAATTCGAGTTGAATCAGTAACGGGCTGCAGCCGATCGTCATAGCTTGGGTACACCACATGAATTTTATCGGGGGGGATATGATAATGTTCAATCAAATCTTGACGGGTTGCTTCTGAATCAGCTAAGACACGAGTCGCTCGTTTTGCACTATAGCGTGTTGACCAGTCCAAATATTGACGTTCGCGAGGGGGATGCGCTTCAGGAAAATATAAATAGCCCAAGTCATGAATCGTTACAACTGCGCGTCCTACAAAAAAACGTGGCAATGTATGAGCGGGTACAAAAATCACATCAGGGCGTTGTAACCAAAGCGCGCTGGCAAAACGTAGATGCGTCCACATGCGGGGCCATGGGATGACATGGGGTGTCCAATTATGATGTAAAGGCAATAAGCCAGCAGCGGGTTGATCACGAAAATAGAGATGAAAATGATGTTGGGTATTTAGTCGCAACAAATGACGAATCAATTGAAGCGCATAATTTTCTGTTCCTGTTCGTTGGCTAACAGTAATGCGACTAGCATCTATAGCAATTTGCAATCCCATATCTATGACTCATCTTGCAGCGCAGAAGGTAAAATTGTTAGCCCAATGAATGCTATCAGAAGTGGCCAATAATCTTCTACAACAGATTGAACTTCTTCACCAATAACATTTTGAGTGATGAGGAAGGCCACGCCACTTGCAAATAGTAATATCACGCCCGGAAACACAAGCCCAACTTGATGACTGCGTTCAAACAAAAAAGTGAGGAAAAAAGCTATCCCCACCCCAGCAAAAAATAAAGGCCAAAACTCGGTTATAGGGTAGCGCTCATCATCAATAATGCTCAAAGCCAAAACGCTTCCCCATGTAAGTATTACAATCGCAAGAAAGAACAAACCCCGTTCGCGCCGTCCTGATGTGAAAAAGCGAAAAATATAGGTCAGAACAAGTGCACCGATGAGCACAACGCTAGCCGCAGAAGATGAGATATTCAATCCACTTAAATCATCAACGTAATTTTGAGCTAATAGAAGCGTTCCAAGACCAATACACGCCAACGCCATTGGAAGAATCGCGAACCGATTTGCACCACGTTGCCGAACACGCTCAGAACGAATTTCTTGTACTGTGTCGCGAGTGGTTGATGGTGCTGATGTTGGCTGCGGTGGAGCCAGTTCTGTTTCGTCCTCATCTTCAACAGGTTGTCCCTCAACAATATCTTCTGTAGCTTGTTGAGGGTTCAAAGGATAAGTCTCGTCATGATCATAGGGATTGGGAGTGGGATTATCGGACATTCTCTATAGCCGCTTTCAAATCTGCTTCAGAAATTGCGCCTTCACGAATTACTTGAAGATTACGCCAATCAAAAATAGCCACTGTAGAAACAACATCGGTCGGATGTTCTGTTTTGCTGTTTAAAACTGCTGCAATATGACCGCCAAATAAATCTAAAACGGCCTGTGCGGTCGTAGGAATTTCCTTCCCATCAATGCTTGCACGTGATACAGCGAGTGCTCCTCCAACGGCACGAATTAATTGACGTGCCACATCGTGATCGGGCAAGCGCACAGCGACATTCGCAGTAGCCGATACTCGTTGCGGCAGTCCATCAGCTTTCAATAACAATAAAGTAAGTGGTCCCGGCCAAAACTGCTCAACCAAACGCTCAACAGGAGGCAATAAGGGTTGTGCGACAGTTTCAATATCTTCAAGATCGGCTATGAGAATAGGCGTTGACTTATCAGGAGGACGTTCTTTAGCTAGATATAGCCGTAATATGGCCTCATCAGCAAGTGATGCCGCTAAGCCATAACCAGTATCAGTAGGAATTGCTACAATTTGGCCACGATTCAACATCTCTGCAGCAACCACAAATGCATTAGGATCATCGGCAGAAAGCATTATTGTCATGAGATTACCTATTTGAATTTCACAATCACAAATCGATCTCGCCCGACTAAATCTTGTTGCACATCAAAGATAAAGTATGGATGATCGCTCCAACGTCGAAAAATTTTGCCTTGCTCAGCTCCAATTTCTAACATACAGACCCCACTTTGCGCTAGCCGAGTCGGCAATTGTTCCAACAATTGCCGAATATATTCTAAGCCGTCCACTCCGCCATCTAATGCGGTACGTGGCTCATAACGTGCCACATCTAGGGTCTTAAGGTCATCACTTGGAATGTAAGGCAAATTTGCAACAACCAAATCAAGCGGACGCTCAAGCCCAAATGAAGATAACAGATCGCCTTGTATAAAGCGACAATTCGTGATCGCTAATTGTTGAGCGTTCAAACATGCGACTTGTAGCGCAGGATAGCTAACATCAACACCAAACACAGCCGCTTGGGGTAACAATTTAGCTAGCGAGAGCGCAATAACCCCGCTACCCGTTCCAACGTCTACGATCCGCAAATTTTTTAGGGGTGATTGCTGTAGAGCCCATTGATAAGCGCGCTCAACCAATTGTTCAGTTTCAGGACGTGGAATGAGGACGTGTTCATTAACGCTAAAGTCCCACCAATAAAAACTCCACTTCCCTAAAATATAGGGCAATGGATACCCTATTGCACGACGTGCTACCCACTCATTGAAACGTAATTGTGCTTGTGTGGGCAACATATCGGCAGCATGATCATGCAACCATGCTTCCGATTGCCCCAAAATGTCAGCTAATAACCACCGCGCTTCTCGAAGCGGTATATGGCTTACAGACTGTAGGCGAAGAGCGGCTTCTTGCAAAGCCTCACGTATAGAGATTGGCACTGCTTATAAAGCCTCACGTAATTCTTCCTCTAAACGGCGTGCCTGATCACGAGTGGCTAATTCATCTATAAATTCGTCGAGATCACCATCCATCACAGCGGGCAAGTTGAAGTTGGACATATTAATGCGATGATCGGTAACGCGACTTTGCGGATAATTGTAGGTGCGAATTTTTTCGCTACGATCTCCGCCGCCAATTTGACTACGGCGCATTCCGGCCACTTCTTCTTGTTGGCGTTGCATTTCAAGCTCGTATAAACGCGCTAATAAGATCATTTTCGCCTTTTCACGATTTTGAAGTTGGCTTCGTTGATCTTGGCATTCAACGACAATTCCTGTCGGTATATGCGTCATACGAACAGCAGAATCGGTTACGTTGACATGTTGACCACCAGCGCCTTGACTACGAAAAACATCTACGCGCACATCATTCATGTCAAGATGAACGTCAACTTCCTCCACTTCTGGCAAAACAGCAACCGTTGCTGTGCTTGTATGAATACGGCCTTGGCTTTCGGTTGTGGGTACACGCTGAACACGATGCACGCCACTTTCCCATTTCAAACGACTATATGCCCCTTGACCGCGTACTTGGAAAGTCACCATTTTATAGCCGCCATTACCGGTTTCGTTGCTACTAATAAGTTCAACTTTCCAACCACGCTTTTCGGCATAGCGCACATACATACGATATAGATCAGCGGCAAATAAAGCGGCTTCTTCACCCCCTGCCCCTGCACGAATCTCTACAATGACATTTTTATCGTCATTCGGGTCTTTGGGTAAAAGCAAGATTTTTAGTTGTTCTTCTAATTGCTCAATCAGTTCATCTAGACGGTCGATCTCCTCGCGCGCCATATCCTCCATTTCAGGGTCATTCAATAATGCTTTTGCATCATCACGTTCGCGCAAAGCCTGTTTATACTCACGATATTTGGTGACAATTTCCTCAAGATTTGCTTTTTCTTTAGAGAGCTCAACCACTCGAGTATAATCAACGGCTACTTCTGGATCAGCGAGTAAATGCTCAATTTCAGAATAACGTGCTTCCACGCCTTCAAGTTTATCTTGGAATCCCATAGCTCGTTACATCCCATAGCTTGTGAAAAGTGTGTCCCTCATTTTACCAAAAAAACGATTAAAATTCTGCTTGTATATTCGCGACAACATAGAACAGATGGAAAATACGATGATACACAATCCTTCTGAAAAAGCAGCAGAACGTGGAGAACCGAGTTATGTGTGGCGCAGCGGGCAAGAACGCCGTCTTCAAATGTTGTTACAACACGTCAAACTCACACCTCAGACGCGCTTCTTAGAAGCAGGATGTGGCAACGGTTTATATGCTGCACAAATTCTCAATCGCTTTGGTGTGCAAATAGAGGCGTTCGATATTGAATTTGAGCGTATTCAAGTCGCTCAGCGCCACATTCCCCATGCTATCATCGCAAAAGGTGAAGCGCTTCCTTATGCTGATAATTATTTTGATGTTGTTTTCACTAACGAAGTAATCGAACATGTTGAAGACGATCAACTTTTTGCACAAGAGATGGTACGTGTTTTAAAAGTGGGCGGAAGGTTGGTGCTTTTCTGTCCTAATCGATGGTACCCTGTTGAACAGCATGGCCATTATTGGAAAGGAAAATATCATTTCGGCAATACCCCGCTAATTAATTATCTCCCTGATCGTTGGCGCAACAAACTTGCCCCACATGTGCGAACTTATACAGGACGCGGCATTAGGCGTTTGTTTATGCCGCTCCCTGTCAAAATTGTTCATCATTCTCGCATCTTTGGGGGATATGACAACATCGTCGCACGTAAACCCATTTTAGGAAACTTTATTCGTCGTGTTCTTTACCCGCTAGAACATACACCTTTGCGCTTTTTTGGACTTTCTCATTGGTTAGTGGTCGAAAAAATAGCAGAGCATTGAAAAACTTCATTTTGAATAAAAAGTGTAAGTTTTCCTAATGAAAACACTTCATAAAAGCAACACAACATCATGTTTTAGTATTTTTTGAAGGAGAGAAGATGCACAACAAGCGTATTTGGGTATTTGTTGCTATTGCAGCTATTGCGATCAGTGGAGGGGTTGGGCTTGTGTTCAATCATGTCAATGCGCAAGATGCAATTGACTGTGGAGATGAAACAATTCCTGTTTCAACTAGCATTCTCACCACATGGTCTAATACTGATTTTTGTACCTATACTATTGACTATAGTGAAGTCATTTCAGGAGGCGTGCCACGCGATGGTATCCCACCTGTTTATCCAGAGGGATACACCTATCCCGAAAAAATCACAAATCTCGGTGGAAGAACTCCTGCCTATGTTGTTCATTACGTGAGCATTGAAGAAGGCGATCTGTTGTTTGAAGATCAAGTTCCAGTATTGGTTGTAGAGATTAATGACGATGCTCGTGCCTATCCATTGGGGGTGCTAACTCGTCACGAGATCGCAAATACCGAGATTGGCGGCGTGCCTGTTGCTGTGACTTTTTGTCCATTATGCAATGCGGGAATTACTTTTGAGCGCGTTGTGAATGGACAAGAATTACATTTTGGCGTAAGTGGCTTCTTACGCAATAGCGACCTCATCATGTGGGATCATGAAACAGAGTCGTGGTGGCAACAAGCCACCGGTGAAGCTATCGTTGGTGAGCTAGCAGGCACTCAACTAAATTTCGTCACTACAAGCATGGTCAGTTGGGGTGACTTCAAAACTGCCTATCCTGATGGTCAGGTTTTCTTGCCCATTACGAGCAGAGGAGAAGTAAGCCAAGATTATAACTATAATCCCTATACTGGCTATGATAGTCGCAGCGGTAACCCGTTTTTGTTCAGAGGAGAGCTCGATACTCGGCTTCCCCCCACTGAACGTGTCGTCGGCTATGAAGGTGAAAATAGCTACAAGGCCTATCCGTTTAGCACATTGGCAGAAGTTATCGTTGTTAATGATGTTGTCGATGAACAACCGCTTGTGGTCTTTTGGCAACCCGGCGCAGTTTCTGCACTTGATACATCGCAAATTGATGATGCAAGAGAAGTAGGCTCTGCGGCAATTTTTGATCCTACCCTCTCTGATGGCACTGTGCTCACGTTTGTTGCTGATAACACAACAATTCGTGATGAGCAAACAGGCAGCACATGGAACATATTTGGGCAAGCCGTTGATGGGGAATTGGCAGGAACGCAATTAAATCAACTTCGGAGTGTAAGTCATTTTTGGTTTGCATGGGCAGCATTTTTCCCAGAAACCGAAATTTGGGCTATAGAATAGATAGTGGCGGCAAGATCACAATGATCTTGCCGTTGAAATCTAATCCTATTTGACATACCCCCCATGCCTAAAGACAGGGGATTCTTGCCATCCACAACGGTAGCGTACGAAACACGTCTTACACCGTCTCCGACAGGGTTGATGCCCCAACCTGCTTAAGTTTTACCTAGCCCTATTTCCCAATTCAATACTAAATACCAAATTCAAGCGCCCTATATCCTCATCGCTAAAGCTAGGAGCTTTGGGAGCGGTCATCGGTAAAAACTGGCAAGTGGCCTAAAGCAACAATATCTCGCCACTTGGCACGATCACCTTCAGTGAAAATTGCTGCTTCAGCCACAACTTCAGCACCCACTTTGTCCATAATTAAGCGCATTGCTTGCAAAGTACTTCCTGTACTAATCACGTCATCAACCAAAGCTACGCGGCGACCACTAATGATGTCTTTATCTTTTTCGTCCAAATATAGTTTCTGAGGTTCGCCTGTTGTAATAGACAACGTTTCAGCTTCTATAGCATCTCCCATATATGGTTTATACTTCTTGCGCAAAACCACATATGGCACATTCATCACTGTGCTTAGGACATGGATTAAGGGGATAGATTTTGCTTCAGCAGTTACGAGAACTTCAGGTTTACGCGCTTCGAGCTTTTTGGCAAGTTCACGGCTTACAGCATCGACTAATTGAACATCGCCCAAAATGTTTAGGATAGCAATCCGCACACCCGGCGCGACCTCAAATAAAGGCAACTCTCGCGTTACACCTGCCACTTCAACTTTATATACTTCTCTGGATGAATGACTCATAATTGTTATGCTCCTTCAATCTAAAATAACGCTATATATTTGTTTTTGCCTACTTGCCCAAATATATCTTAGTTCCAACGAGGCATTATGGGAATCACTTCTCGTAACACATAAATCGCTAGTAAAGCGATTGCCAAAACCACCCACACACTCAGCCAACCCATTTTAGAGTCTTTGAAAATAATTTTTCGCCATGCATCAGCACCCAGCGCAAACATTAAGGCTATAGGAATCAATGCAGGATAAAGGTAGCGGCCTTGAAATTGTACAAAAGTAAGGTTGTAAAACAAAAACTGCGCAATGACCAATAGCAATGACACCCCTAACAAAGCAAGCATATGACGTTGTGCTTTATCAAGAGATTTTGGCCAGTGTTCTTGAACAGCATATAAGATGCTCCCTATCAACAAAAGCACTGTTAACCCCATCAATAAGTTATAGATACGTGGCTGCATTGGATATGCCATCCAGCCCAATTGGCCCCAAAAGCTCTGAAAAGTTGTACGCGCCAAATTTTCAAGATATAAACGAGTGCTTCCCCTTAAATCACGCTCAATATAAGTTTCGGTGCGCAATTGCCCTTCAACAACTTGATCATGGCGCTGTAAACCTAGAAAGTCGGTATTTCCATAAACATCAAGGCTATGTATCCACCAAATACTTCCTATCGCCACCGCTAAAATACTAAAAGCCAGCAATTGAGAAATAATGGCGCGAAAAGGGGCTTTGTCTTGCCAACACCGCAAGATAATAGCGATAAAAGCAATTCCAGCAGTATAGTATACTGTTGTTTTGGTCAAGAAAATAAGACCAGCCACAAATCCCATTGCTAGTGCCCAGCGCCAATCCACATTTGTTGCGGTTATATAATAAGTGGTTAAAAGCAACAATAAACCACCCAGCGCCTCTGCCAACGCATCGTTGTTGACTCCGCTCATCATGAACAAACGCTGTGGTATAAAAGCCACAATTCCAGCAGTAACAATCGCAAGCCATTGTTCATTGGGAAAAAGACGGCGCGTAAT
>RFGP01000203.1 GCA_003697365.1 Chloroflexota bacterium | reverse complement strand
GTGTTATTTTGGAAAGCATTTAATAAATCAATAAGTGTGGGTTCCCCTTCCCCAACAACCAAAATAGCGCCCATTTGAGCGTAGTTGGAGGGCACAACTTGAACATCAGGGCCACCATAAATAACTTTTGCTCCTTGTGCAATCGCATATCGTCCAAACGCTAATGCTCGTTCCCGTAAAGTAATTAAACTTGTAATACAAACAACATCAGGTTGTATTGTATTAAACATTGAGACAAAATCTTCAAAGCCATCTGCAAAAGTCCCATCAAATATAGAAACACTGTGCCCTGCTTGTCGCGCAGCTCCCGCTAGATACAAAATCCCCAATGGGAAATAAGGTGTCTTCCAGTTTTGCTCAAGGACACTATCTTTCAAAAAAAACGGATAAGCAAACAAAATTTTCATCAGAAAATCTCCTTAAGATATGCTGAAGTATGGGGTGCTAGTGCAGGGTTTGCTTTTAATTCTAGAAGTAAACGCTCAAGATCATCTGGAGTATCAACATCATACCATTCAGGCAATAAGAAGGCTTTTAATCCATGTTGCTGAGCCATCAAAAGTGTGTCATGACAAACATGCGGTGTACTCATCTCAACATCAAAAACATAAGGATGAGGGGCCTTAAGGCCTATTGCATAATACCCGCCATCATCACTAGGGCCTACTACAATATCTATCTTAGGGGCTGACAAACGCTCAAAGCCCATCTGTAAATATTGTATTGGGAGGGTTACACTATCTCCATCAATAGGCATTACGTATTCATAACCATCTTGAAAAGCCTGAGAAACAACATATTTTAAACGTTCGGATAGTGTAGTACCTTCTTGAAGGTACAGAGCAAAGTCAGGAGCTAATGCTCTAAAATACGGATACGCATCAGAAGGTGTAAAAGCAATAGCGCAATCGCTATCAGACAACTGGCGCATTGCTTCACATTTATCGCGTAAAAAACACTCGTAAAGTTCCGCAGCTTGAAAAGGTGTTAAGGTGGATAATAGTCTTGTTTTTACTTGATTTGGCATTGGCTGTTTAGCCATTAATATCAATATACGCTTCATAGTTTTATAAAGCATAGCGCAAAGTTGTCTTCAAAATATGATAGGCAGCTAAGAAAGAACCGCGTAAAGTTCCGGAGATTTTAGATTTTCCACCTGCACGTTTATAGTAACTCACAGGTACTTCATGAATACGGTAGCCTTGTTTGGCAGCCTTTACCATCATCTCTGTTGTCCAACCATAGGTCATTTCTTGCATATCTAAATTCATGAATACCGAGCGTTTAATGGCACGAAAAGGGCCCAAATCTGAAACTTCAAGGTTATAAAGTAAACACATCAATCGGGCTGTTAACCAGTTTCCAAAACGAGCATGGAGTAATAATGCATCAGGCTCATGGTTTCCACGTGTTCGAGAACCTAAAACCACGTCAGCCCGATCTTGTAAAATGGGTTCTAACAAAAGTGGTATTTCACGCGGATCATCAGCGCCATCACCGTCCAAAAAAACGAGTATCTCGTAACCAACAGCCGCTTGAGCACCTGCATAACAAGCATAGCCATAACCTCGACGAGCCTCATGAATAACTGTTGCTCCTAAGTCTGTTGCTATCTTAGCTGTCGCATCAGTTGAGCCATTATCCACCACAAAAATTTCATCCACAACATGAGATGGAACAGCCTTTAAAACTGCTCCAATAGTCGCTTCTTCATTTAACACAGGGATAATGGCTGCAACTCGCATAAAAACACCTCACCATTTTTAAGGAGATTGAAGGGGATCAAGTTTAGAAGAACTATTTGCACCTCGCTTCAAAACACTTTGTAGCAAACGATCATATTGTGTAGTCAGAAAAGCATCTACGCCTAGTGATCGGCCAGCGCCACTAATACCTACTAAGGCTAAGGAAGCAAGAATCATATAATAGCTCCATGCCCATTCTCCAGTTCCTATAGAAACCAAGTAAGTATTAAGAACAAAGAAAAAACCACCAAGAGCTGCCGGCCGAGTTAGAAACCCTAATAGCAAAAATATTCCCAACAACAGCTCAGAGACTAACTGAAAAGGTGCAAAAACATCACGCATGGGAATAATAACATCACGAATAAAAGATTCATACCATGCAAGTGAATTTTCATTTAGCTGAGACTCTAGAAATCCTTTTAATCCTTCTGGTGTATAGAGGTCTTTATCAAGATTTTCAAACCATGTAGTGATGAACAACACTCCTAACAATATCCGTAGAAGTGATAGATAGAAAAGAGGAACCTTAGGTTCTTTCAGCCACTGCTTTAACTGATTCATTGAATGCGTTCTCCTTGATACTAATAAGCTGAAAGCTAATAACATAAAAACAGGGCTTGGCTATGCCAAGCACCTGTCTTATTTGTTCAGAAAGGCTTATTCCATTCCCTCTGAACTTTCCATATCATCAGACATCATATCTTCAATCAGTCCTTCGGGTCCGGGAAAACCACCCATTGCATGGCTAAAGGTAGTAACGCCCATTTCACCCGGACTTTCGCCATAGGTTTGTCCATCAGCATGGTAAGCAAGCACTAATGTTTGATAGTCATTATCAGAAGGCACTTGGAAGACAAAATAGCCAAATCCTTCTTCATCAGCGACAAAAACGGCATCTGGGCCAGCGGCGGGTCCCATGCTCATGTTATCCATGTCCATCATGTCGTTTACCCACCATACTGTATATACACCTTCTGGAACTAAGCCTGATGCCAATATGCCAACAGTTGTCAGTCCATCCATGCCTTCTACAGCATAAGCGTCCACGACTGCAGCGTTCCAATCTTCAGGCTCAATACCTTCAGGCACACCATCCATATCAACTGTCTGAAGGGGAGAGTAGTATTCAATGTCAAAATTACCACCCGGTCCGGGGAATGGACCCATTAAGTGGCTAAACGTCTCTACCCCCATTTCGCCGGGACTTTCACCATGTGTTTGGCCATCAGCATGATAAGCAATGACAAGCAATTGATAATCATTATCGGAAGGCACTTCAAAACTATACTCTACAAAGCCTTCTTCATCGGTTGTAAAGCTGCCCTCTACTCCAGCAGCAGGCCCCATGCTCATTTCAGGATCAGTGTTTACCCACCAAGCAGTATAAAGACCTTCAGGAACAAGGTCTTCGCCTATAAGAGTAATGGTATCAGTGCCACTTTCTCCCATATCCATAAAGGCAGTAACAGTTGCATAAAACCAATCTTCTTCTTCAATATCTTCAGGAATACCATCCATTGCTGTTGCTAATAGCACAACAAAATCGGTCATTTCTTCGTCATCTTGTGCAGAAACAGATGTGTTCAAAAAGCCTGATACAGCAAATGTTACCACTAACAAAGCAACAAATATCTTACGTATTGCCATCATAAAATTTCTCTCCAGAGAATATTATTGTCGGTTACGTTCATCACTATAACGCTTAATGTTCTGCACAAAGACAAAGAAACATCGAAGATTGAACGAAGATTCTTGCAACAGACTCAAATCAAGGGTGAAAAAGACTTATAAGCTAGTGCGATTGTAAGAGTGTTATATTGAAGCAACCTCTAAAATTAGGGCAAAGTCTGTTGCAGAAACTTCTGCGCCTTCAAACCAACGTTGGCTTTCAAACTGTTTATAGCGTGTTTGGGTTGCTGAGGTGCGCGGATCAGTGGTGGCAAGTTCTTCACGCGCTTTTTTGGGCAAAAGATGAACAAATCTTTCTTTGAAGCGAGGTAGTGCTTCCGCTTCGGTTTTTGGCATAAAAGCATATACAATCAAATGGTGTTCTTCTGTTGATAAACGAAAAGCCACACAATACCACCCACGTGGTATGCGTGTTTTACGTGTTTCCACTTCCCAATACCAGCTATGGAAATCAACTTCGTGCCAGTAAAATTGCCGTTCTAGGTGTTTTTTAGAGGTGTTGCGATAATGAATGGTAATACCATCAGAAGCTAAAGTTAAATAACGCCCACTTGGCCACAGAGGTTTAATCACGCGCTCACCAAGTTGAACAAATAAAATAGACAAAATTCCCCCCGCTCCCAATGCCAAGCACCATCCCCCCACCAAGTCTCCTAAGGCAGGTTGAATGAGATTAACCAACACAATTCCGCTAAAAAAGCCCAAAAGACCCAAAAAAGGGATGAGCACACGTATTCCAATATGCTCACTATCAACTAATATTTCGCGTGGTAAATTATGATGAACGGATGGTTCTTGTGGCATATTTAATTCCCCTTACCTACATAACAACGCTCATTGTACCATGAGAAGTTGGTATAATATCACTTAGGTTATACAATCATAAAGCGATGTGTAACATTACAAAGAAGGCAAAACCTTGGACCCATTAGTTCAGTTCTGCAAGAACATATGCCAAAGTTATAATTTGATTACTCCCCATAGCACCATTGTTGTTGCAGTATCAGGAGGAGTAGATTCACTTGTCTTATTACACACATTATCTCAGCTTCAACCCATACTCTCATTCAATATTCATGTCGCCACACTAGATCATGGACTACGCGGTGATCAAGGGGCAGCAGATGCTGAATATGTTGAAGAATTTGCCAACTATTTAGGGCTTGACTGTACCCGCCACACAATTAGCGTTCCTCATCTGATGAATGACTACGGTTTAGGCACTGAAGAGGCAGCTCGACTTGGGCGTTATACATTTTTATTCAATGTTGCGAAAAATGCTGGCGCTAACGCCATTGCACTGGCACATCAACATGATGATCAGGCGGAAACTATCTTAATGCATTTGATTCGTGGCAGTGGGCTGCATGGATTGCAGGGAATGGCTTATAAAAGCTCACTTAGTGAAGAGCATCTTTTGCCAGATTGGGAAGATTTGCTAGAAGAAGATGAAGATTTATTGCCTGAAGACATATCGCTCATTCGTCCTTTTTTGAGTATTACGCGCACAGAAATTGCCGCTTATGCACAACGTCACGGCATTACCCCTTGTGTCGATCAAACAAATACGGATACACGCCTTTTTCGGAATGCTATTCGGGAGAAAGTGCTTCCGCTTTTAGCAGAATTCAATCCTAATATTACAACAACACTCAATCGACTAGCGCAAATTGTGCAAGGCGACTTGGAAATTATAGATCGTGAAGTAGAAAAAACTGCCTCGTGGATATTTGATTGGGTAGAAACAGCATCACGCTCTGCGGATGAAGAAGGTGGTGAAGGAGTTTTTATTGATCGGGAATCCTTCCGTGAAGAATCTATTGGCATTCAACGTCGCCTTATTCGCAAAGCTATCAAAGATTTAACATTAGGCATCAGTGACTTATCGTTTGACTTAGTTGAACGCGCTCGCCACATGATTCTTTATGGTCAAACGAATAACCACATGCCTTTACTAGAAGATATAACATTACGAGTGGGCTATGATGAAGTCCTCATCAGTTATGGCGGAAACCCACTTTATCCTGAACAACTTCCGCATTTGCCACCTGAGCAAGTTATTAAAATCCATTTAGATGGCGAACTTCAAAAAGTTCGAGTCGGCAAGTTTGAACTTGTCTACCATTGGATTCTCAAAAACCGCTCAACCGATTGGTTTCCTCCTGATCCGCTTGAATGTACATTAGCCATTCCTGAAGAGGCAGAAATCGAACTTCGCACTTGGCGATCAGGTGATCGTTTTCGCCCATTTGGGATGCATGGGCGTTCCCAAAAACTCTCGGATACATTCACAAATCTTAAAGTCCCTGTTTATTATCGTGGGCAAGTGCCATTATTAACGATCAATGGCGAAATTGCATGGCTCGTTGCGCCAACAGCACAAGGGCCAGTCGCTCGCATCGCAGAAACTTTTGCCATCCGCGATGCAAGCGAAAATATTCTAAGATTTCGTTGGCAAACGCCTAGCTTATTCCCCTTGCCCTAAGCTATAACCACGTTCGCCGTCAAAGTTGAAAAGATTCTCGGTTTTGATGAAATCAAGACCTGCTGCAGCTGTGCGCTCCAATAATCGAATGATCTGATGATGTTGAATAGTCTCACCATCAACACTTACAAAACGACAGCGCCAGTGATCGGTGCAAAAAGTTTCTGGCATTCCATCTGGATAGACTTTCTGCCCACGATTAGTAATCATCTTGAGCTTTAAACCATCACCATTGCAGTGTGTTTCCAAATATTGCCCTAAAACGTTGGGATCGCGTCCTTCTTCGTTCCAATCAAGAAAAACGTCCACTCCCACTAATTCTTTTTTAGCAGGAACAGTTTTAGGTACAGAAATGATATTTGCAAGGTCTTGGCTATCAGCTTTAGCATAATGCACAGGACGTAATTTTTGGGGTTCTTGCCCCAGACGTTCGATAACAGCATCAGCAAAAGTAGCGGTATCTGCCCTCAGTTGGCTGAAGTCTGCCTTATAAATATCAGCAGTATGAATACCATCTTCTAAAGTTCTTAACCATGCATTGTGCACCTTTTCGGCAACTTCAGACTGGCCAATATGGACAAGCATCATCACTCCAGCCAATAAAAGCCCTGAAGGATTAGCGATGCCCTTCCCCGCAATATCCGGCGCAGAACCATGAATCGCTTCAAACATCGCCAAATGTTCGCCAATGTTTGCAGAACCGCCCAAACCAACTGAACCTGTTAGTTGTGCTGTAACATCAGATAAAATATCACCATACAAATTAGGTAAGATCAGTACGTCAAATTGATCGGGATGTGAAGCTAAGCGTGCTGTACCAATATCAATGATCATGTGTTCGCTTTGAATATCAGGGTATTCTTGTGCGATTTCTTCAAAGATTTTATGAAACAACCCATCGGTCATTTTCATAATATTATCTTTGGTAAAGCACGTGACTTTGCGGCGATGATTTCGCCGAGCATATTCAAAACCATAGCGAATAATACGCTCTGAGCCCGGCCGTGAGATTAACTTCAAACACTGGTAAACTTCAGTGGTTTGACGATGCTCAATTCCAGCATACAAATCTTCCTCATTTTCACGGATCACGACAACATCCATAAGTGGGTGCTTAGTATCAATGAATGGAGCATAAGATACACAAGGGCGTACATTTGCATACATGCCCATCGACTTACGCAACGTTACATTCAAACTCTTAAAGCCCCCCCCTTGTGGTGTGGTGATGGGTGCTTTGTACAATACACGAGTACGACGCAGAGAGGCCCATGCATCTGGGCTAATCCCCGCAGGGTGACCAGCATTATAGGCTTTTTCACCTAGTAGAATGGTTTCAATATCTAGTTGAGCCCCAGCCGCTTGCAAAACTCGCAATGAGGCTTCCATGATTTCTGGGCCAATGCCATCGCCATAGGCTACAGTAATGGGTGTAGGCTGTGTCATGCGAACTCCTTTATTCGGCAATTAATGTAGATACAAAATCTCGATCCAAAGTTTGCAAAGCTGCCCGCCATTCAGATTCGGGCATACGATACAAGGTTGAGTGGCGTAGATAATAGAGCATTACAATAGGAGGTTGCCGCAAGCCAAGCTGTGTTTCCACAGCAGCTGCATAAGCTCCCATCTGATAGCGATATTGCCTAGAAAATGTTTCATAATCTGAATCGCGCAGAATGCGACTTGTTTTATAGTCTACTACGTACCACTGTCCCTCTTGTTCAAACAGGAGGTCAATCATACCATGAATTACATAACGTTCATATTCAAAAGTAAATGCTAACTCTCTAAAAATTTGATTGGTAGCACTCAACATGCGTGCCAGTTTACTATCCTGATATTTGCGTAATAGCTCGACGGCATCATCAACAACGAGCTTTTGATCCAAAAGGTTAATTGCGCCTTCTTCCCACGCAAACCCTTTTAACAATTCTCGGAGTTCATTTAAAGGTAAATCAACTTGCATTTGTAAAGCACGGTGTACAACATTTCCTACAATCGATTTAATAGAACGTTGTTTCTTGGTGCTTAGTGCGCGGATAGGTAATGGCATATCATTCAGCAAATACTGTCGGAACGCTCTGGGGTCATGTTTATTAATGCGAATACGTCCTAAATGTTCTAGGTCTGTGGCAGAAACATGAAAACGTTGGCTAGGTTCTTGAATATCAAGACTTGCCAATAATGGAAAAACCTCACTTTGTAGCCAACTCTCAGGATTACTTTGAAGAGACTCTGCTTGTTTACGCCGTAATACAGAAGGTTCTTCAATAACCAACGTCTGGAGTTGAACGTTGCTGCCAGCACAAGGGATGAGTAATGGCTCCGCGCAAGAATGTTCTAGATAACTGTCGATAGTATCAGCATCCAACGTATTGAAAAGTGCCTTTAAGATAGCGCTCACCCAAACTTCGTTTAGAGTATTTGAATAAGAGCTTTTACCTAGCCGCTTGCCACTAATAACTAAATAATCTTGTGCCCGCGTCATAGCAACATAGAGCAGACGCTGCCGCTCAGCATTTTCACGAAGCTGATAGAATCTTTTTGCCATTTTATAAACTGAAGATGTCTCTAGTGAGTTATCATCTGAAAATTCCTCAGACTGAGCCCTCACTACTGGCCCAACAATGTTATCAATTAAAATTGTCTCTGCCCTATTACCCGGACCGCGCCAATCACAATGTGGCAAAATGACAACTGGAAACTCAAGCCCCTTGCTTTTATGCACGCTCATGAGTTGCACAACGTCGGTTGCCTCAATAACAGCGTCACCTTCACGCGCCTCAAAAGTCGTCATGTTTTGCACAAATTGCGTAAACTCACTAAGCGAGATATGTTGTTGACGACGTGCTACGCTTAACAATTTAAGTACATTTGCTCGACGCAGCTCTCCATCGCGCATTCCGAGTAACGTCGCCTCAAAACCCGTTTCATTCAGTATGACGCTCAGCAACTCAGCAATTGTCAAACGGCCAACCAATTGTGACAATCGCGAAAATACTTCTTGTGCAAATGCTAGTATGCTTAAATCGGTTTTATTTCCGATAGGTGGCCAATCTGGATCAATTTCCTGCGTCATAAGTGCTTCCCACAGCGAAAGCAACTTACCATCACGCTGCCGCAAACGTAACAGCAAAAGTGTATCATCGCTTAAACCAAACATTGGGGAACGCAATACTGAAGCCAGCGCCAAATCATCACTTCTTCGGTAAAGAACGGCCAAGAGATTCATCATGTCCCATATTTCTTGGCGTTCAAAATACCCTCGTCCTCCAATAGTCAGGTATGGAATTCCAACAGCTTGAAACGCTTCTTCAAAGTATGGCGCACTATTTAATGACTGGAATAATAACGCTATGTCACCATACCCCAATGGCCGTAAACGATTTTGTGCACGATCCCAAATTAATTTCTTGTCATCTTCTACCCAAGTTTGAATCAGCCGAGCAATGTACTCAGCTTCACTAGCTCTTAAATCAACGTCCTTATTATCGGTTTCTAGAAGTGTCAAATATATGGAAGGATCGTGAACTTGTTCTGAATTACGAAAAGCAGTCATTGCCTCAAATTGCACCATATAATCTGCAACTGGCCCATGTGGTGGCGGAAAAATTCTAGAAAACAGCGCATTAAAATTTTCAATAAGATTATGGTGCGTGCGGAAAGATCGATTTAAGGAAACTATATATCCTTGATGTCGCTCAATCTCTGATTGTACAGCCCCAAAAACACTTATGTCTGCTCCACGAAAAGCATAAATACTCTGCTTGGGATCACCAACAACAAATAAGCGTCCATTGCTATTCGGTTGTCCAATTCCTGCCAACTTATAAATAATGCGGCGTTGTGCATCATTTGTATCTTGGAATTCATCCACCATAATATGCTTGAAATCACCCGTAACAGGATCAGCATAGCGCGCCGCAACTGTTGGATGCGATTCCAATAAATTCATCGTCAGATATTCTAAATCATCAAAATCAAGAACATTCTGTTCTTCTTTTACCTGCGAATACAGTTCAGCAGCATAAAGAATGAGTTCTGCCCACGCAAGCGTTAGATATGCTGAAAGTTCATCAAGCTCATTAAGCGGAGCTATCATTTGAGCACAATAGTATTGTGCAGATTCTCGTATAAAGCGCAGATATTGCTTCGCTTTTTCGACGTTCTCCTTACTACCCCAAAATTTAGCGGAGCCCCCACGCAAATTAATGATCTGGGAAGATTGCCATTGCTCCAATATTTCATATAATGCTTCACTATTTAGAGTTGCCTCGCTAAATAATATTTCACGCTTTTTGATAATTGCTTCCCACGCAGGCCAGAGTTTATCTCCATATAATTGCTCAGGATGAAAATGGTCTACCCAATAACAAGCCTGATAAAAATCTTGATCTTGCCGAAGCACAGTCAGAATATCTTCATTGATCTTTTCACATAACATCTGCCAATAAGCAAAGAGTGTTTGGGCATCGCGATGTTTAAGTAGCATTGATTCAAATTGATGCGCCATCGTATATGAAATAAAATTACGTAGAATGCGGCGAATATCGCGGATTGTGTGGTATTCCAAAAGTATGTTGGCAGCATCAGCGTCGCTTCCTAAAAATTCAAACACTGCTTGGTCTACAACATCGCGTATAAGTATTTGTGCTTGTATCTCATCAATAACAGCAAAGTTTGGATCTAAGCGTGCTTCTACAGGGTTTGCCCTTAATAATTGAGCACAAAGACTATGAATAGTACTTATGCGAGCAGCGTCAAGAGCGGCTTGATGTTGCTGCCAGCGCTGGCGCATAATTTCATCAGTAGCGTTTTGAAGCCTTTCATTGACAACTATGCGAATTCTGTCACGCATTTCACGCGCAGCTTTTTCCGTAAAGGTAATGGCGACAATATCGGTAAGTTTCCAAGTGGGATTTTGTTCAAGCAAATATAAAAAGCGTTCCACAAGAACGCGCGTTTTGCCACTACCCGCGCCAGCAATAACTATTACGTGGCGATCTTGAAGTTGAATAGCTTGAAGTTGTTGATTTGTAAATTGCATAAGTCTAACACTTTTCATTTGGCTTGATAGATGTTATAAGTTGCATTATACTCACATCGGGACGAGTTGATGGAGGGTTTTGCATTTATAATTAGTCCTTGCTATGCTTATAGCAGTTTGAATCCGTCTCGTCTCGTGACAGTAAATAAAAAATGAATTATACTGGACTGGGTAAGAGACAATATTATTTTATTGGTGTCCCGCCCATGCTGGTCGAGAAACTTCACCGGAATCGTAAGGAGCAAAGGCAGAATGCCACCGGAAAAAAGCGGCTATTACTACCCGAATAAATTCGCTCGTATTTTCCTTCTCGCGATGGAAGAAATTATGGGCACTAACGGGCTAACAGCGATTTTGCGGTTGGCCAAATTAGAAGAACTCAAAGGCAACTATCCACCTGATAATCTTGACAAACAATTCGATTTTGCAGACTTTACAGCGTTACAAGTAGCACTTGAAACAATGTACGGTCCGCGTGGTGGTCGTGGTTTGGCACTACGGGCAGGTCGTGCAACCTTTGCCGAAGCACTAAAGGGCTTTGGCGCACTTGCAGGTGTTGGTGACCTAGCATTTAAAGTGTTGCCTTTGCCCCAAAAGCTAAAAATTGGGTTGCCTGCGATGGCGAATATTTTCACTCAATTTTCTGATCAAATCTCTAATGTACACGAGGAAGAAGATAAATTTATTTATACCCTTGAGCGTTGCCCAATGTGTTGGAAGCGCCAAGCAGACCGCCCCGTGTGCTATGCAGGACAAGGATTATTACAAGAAGGGTTACGCTGGGTTTCTGGCGGCCACGAATTCAAAGTGGATATGGCAACATGCATCGCTGTAGGTGATGATATTGGCCGCTATGTAATCTTCAAAGAGCCTATCGACTAGCTTTTGGCTCATTGTAGACAGCAGAAAAACCCTAGCTTAAATGCTCAGTAAGCTAGGGTGTTCTATGTTGTATACTCACTTACCCTCTCTTCATAATATGTTATAATATCCTTGAATAATTGTTCAATTTTATAATCCAAGCAATATCAGGTATATACACAAAGAAAAGTATTTTTGAACCTATGAATGCATACTTAATCGTTGATGTCGATGATTTACTTGATCATCTTGAAAAAATTCATTTAGCATTAGACTTGCATGATGTGACAACTGCGCTAATTAATGGCGCAACGCTTGCTTCAGGGTTAGTTTCTGCAGATGAGCTAACTGCTGTGGCTGTAGCCGATTGGACAATGCAACGTAGCCGTCCCGGCCGTATTGGTTGGAACGTTCAGCAAATCTTCGTCACAAATGGCTTTGAGCCATTCAATGTACCAGAACGTGCCTTTGCGCCAGATGCAATTTACATTAACTACTTTGCCAACCACGATGAGCCTATTGATGAACTCATCTTGGTTACAACACAAGAAAATTTTGCATCGCTTGCCCAACGCCTAAACATCAGCCCCAGAGGTCGTGTACGTGTATGGGGAGATACCCGACTTCGATTTGATAACATCATCTATCAGCCACTTAGTACAGTACTTGGTATTCCAACAAAAACAGTAGCTGTTTATATTGACTTTGAAAACATTACAATTGGGCTGAACGAACAAGGTTATATCATCGATCTTGACTTGCTGATCGAAAGCCTTACACGACAAGCACGAGCACATGGTCAAATTGCACGAATGGCGGCATACGCACCATGGGGACAACGCGGCAGTTTGCCCCCGCTCGTAGATTCACAAGGACGTGAAATTTCCGATGAGGCACCAAGCCGACTAGCACTTGCCAACATCGATCCGGTGTTTAACTTGCCGGGCAAGAATAGCGCTGATATGCGCATCGCCAAAGATGTTTTAGCCTCTAGTTTAGGGGCAAACAGTCCTGATATTTTCATCATTGCTAGCGGCGATCGTGACTTTAACGATGTTTTTGGCGCTTTACGTTCACGTGGCAAACAAGTGGTTGTATGGGGAATTCATGGCAGCACCAGTCGTATGCTAGAAAATAACCCTTCCATATTGCTAGAATATATCGATGATTTTGCCCAATTTCAGCGTCACACGAATCTTGGGCAAATCTATGAAGAAGCCGCTCGCGGAGAAGACGGGGAACCCATAGTCTTCCGTCCTTCGCAATGGTCAAGCGTTGTGTTGCAATGTGACATTTTGAAAGCACGACACCCACGTTCGCCTTTAACTGTTGATGATTTAACAGATCATTTAATCGAAGTACATACAGTTGTTAGTCCTGCACGCGGTGAAGAGTTACTCCATCAAGCAAAGGGGCTAGGCCTTATTGACATCAGTCCAGACGGCATCGTAACCTTAAACCCACGCCACTCGATCACTATCGCCACACGTCTTATTCGTGATCGAATTATCCATCGGGTAACCAACACGCTAGAAGTCCGTAATTGGGAATATGTCAATTATGGTTTCTTGCTCAAAGGGTTAGCTATGGATATTGATCTCGCTATTCCGGGATTAAATGTTGATGACAATTGGCGTTCAGAATGGATTGATGCATTAGTGCGAGAAGGGCTGCTCGTGAGGGAGCTTGTCCCTCATCCTAGCAATCCTGAAGATTTAGTACCTGTAATTCGCTTACCCGATCCACAAAGTTTGCCCGCCCCAGATGATATAGCCCCCCCTGAAGATATGATGCAACAGGCAAGTCAAGAAGTTATAGAAGATATGATGCGCCGCATTGTTGTAAGTGTAGAGCAATTCACGAGCTTCAGGGGATTTGCGTGGTGTCCTTTAGGCAGCCTACATAAGCGTTTACGTCCTTACGATCCAAATACTGTTTTTCAACAAGTAATCGAAATCCTTACTCAGCAAGATGCAGTTCGTATTGATGAATACGAAAACCCGCAAAGTGTTTACCGTACAAAAGGCATTTCATTAAATTATGATTCACCTGTTGTACAAAATTACCTTGCTGAGCGTGATGAATTTGTGCGAGTGCTTCTTGACCTTTACCAAGAGCACATTCCCATTACAAAAAATGCTATTCAAGAGCACATTCCTATCACTGATGATGTGCTCAATACTTGGGTTTCTATTATGGAACTAGAAAATATCCTAAATCCAGTGCCGGGTCATCAAGACTTATATAGTCTGTTCCGTACCCATCACACGGTAATTCGTGTTGCTGAAAAATTTGGCTATCAAAAAGTTGAAGAAGAGACTGAGGAATAAGGGGGCTTTTAGAAACGAGCCCCCCTTTGATTAATAGGCTTTGGCAAAATAAGCCATGCGATCTGTCATTTGACCTGTCACGATGCAAGGGCCGCTTTCTCCCGCATAAGGTTGTTCTAATGGGAAACAACGGCTGACAGCCTGCGCATCAGCTTTGATTTTGGCTTCCCCTTCAGCATCGCCAGAAAACCACGTAAGCGCCCATTCTCCGCCGCGGATAATATCAATAAAACGATCATAGTCACCAACGACTTCGTGCAAGCGCCCATCCCGAAACTCAGTCGCTTGACGTAATAGGCTTGCCTGAATGTCCTCCAATAACTGGCGCACAGTGTCAACGATACCAGCTTGATCAACAAACTGTTTGCCTTCTTTGCCGAGAATATCGCGGCGGGCCAAAGCAGCTTTATTGTTATCAACATCTCTTGGCCCGACTTCTAGCCGTACAGGTACGCCACGCATTTCCCAATCATTGTATTTGAAGCCGGGCGATAAATTTTCGCGCCGATCTACGTGTAAACGTAAACCCGCATCTTGCAATTCAGCAGCCAGTCGTTCGACAACAGGCATTACACGCGATTTTTCATCATCATTGCGATAAATAGGCACAATAACCACTTGAATAGGCGCTAAGCGTGGGGGCAGACGTAAGCCTTTATCATCTCCGTGTGCCATGATAATAGCACCAATCATGCGCGTACTTACACCCCATGAAGTTGTCCAACAATATTGGAGCTTATTTGATTCATCAACATATTGGATATTAAAGGCTTTGGCGAAATTTTGCCCCAGATTATGACTTGTTCCAGCTTGTAGGGCACGTCCATCCCCCATCATCGCCTCTATGGTATAACTTGCGAGAGCGCCCGCGAATTTTTCTTGTTCGCTCTTTTGACCTTTAATTACTGGAATTGCTGCCTCATGAATCGCAAATTCAGCATAAATATCGAGCATTCGCAAAGTTTCAGCTTGGGCATCCTCATAGGTAGCGTGGGCAGTGTGCCCTTCTTGCCACAGAAATTCAGACGTTCGCAAAAAAGGTCTTGTACGTTTTTCCCAACGCACCACATTCGCCCATTGATTTAATAAGAGAGGCAAATCACGATACGACTGGATCCATCGTGACATTGCATCTCCAATAATAGTTTCGCTTGTTGGGCGCACTACATAGGGCTCTTCAAGCTCTTTACCGCCCCCATGAGTCACAACAGCAAGTTCAGGGGCAAATCCTTCAACATGCTCGGCTTCACGTTGTAAGAAGCTCATAGGAATAAAAAGTGGGAAATATGCATTTTGGTGGCCGGTTGCCTTAAAACGTTTGTCTAAGCCTTGTCGAATAGCTTCCCACAATTCATAGCCATAAGGTTTAATAATCATACAGCCTCGTACGGGTGTACGCTCCGGATTATCTACCAAATCAGCTTTTACAACAATATCGTTATACCACGCCGAGAAATCCACACTTTGCGGCGTGACTCCTTGTTCAGACACGTTTGATTGCTCCTTAGCCTATCCATAAATTAAAAGTATGCACTCGATGAAATAGTGTATCATATCCCAAAGGAAGGTGGGCACAGGTATCAAATATTTAGCACAATCCGAAATCCTCTATCACTAGATCGTAAATCTGGAAATAACCAATTACGAGCGCTAACCACAGTTTCAGAAGGATCGTTAAACCATGATCCACCTCTTAATTCTCGGCGCTTATTCCCTTCAAAGCGATCTTGGCCACTTTCCCAATCCGTTAAACACCATTCAAATACATTGCCCGCCATATCCAAGACACCAAATGGGCTGGCCCCGTTAGGATATTGATCAACGGGGGTTGGTTGGCGAATCTTGCTCAAATTGGTGTTACAACGCTTCACATCAAATTCATTTCCCCAAGGATAGCGGCGACCATCATCGCCTTGGGCTGCACGTTGCCATTGAGCCGCAGAAGGTAGGCACACCTTTTGCCCTATCTTATGCGATAGCCATTCACAAAATGCCATTGCTTCATACCAGTTCACATCTGTGCGTGGCAGCTTAGCATCGCGATAAATTGGACGTTTGGGGGTAGGATTATTCGCGTGCCAACGTTCAGCTTCAGGAGAAAAACGCCACCATTGCGGATCACTATAACCTTCTTGTAAAAAGACTTCATATTGAGCGTTCGAGATAGGATATTTAGAAATCAAAAATCTTGGAACCGCCACCTCGCCGCCTGACGTTCCATGTTCATCGCTCGCATCTTCAATAAAAACCATTCCTTCAGGGATTTCGACCCATTCAAAGGGCGGCGGTAAGATAGACGAAATGTCAATATTCTCAATAATATCTTGTGACTCATGAGATGTGTTGCCGCAAAGCAACGCGAGATTTTCTGGATCGTAATCCGGAAAGCGCTTCCGAAACTCCGCAAATGCTTCACACGCTACTGCGCGCATATTCTCTTTTTGTGCAAGCATGGCAATAGGTAAATATTCATGCTCAGCTTCACGCAAATAGGTGATTTTTTCTACACCAGCTTCTGCTTCAGCAATCATCTTCTCCACCATATTACAAATAGATTGTGGAATGTCTTTACGCTTGCGTAATTGCTCTAGTAAAAACAGAGCTTGGTCAAAATGCTCGTTGTCAAAATATTCACTTGCCTGTTGCAACAGATCCATCGGTGAATCTGAAGTTGCTGGGGGTTGAGTCGGATCAATTTTCTTAGCTTCCGTAGAAGTAAGAGGTCTCACATTAGATCTCGCCAATTTACGTTCTGCATGAGTTAATCCATTCAGCAGCTCTGTGATATTCTCCAACCCCATACTTAAATCTGCCCACTGAGTAATCCCTAGTTCTTTGGGAACTTCGGTGCGCTGTTGAATCAGTACTGGAAAGATCAATTTTTTCTTTTTGCGGGCGATGTTATATTCCTTGTTGCAATATTCTGAAGCAACTGACTCTGGGGAAAGCAGATAGATAAAACCATCACACCAATCTTGAATACGATATTGAATTTCTTCCCACCAATTATCACCAGCAAACAGACGCTTGTCATACCAAACTTCATGAACTTTTTCGAGCTCAGCTACAATCTGCTTACAAAGAGGAGTATCGACTCTTGCATAACTAATGAATAATTTCATACTGTATATCTCCTTGTTATCCATCGTTATAAATGTAGCACAAGGTTATTAAATCGTATAAACTTTGAAACAATTTTCGCCACTTTTTCCAAAAACTTGAGGAGTTTTGCGAGTGATTATTCATCCGCGCCGATACAACATTGCCTTGTTGGGAAGTCTTGTGTGGCTTGTAATCGTCATTTTACTATATTACTACGTTCATCGTCCCATTACGCCTGCATTCATGAGTGCGTTTGGCGGGGCGCTGGTAGATAGCGCAAGCACACTTCTCTTCGTCATCATTGCAGGGGGGGTCGGAAGAACAATTCGTCATCGCATTTTCGACTTAAGCGCACTATCAATCCCAGAACAAATTGCTATTGATGCCTTAGGTGGCTTCGGAATATTGGCTTTATTCATCCTCATTATCGGCGCAGTTAATTTAAGCATGATCAGTATAGCGCTGCTATTACTTGTTATTGGGATTGTTACCTATCGCCATATTTGGTCTTGGATACAAGATATACAACAATGGATACACTCGTGGCATTTTGATACAACTTGGAAACGCGGATTAGCCCTTTTCATTGGCATAAACTTAGCACTTGGATGGCTAATGGCACTGTTACCACCAACAGCATTCGACACACTTACCTATCACCTTGTTGGTCCCAAGTTGTGGGTAGCAGAGGGTCGTTTTGTTCATCTGCCACATAATCATTTTTTCGCATTTCCTGCGCTGCTACATACACTCTATAGTGGACAAATGGCCTTGTTACTAGGCCGTATCACCGCCGCCGCCACACTCCAACTTGCCATAACCCTTTTAGGGCTTTGTGGACTTGTTGGGTATGCATCACGTCGATTTTCTCGCAATGCAGGCATGTTTTGCACGGCAGTATTTTTAAGCGGAACTTCCTTCTGGCTTCTTTTATCTTGGGCATACGTCGATTTAGTTGTGATGGCCTTCGCTGCAATTAGCTTTATTGCCATAGATGAGTGGCGCGCAAATCGTTATGAAAACATGCAATGGCTCACCTTAGCAGCTATTTTCGTTGGATTCACTTTATCAAATAAGTATAATGCCTTCGCATGGGCAATTATTATGGGGTTATATATCTTGAATTATCGCTGGCGCACAGGTTGGAAAGCGTCCATAAAAGATAGTTTCCTTTACGCTGTTATAGTCATTATCGTCTTAAGCCCTTGGCTAATGCGCAATATTATGATGTATAGCAATCCTATTTATCCTTTTGGCCCACCAACTGGTGAATGGGATGAACTCAGCAATCAATTTTACTTTCCAGATAATCGTGAATTCCTTGAAGAACGGTGGTGGTTTATCGCTTTTATGCCTCTCACTGCCACTTTCTTAGGCGTTGGTGGCACGGGATTATTTGATCTCACCATTGGGCC
>RFGP01000202.1 GCA_003697365.1 Chloroflexota bacterium | reverse complement strand
CAAGGCGCAGAGACACTCAATTTAACAGGGCATGAGGTCTATGACATTGAAATCCCTGATGATTTACAACCACGCCAGTCATTGACTGTACGCTTTACCCGTCCCGATGGCAGTACTGGTGAGTTTAAAGTTGTTGCACGTGTAGATACGCCTGTTGAAGTAGAATACTATCGTAATGGCGGTATCCTACATACAGTACTACGCAATTTACTCAGTACAGAGACTGCCTAATTCACATCAATGAGGAGGCTTCGGCCTCCTCATTTTCAAACCAACTTCTACCTTTCTTAGTGCTTGTCGTGCCTGATGCTTTTCGCTATAGTCGCATTAGAGATAGGACGATCAGAAAATATGGAACGATGGCTACTTTAGTGAAAAGCGAACGTCAAATTCTGCGCGCTGTACAACAACATCTCCTCACACAAAAGCAGCGTGCGGGCGCGATTTATCAACAACTAAGCACCGTTGGCATTCTCTATCATCCTGAAAGTGCTGATCCAAATCTTAATTTGGTGACTCCACACCGTGGTGTTGCATGGACAAGACAAGAGGATTTAGCACAGGCTTTTCAATTGTTGTCGAATCATCAGCGTCATGCACGTATGCAATACATTGAGGGCTTATTTCCGATAGCATATACCCGCCAATTGGAATTGCTTGGTTTACAAGCTGAAACTTCGACTCCGATTTGGGTTTATATGCCCATCTTAGGGCCTTTTCCAGAAGAAGAAATTCCTTATGGGCAAGTGCTGAATCAAGATGCCTTACTAGCCGATTTTCACATTAAAGTGATGGACAGCGAGCAAGGTACAGGAATATGGCTTCATACTTTTCGATCTGCTGTCTATGGAGTTGAGCTGCCACCAACCAATCGCTTAGAGCTAGAGACGTTGAGGAATGCCCAGCGACAAGGTTATGTGAAGTTGCTATTGGGATATTGGCATGATACTCCAATTATAGCAACTAAAATCGTTACGAATCAGGTTTCCGCAGAGATTGTTGAGCCTGTAGTACTTTCTGAGTGGGCGAAGTTGGGTTACGAAGAAGCCATGATTGCTCATGCGGTGAAGTTGTCACAACTTGAGCATGATGTACTCTATATATTAGGTACACCTCAAGATCAACCTGATCTATATTTAAGATTGGGGTTTGTTCACTTAACCGAACAATTGACTTTTTGCCGCAACTAATACTCAGAAAGAATGACTTCATGAAATGGCAAACTTTGCTTTTCTCTCAGGTATCAGATCAAAGCGTGTTGGCTGAGCAGATACGCGCCAACCTTAAAGTTCAAGGGTATAAGCCCTATGATCCTTTTCCGGGCGGATTAGGTTCACCAATCGGAAAAGTATTACGCTTACGCATGTTTCTAGCGCCATTACACTCTAGTTGGGCTCGTATATGTATCGCACCGCAGGATGAATTGCCTCATGCTTTATTAGAAACCCTTGAACTTAGCGGAATTTTTCTACAAGTCCTTGATGATGAAGCGTTTAAGATACAATATATCGATGCGCAAAATGGTGTAATTTCATCTTGGCAGGCACTTGAAGGTTTTCTGGCCGAAGAAAAGACGGTTGCTGATCTTGAAGCTGCTGCTCAAAAACCTGCGCTCATTCAAAAACAATCCTCGTCATTGAATTTGCCACCCGATATAGAGCAAATGGCAAACGCTAAAGGGGTGAATATGACCCAAGTGGATAAAATGATGGGGAAAATGACCCGCCGTTTGTTAGGAAAAGAACAAGAATCAGAAACCTTACAACAGGCTAAAGGTAGCTTGTCGCAAACAGCAGCTTTTGACTGGAATGCGCCAAGTGGTCAAAGGCTCATGGCAGTTATGGCTTGTCTAGCGGTGCCACAAGATTATTGGCGTGAACCATCATGGGATGCGCTAACAACAGCTTATCAAGTTGCACGCCAACGCCAGCGTGGACAAGGTGATCTTTTGCCAATAGATGCTACAGCACTTGAAGCTGTTCCTAATGCTCTAGAATACACACTTCTCTATTTCAGCAAAAAGATCACCTAAAATAACGTTAAAAGGCTGCGGGTACGAACGTGTACGATTCGGCATCACCTTGACGCACTGCATAACCTAATCCCGGAAACGGAAAATGGTATCCGAACATCAAAGCACGTTCACTAGCAATGCGATCTAATAGTGTCTTACGGCTCTCAGCAGCTTGGACAGGATCGGCATCAAAACCAAATGACCACTCAGGATTTGGCATAAAGGTATAGGGACTAGTGATAGCATCGGCTACATTAATTAACTGAGTATCCCCAGAACGGATTGAGAATGACATATGTCCAGCAGTGTGGCCATATGTTGGAATGGAAAACACGCCTTCAGTTACTTCTGTGTCAGGTGCATAGAAAGTTACGAGATCGGCATCTAGCGCGGGTTGTAATTTATCAAGCGCCGCAGATGCTACATCTGGGTTAGCTTGCATAAAATCATATTCGGGTTGTGCGAAAAATACTTGTGCATTTGGAAAGGTCAGCGTGCCGTTATTGCTAAGCCCATCGATATGATCAGGATGGTAGTGTGACATGACAATTTCAGTGACCGCATCAGGGCTAATGCCTAATGCATTCAGCGTAGGAACCAATTTACCAGCATTAATGCCTGTTCCAGTATCAAAGAGAGTAACACGTTCCCCTTGTGTTAGGATTAAAATCATTACAGTAGCATTGACTGTGCCACCGTTCCCTATTGGAATGTGAAGGCTTTCAAGCTGTGTGCGGACTTCATCTTCTGAGACATTGGCCCCAAAAAAGCCAATAGGCAAGCCAAAAGCATTATCACTAACGACGATCATCTCATAATCGCCTAGGGCAAAACGAAAATAGGCGGCTACTTCTGCACTCGTTGGACTTTGCGCATAGCTGGGGGATAGCTTGGAGGTTTGAATAAGACTAATACCAACTGCACCAACTCCTATGCTTTTCAATAGTTGACGGCGAGATATACTCATAATTTTTTTACTCCTGAAAAGCTGTTTTGCGATATAGTTTAATGCTAACATGTCTTAATGAAGCCAAAGATCATTCTCATTAAATCTTAAAAAAGTAAAAAATCATCATCTTCATCATCGCCAAAAATCGTCAACCATTCTTCGATTTCGTGTTCACTTAATTGAGGATTGCGCTTGGGGTCTTCTTCAATAGGAGAGGCTTTTTTTAGTGTTTGCTGTAGTATTTTTGCAAAATGTTCGGCGCGTATGACGTTCATGCCGCTACGCTTTGCGATATTAGTAACTTCAATATCCGACGAGACAAATGTCCATCCACTTGGATTGCGATTTGCACGAATCATCTGTTTTAAAATTTCGTCGGCACTAGACTGACTGGACGCAAAGCGCACGCGCACAGGCCCATTTGATAGCCTACGATCAAATCCAGCAGGCATTCCATTATCAAATACGACTGTAATTTGTTTATTTTGACGTGCAGCAAAGCTGCGTAATTTCAGGATTAGTTTTACTTCATCATTTGGGTCAGCTAAATCAATATCAGGCAATTGCCCGATAAGGTTGTGACCATCAATTAAGTAAGGCATTCTACGATCATCGGTTCACTTTTAATATGATTTCTGGAACAGTTTATCTCAAAGGCTATGCTCATAAACCTATTGTATACTCTGACTATATTTTATGAAGGGTGGTTAATGATTATTCACTAATATAAATAGTTTCTAGGGTGGAGATTTTGATGAAACAACGATTCATCGTTTTAGGTATTATCTTGATGATTTTGGGGGGCGTTTTACTGGTTTGGCTGTCGATAGAAAATAATACGAACACTAAGGTTGGTTCAGCTTCTGCCCTGAGTATTGATGAATTAGCTCTCCCATCAATAGGCTTTCAGAAGGTCGATGGCGAACGTGCGTGGCGTTTTCCTGAAGATTTTGGTCCGCATCCTGACTTTCAGAGAGAGCAATGGCATTTGCGCAGTGAAGATGGTTGTCCGATCAACATCGATATACTTTTGGAGCGTGTATCGGTTGTTCCACCACAATTTGCCCCAATGCGTCGCTCTAATTGGGCAACTCAGAGCATTTTCACAGCACATGCTGTTTTGCAACAAGCAGAGACCATACTTCTAGATCATGTTTTAACAAGTCGTGGAGCAAACAATTTAGCCGCAGCAAGCCTTGAACAAGTATGGGTTGAGAATTGGGTACTTGATTTTGTCGAGAATAGCCTCAATATCCAAGAAGGCAATGTTGTGCTGAAGGGAGAGCTTGTTTTCGGTAATCCTCAAGAGCCTATGGCTGATGATTTGTGGTATAGCTATCAACGCCCTATAGCGTTTAGCGGGCAATTGATCACACAAGATGCAGACACAAAGTTTGATTGTAATATGGTATTACTTCATCGTTTCGGAAGCGGGACATGATTTTAGATCGAGAATTTTATAGTGTACATGCAACGGAAGTTGCGCGTCGTTT
>RFGP01000201.1 GCA_003697365.1 Chloroflexota bacterium | reverse complement strand
GTTGATACTTTTCCCATACAACCGATAGTAGCGACGCGATAAAGCCAATGCGTGATTCCAGATTAAACCCGCTATGTCAATCTGCTGATGCAAATACACATTGGCATCGTTTTCATACAGTCTGAATTTGTAGGTTTTGCGTCGCTCTATTATCATAATTACTAGGTTACTTCTTTGAGGCGCGTCTAGGTTGTATTATACTATAAGCAAACGCCCTACATCCCTATCGCTAAAGCAAGGGGCTTTGGGCGCGGTTATCGGTAAATAAGCAATACGTAGTCCAGATAGTTTATTGCTGCCATTCCAATGAAGTGCAATGCGTGTATTATTTAAGATAACCCACCCACGTTGATTGGCCATTAACATCGGTAAACAACGATACGCATAATGCCCATGAATTTCGTCCATCCAATCCCTAAATTTACTGGACGGCACGATAGGCATTGGTTCATGATCAGGAAGCAAATAAGCACTAATAGTTAATGGTTCTTCAGGTAAAGATGGCAAACTCATTGCTATAACTTCCTCATCTGTTTCACATTGGTCAATAAAAATACTAAAATAGTTAATGAGACTATATAACAGTATAGGCAATAGGAGCTGAAAATTGTTACAATCTCCTAGCACAAACAAGTTTGGGAGCAAGCGCTAGCATGTCAATCAGTACGCTGATTATTAATCCGGAAGACGTGCTATATAAGCGAATACCAGATCAACCACATTTGCGGGCATTTCTCAATACACTTGGCATAGAGCCACGTCATCCCAAAGTCGTTGAAAAAGCCATGAAAGCAGCACGTTTTGATGCCCTCATGGGACGCATCAGCCGAGACGTTTATTACAATGCTATTCTAAAAGTCCATAGTGTACCAGAACACGCCAATATGAGAGCAGGACGTGAGGCTTTGCTTGCCGATGCTCTACTTGCACGCCCAAATATCAAAGCCATTGAAGTGCTCAATCAACTTCATGCTGCCGGCATTCGATTAGCGCTTGTAATAAACACAGAGCATAGCTCTTCAGAAATCATCCAATGGCTTAATCACCTTGGCTTTATCCATACTTTATGGCATCAGATCGTCGTTTCAAATGAAATTGGTTATATGATTCCTGAGCCAACTATTTTTGAAGCTATTATTGAACATACAGAAGGGAATGTATATCTTAGCCGTCAAGCCATCCCTTGGCTTATTGAGCGAGGCATTATTAACCTCGTCTATGGAGATGATACTAGTGTGAGAGATGCCTACAACGTCTACAATATTGAACAACTCATCGACCTGCTTGTTGCTTGACAGGTTTATTTTTTTTCTCTATTCTGAAAAAGGAAATATCTAAAAGCAATGATTGGGACGAGTATTGTTGGTTCTTATGTTTGCAGAGAGGATGTGTCATTAGGCTGAAAGCACATCTAACAAAGCCAACAAGAAAACCACCCATGAGTGTGCCATTGAACAGCACTATGCTCAGTATGTGGCAACGGTCAGCCGCCGTTATCGGGCCCAATGAGGTTATGTTGAGCGCAATGATCTTAACATAGCAAAGTTTGGGTGGAACCGAGCGATCGAATATATCGCGCCCCATGTCCTAGTCAAAAGGCATGGGGCGTTTTCAATTTAGTCATTGAGTATGAGCAGAAAGGACGTTTCAGTTGGAACGATACGAAGATAGCCAACTTTATAAAATTCGCCATTCAATGGCGCATATCCTAGCGCAAGCTATGCTTGAACGCTTTCCGGGTGCAAGAATAGCCATTGGCCCTCCTATTGAAGATGGCTTTTATTATGACTTTGAACTGCCACGAGCAGTACACGAAGCTGATCTGAAGTGGGTCACAGAGCGTATGAAAGAAATCATTAAAGGTGATTATCCTTTCATACGTCGAGTAGTTTCACCTGAAGAAGCTCGTGAGCTCTTTAAAGACCAACCCTATAAATTAGAGCTCATTGAGGGATTAGTCTCTGGTGGAGTCGATGAAAATGGCAACCCATTACCGACTAATGAGGATGTTGTGTTGACGACTTATCGTCAAGATACTTTTGAAGACCTTTGTCGTGGCCCGCATGTTGAACGTACAGGTGAACTGAATCCAGAGGCTTTTAGCATTACCTTTAAAGAGCCAGCAGGAGCATATTGGCGAGGTGATGAGAAAAACCAAATGCTAACGCGCATTTACGGCACAGCATGGCGCACGCCCGAAGAACTTGAGGAATATCTTCATCTATTGGAAGAAGCTAAACAACGCGATCATCGCCGCTTAGGCACTGAACTTGAACTGTTCACCTTTAGCCCTATGGTTGGTAAAGGATTGCCGCTTTGGAAGCCACGTGGTGCCATTCTGCGAGATATTCTGCAACGCTTCTTGCAAGATGAGCAATTGGCACGAGGATACTTACCTGTAGTTACGCCACACATTGGTAAGCTCGATTTGTATATTACTTCAGGGCACTACCCCTACTATGCCGAAAGCCAATTTGATCCCATTGATGTTGAAGGCGAACAATATTTACTAAAACCCATGAATTGTCCGCATCATATTCAAATCTATAAGGATCAACCACGTTCGCATCGCGATCTACCGCTGCGTTTGATGGAATTTGGCACTGTCTATCGCTATGAACAGTCAGGTGAACTAAATGGGTTAACGCGCGTGCGCGGCTTTACCGTAGACGATGCCCATATTTTCGTCACTCCTGAACAGTTGCTGGACGAGTTCATTGCAGTTGTTGAACTCATTCAATTTGTTTTCAACTCATTAGGCTTGCACGATTTCCGCGCTCGTGTGGGGGTGCGTGATCCTGAAAGTGACAAATACATTGGCGATGATGAAATGTGGGAAAAAGCTGCCTCAGCCATCATTGAAGCCTGTGAGCACATGGGGCTTCAGTATCATGTTGCCAAAGGTGAAGCTGCCTTTTATGGGCCAAAACTAGACTTCATCTTCCGCGATGTTCTCAAACGAGAATGGCAACTTGGCACAGTTCAAGTTGACTATTCACTGCCTGAGCGATTCCAGATGGAATATATTGGTTCGGACAACAAACCACATCGTCCCGTAATGATTCATCGTGCACCATTTGGGAGCTTAGAGCGATTCATCGGCATTTTGATCGAGCACTATAACGGAGCATTTCCGCTATGGCTATCACCAACTCAGATTGCCATATTGCCCGTAAGTAATAAGGTACAAACGGAAGCAGAAGCCCTAGAAGCACGTTTGAAAGCTGAAGGCTTCCGTGTAGAAATGTTCAACAAAGGTCAATTAGGGCGTAAGATTCGGGATGCGCGCGCTCTGAAAATCCCTTATCTAGCGATCATTGGGCCAAAAGATGTGGAAAATGGCACAGTAAGTATTCGCTTAAGAGATGATACAGAACTTGAGCCAATGCCAGTTGAAGACTTTATCAAAATGGCTAAATACGTGGCACAAAACCGACTAGGCGATCTTGTGCCAGATATGTCTAACGTGTAGGCTATCCTGTGGAGCCGGGGCCAATTTCGGTACATCCATTGAACCAAATTGGCTCTGGCCAATCATAGCGCTCTGTAGTAATTTGTGGGAAATAAAGCTCCATGATACGCCTAACCATAGGAGCAGCAACTTCAGAACCTTCGCAAGAATTTTCAACAATGACAACCACCGCAATTTCAGGGTTTTCAGCGGGTGCATAAGCGTTAAACCAAGCATGGGGGCGCGTAAAATCAGTGGTTTGAGCAGTACCTGTCTTGCCACATACCAACACCCGATACCCGTTTTGTTGATACCAGCCTTCATCAAAGATAAAAGCCGCAGTTCCCGCATGTTGAGCCGTATAGCGCGTGACATCACACATGGCTTCTTGTGTTACGCGAATCGCCTCTGAATCAAAACCGAGTGGTTGACCGTTGGGTACAGCAACAAAACTTGGCTCTTGCCCTAAAAATTCAATACGCTGCACAACATAGGGATCATAAAGGGTACCACCGTTGGCTACCATCGCCGTAGCACGTACTACCTGTAGTGGATTGACTAACACTTGTCCTTGTCCAATAACCATATTTGCCGCATCTGCATAGCTCCATTGGCGGTTTTCAGTACGCAAAACTGAATCAGGGCTAGGAATATTCCCTGAATCAACCAACAACCCTTGAAAAGGCGTTAATACACCAAACCCCATACGTTGATAATATTCTGGAAGCAAATTAGGATCGACACTGTTCAATTCTACGCTCATCGTCCAATAGTAAGGATTGCAAGAATTGATCAATCCACCACGCATATCCAAAGTGCCATGCCCCGTTAACAACCAATCTGTACGTTGGCCTGCTCCCCACTGATCGCCATTCCATTCTCCAGTACATGTTACCAACCGATCAGCAGACCAATATCCGCTATCTAATGCTGCAAGCGTTGTAAAGACTTTGAAAACTGAGCCTAAAGGATAGCTACCACGTGTAGCACGATTCAGCAATGGACGACGTGAATCATCTCGGTATCCCTGAATAACATCTTGAACATTAAAGATAGGCGTATCAGGGTTAAATACACTTGGATCATAGTCAGGATAGCTGGCAATAGCCAAAACCTCACCAGTATTAACATTCATCACAACAACGGCAGCACCTTTTGAGGAAGGAGTCCATGTTGCTTGAGCAGCATCATAGGCTTCAGCAAGCATCGCCTGAATACCTAGCTGAAGATCGCGATCAATAGTCAAATACAGGCTTTGACCTGCGACAAGATCAACGTTTGCAATTGTACGAATGGGAATTCCTGTGTTAGATTCTAGAATAAGGCGCTTACCGATCGTACCACGCAGTTGTTCCTCAAATGCCAGCTCAAGCCCATCACGTCCCACAAGTGCATCTTCTGGATAGCCTTGCGCACGATAACTTGCTAGTTCGTTTGCGGGTATCTGACCTATATAACCAATAAGATGCGGAGCCACACGTCCGTAATATTGGCGTGTCGTACGTGGAATGGCCCGATAGCGACAAATGTTATTGAGAACATCAAATTCTCGACTATTGGTTTCTTCAGAAATCTCACCAACTAAGAATTCACTATCTGGTAAGTAACGATCAAACAACGCTTGAATATCATCTTGTTCTCGCCGCAAAATACGAGCAAGTTCATTACGACACAGTTCTACACTTTGCATTCGATTCTCAATAACATAAATACCGATCACAGTGCCGTTTTGGCTCACTAGAATGTTGCCATTGCGATCATAGATGTTGCCACGCTGTGGCATTTCGCGTTGAATACGTAGGCGTGCGCTACTTGTCCAACCCGGAAAAATATCCATTCTTGACCATGCTACACGCCACCCTTCACTCGTCGTGATCAAGTACATTGTACGAGTTATAGCATCCTCAACTTCAGGGTCAGGATCGATAAAAGTACCTATAACATCGCTCTCAAAAGTCACTGAATAATCTACCGATGCGCTTGTTCCTTGCACCAGCGGGCCAGCGATCAAATCCCAGCTAATATCTCGCAACCCTAAACTGGTATTCACGTCTTCATAAATTCCGACAAAATTTTCATAGGTAAAGGTATCACGGGCATTTGGACTGATCAGGCTATACATCGTTTCATAGTCCTGATCACGCCATGCATCCATGAAGGTAGTGAAAACACTCTCTGCACTAGAAGAATCAAGTTGAGTTGGCTCTGCACCAAACAGACTTAAACTACGCTCTCCATCTGTGGAACAAGCAACTAGAAAAAGCAAAACTAACAATAGGCTAAATTTTTTGGCCATAAGATTCTACGAATTCCTCATCAATAAAAAGCCGCATTTCCATTATAGCGTCTAATCATGCGCCATAACCTGACGGTTCTATATCGTTTAGCTCTCATTTGCAAAGGCGCACTGCACAGGAAAAGAACACGCTAGTGGCTGTGGCGGAGGATACCCCATTGCGCTTAACAAAGCGGCCACTCGGCAAACAGGCAAGCCCACCACATTTGCATAACACCCTTGAATCATCGCAACTGGCGCAAAATCAGCATTTTGAATGGCATATCCTCCCGCCTTATCCATCGGATCGCCTGATGCAACGTAGCGAGCGATTTCTTGTTCGCTATAATCGCGCATGGTCACATCGGTCACAACCCAATCTTGCTTTAGAGTATTAGTGTTTACGTCTAGCACACTAAAAGCGGTAATGACTTGATGAGTTTGACCGCGTAAATTGCGTAACATTACAATCGCATCTTCAGGATCAGCGGGTTTTCCTAATATAGTGTTACCAACCACAACGGATGTATCCGCAGTGACAATTACAGCATTAGAAGGAACAAGCGCACGTACAGCTTCAGCTTTTTGGCGACAAACACGCAGCGTGTATTCAATAGGCGACTCGTTAGGCAAAACTGACTCGTCAATATCAGCAGATAGACACTCAAAAGTATAGCCTGCTTGTCTCAATAACTCTCGACGACGTGGTGATCCAGAAGCTAAAATGATCATTCATCAATAGCCTTTAAGAATCCACTATCAAGTTTTTTGATGCCCACTTTAGGAAAGTTCACTTCCACAATCTCGATGCCTGATGTGTTTTCACTCCGAATAACGATACCTTGACCAAAAGAGGGATGCATTACAACTTGCCCCTTAGAAAACGAGAGCGTGCTTTCAATTGGCAAGTCACGCTGGGGTTGACGTAATGGCTGCCATGTTGTTTCAAATTTAGGCACGTGATAAAGATGTTCACGTGCGGGTTGCTCAGGTTTTTGACTAACAATAATCTTAGGCGGAATATCAGCAAGGAAGCGTGAAGGCACAGCAATATCACTGCCTCCATACATTGCACGCCGAAAAGTATAGGTTAAATAGACGCGCTCTTTTGCACGTGTAATGCCAACATACATTAAACGACGTTCTTCTGCTAATTCAGACGGATCGTTTGATTCTAATGAACGGCTATGAGGAAGAATGCCCTCTTCTAAACCTATAAGAAAAATAACCGGAAATTCTAACCCTTTAGCCGCATGAAGCGTCATTAACTTAGGAGCATCAACTTCATAATCCAAGTTGTCTGTATCCGACACCAGCGCAATATCAGCTAGAAAATCACTGAGTGCTGAAGGGCTTTGTTGTTCGCGCCATCCATTGTTAAGGGCGGTGTCAAAATCAGCGGCCACACGGCGCAATTCAGCAATATTTTCACGCCGATCATCAGCGTCTTTTTCTTTCAGAATAACGTTCATATATTCGGTAGCTTCAATGACTGCATCTAGAATACTAAACACAGTTGCTTCAGGTTGTAAGGCAAATTCACGTAACTCAAAATAAAGATCGGCAAACCTTTGTAATGCTTTTTGAGATCGTCCCCCAAAAGGAAATTCTGTGTCGGAACGCAACCGCTCTAATGCTTCATAGGTTCCACCTGAAAGGCTATCAGCCCAAGCGAAAAATTGCTCAGCCGTTTGTTTACCAATGCCACGAGTGGGCACGTTGATGATGCGCTCTAAACTGACACGATCAAAAGGATTTTGAATGACATTGAGATAGGCGAGCAAATCTTTTATTTCGCGCCGACCATAAAATCGTACTCCACCCACTAATATATATGGCATATTCGCACGAATAAAAGCCTCTTCAATTGTTCTAGAAAGCGAATTTGTGCGATACATAATTGCAAAATCGCTCAAACGATACTGTTGGCTCTGGTGCAGCTCTTGAATTGTCTTCACTACAAATTGCGCTTCTTCGTGTTGGTCATAAAGTTCACGCATCACGAGCTTGGGGCCCTTTTTACGCTGGCTAAATAAGTTGCGCCGAATATGATCGGGGTTCTTGCGAATGATCGCCATTGCAGCATCTAGAATATATTGGTGCGAGCGATAATTTTCCTCTAAAGGAATCTGTAAAGGCTGAAATTCTCGGATGAAACGTTGTACATTGCGATAGTCAGCGCCACGAAAAGCGTAAATACTTTGATCAGGATCACCCACCACAAAAATATGACGACTTTCAGCTGTTAGTAAGCGTAAAAGCTCATATTGCACCATATTCGTATCTTGAAATTCATCTACGAGTACATGATCGAAGTAGCGACGATAACGTACTAGCACCTCCTCATGTTCACGAAAAAGCTGTACAGTATGTAACAATAAATCATCAAAATCGCGGGTTTGCATCTGCCTCATGCGTCGATTGTATTCTATGTAAATACGTCGCACAAAAGCCTGTTCTTCGTTATCGACGGGCATCGTTTCAGGTGTTAAAAACTCATTTTTCAATGAAGAGATGATCCCCAAAACTTTACTTGGAGTCATCAGCCCTTCATTCATTTTTAGATCACTGAAGATTTGCTTGACAACACGTTGTTGATCTTGACTGTCATAAACCATAAAGTCAGAGGGAAAGGGAGTGTGTTCAGCTTCTCGGCGCAAAATAATAGAACAAATACGATGGAATGTTCCGAGCATCACCTGTCGCCCATTTTCCCCAATAATGCGCTGCACGCGCTCTCCCATTTCTTGTGCGGCTTTGTTAGTAAATGTCATCGCCACAATGCGATAGGGCATCACATCATAGGCTATCGTCAGATATGCAATGCGATGCGTTAAGACGCGCGTCTTGCCACTGCCCGGCCCAGCGATAACAAGCACGGGTGCCTCAGGTGCAGTGATTGCCTCCACTTGGCGGGGGTTCATACCATTAAAAAAATCCACCGTATCTTACTCCTCAATGGCCCACGATTCGCTGTCAATAAGCGTATTGTTCAGATCGTAGGCGTTTAATTCAATATGATCTTCATAAATATCAACTAAAACATAATGCGCTACCGATTGGCGAAATTGGCTCCCTTGTATCACCATATCAGCACTAGGATAAATGACAGCCGAACCACCACCAGATACAAGATAACGTATGCCATTCACCCATAAACGCTCATAATGATGCGCATGGCCACTCATCACTAGGCCAATATGTTGTCGATGTTCAATAAAACGCGATTCCCAATCATACAAAGCAGGGAGTCCATCATCAGGATGTATATCTGTTGAAGCGCGAAATGGCACATGAAAAAAAGGAATTGTCGTGCGATAATTTTTCGCCTTTTGAAGTTGTTCATCAAGCCATGTATTCTGTGCTTGTCGTCCAGCGTCTGTGAAAAAAACTTGGGTGTTCAACGATAGAAATTGCACATCATTGGCCACAAACTGATACCACATTCGCAAATCATCACTGCGATCGAATAATGGCGGAAATACCCAATCATAGAATGAATGCCCCTCATATCGCGTAGGACGATCTCGATCGTGGTTGCCAACAGTGGGCAAATGAGGGACTTTTGTCAAAATAGCTTGAAAAGGCAAGAAATACTTATGTGCCCAATTCAACCAAAGGTTATTATCAAAATCCTCACAGCGATATACTATATCACCTAAATGCACGAAAAAATCAATCTGTTGCTGGGCGATATGTGATGCAAGTTGAGCAGTAACACTATCGCCAAAACCGCTATCGCCTAGAACAGCCAAGCGTATCGGCCATGAATAGGGTTGGGTACGTAATTGGATAGGCCCCCATACTTGATCCATGTATAACGGCAATTGCCCCCCAGCTTCAATATAATACTGATAGACTGTTCGGGGCGATAAATCTTCAATTTTCACAACGGCACGTGCTGATGGTAAGGGTTGCCTCCGTATTTCAACGCCATCTTGTAAAACTACTAATTCCATATTTTGCGTGTTTTCTGGCAGCCAATAATAGATAAGT
>RFGP01000200.1 GCA_003697365.1 Chloroflexota bacterium | reverse complement strand
CATGGCGCTTCGGCTCAACTAGCCGCAGAAGCAGTGGCTGTTGGGGCAAAAGTTGTCGACTTATCCGCAGATTTACGCCTCAAAACCCCTGAATGTTATCAACAATGGTATCAGCATACTCACCCTGCCCCTCACTTGCTTCCTGCTCCTTATGGTTTAGTAGAACTATATCCTGAACAATTAACGAATGCAGACTATATCGCGAATCCCGGATGTTATCCGACTAGTATATTGTTGCCTCTCTTGCCGCTGGCTATGAATGGTGTATTGCAGGAGCAGATGCCGATCATTGTAGATGCTAAAAGCGGCGTGAGTGGCGCTGGCCATACGCCAAAGCGTGAAACTCATTTTGTTGAAGTATTCGGAGATTTAAAACCTTACAACATTGGTCGTGTTCATCGTCATGTTGGTGAAATCGAGCAAGAATTAGAAACAGCAATGCCGAACGTTGGGCCGCTTGTTTTTTCTCCGCATTTGCTGCCAATTGATCGAGGGTTGCTTTCAACAATTTATGTTCACTTGTCAAAGCCCATCACAGTTGCGCGTGAAATATTGGAATCAACTTATGAGCATGAGCCGTTCGTACAAGTGTTGCCTGATGGAATGCTGGCGCGCATAAAGCATGTGGCTCGCACAAACAAAGCGCTTATTTCCTTAAGCAGCGCGACATCTGATGTTGCGGTGTTGGTATGCGCCATCGACAATTTGCGCAAAGGGGCAGCCAGCCAAGCTATTCAGAACGCGAATTTAATGTTTAACATACCTCATACAACAGGTTTAACGGAGGCTATGGCACATGGTATCGCCGATAGTTATTAAAGTGAGCGGAAATCATCTAGATGATGATGACTTCATCAAATCTTTAGCAAAGACGATTTTAAGTATTGATGAACCCGTTGTTCTTGTGCATGGTGGTGGTAAAGCCATCACTCACATGCAGTCAGTGATGGGAATTATTCCTCAATACGTTGATGGGTTGCGCGTTACTGATGCGGCATCTATGGGATTAGTGGAGATGGTTTTGTGTGGCACCATCAATACGAAAGTTACACGTATTCTCAATGCATGTGGTTTGGACGCTTTAGGATTAAACGGCGCTGATCGTGGTTTAATACGCGCACAGAAATTACATCATCCTAGTGCTGATTTGGGAAATGTGGGCGTTCCAACGACTGTAAACGGAACTTGGTTAAAGCAACTACTCAATGAAGGCATTACGCCCGTTATTGCCCCTATTGGGTTTGGGGATGAAGGCCCACTGAATATCAATGCTGATCATGCCGCAGGGGCAATTGCTAAAGCCATAGGAGCAAGCCGCGTTATTTTTGTCTCCAATGTTGCAGGGGTTTTAAAAGATGGTGATGTTATCCCCCTATTAACTCCTACTGAAGTAGACGAACTCATTGAGAACGGTGTTATCAGCGATGGCATGATCCCTAAAGTACGTACTGCACAAGATATTTTAGCTTTTGGAATCCCTGAAGTGGTCATTACTAATCTGGATGGCATTTTAGCGGGCATTGGTACCAGCTTTATTTCTGAACCTGTATATAACAAGTAGCCTTTGGAGTTTAAGAATGGCAACCACACTATCCACCTTGCACCAAGCAATTCAAAATGAGCAAACCTATATCGCTCAAACTTACGCGCGTCCGCCATTTGTATTAACACATGGCGAAGGGATGGTTGTTTATGATAACCATAATAAGCCCTATCTTGACTTTGTGGCAGGGATTGCCGTAGTTGCGTTAGGACATAGTGACCCACAAATTTCGGCAATCATTCAGGAACAAGCTGACAAGCTCATTCATGTCAGCAATTTATATTACACAGAGCCGCAAGGTGAATTAGCGGCGCTGTTGTGTCAAAATTCTTTCGCAGATCGCGTTTTCTTTTGCAATAGTGGGGCAGAAGCTAATGAAGCAGCGCTAAAATTTGCCCGTAAATATGCTTATACACAAGGCAAAGCGGATAAAGTCGAGATCATAGCTTTTAGCCATGCTTTTCATGGGCGCACAATGGGGGCACTTTCTGTAACTCCGAAACCTAAATATCAAGACCCCTTTAAACCCTTATTATCTCATATAAAAATCCTGCCATTTAATGACATAGAAGCTGTGAAAACACATATCACCGAGCAAACATGTGCCGTTATTGTAGAGCCCATTCAAGGTGAAGGGGGAATTCATCCAGCGACACTAGAATTTTTACAGGCTTTACGTCAACAGTGTGACATGGTTGATGCAATGCTCATTTTTGACGAGGTGCAATGTGGCTTGGGGCGAACAGGCGATTTATGGGCACATACATTTAGCGGTGTGCACCCGGATATGATGACCTTAGCGAAGCCTTTAGCAAATGGCTTGCCAATCGGCGCAACGCTTATGACAGAAAAGATTCACGCCACATTACAAGTTGGCGATCATGGTAGTACTTTTGCTGGTGGGCCATTGGTGACCGCCGTAGCTAATCATGTAGTACAACGTGTTCGTTCTCCGCAAATGCTGGAACATGTTCAAGCTATGGGGGCATATTTACAACAAAAATTGGCTTCTATATCTTCT
>RFGP01000199.1 GCA_003697365.1 Chloroflexota bacterium | reverse complement strand
CACGACTCAAACTCGTGTGGTGAAAACCGTGTGGGTTCAAGTCCCACCTCCGGTACACTCTCTACAAAAGGCCAGCACTAGCTGGTCTTTTTGTGTTTAATCAATAGTATAGAACTCAATTTTTGCACATACTTCGTTATCATAACAATGAAATTGTATCATAACAATGAACTAATGGTTTTAGGGTGTATTTTACCCTTCTAAAACTGATTACCAACAGATGAACTTGCTTGGCTAGGGTAAGTTTTGTCACAATAAAATCAACCTAGTTTTATGCGCTATCTCGATTAATATTTATTCAGTAGTATTTGTTCAATAAAACAGAAGTCTATGATGCGTAACTATATACTAACTGCGATAGTCGCTTTAGGAATTGGTGTCTCCTTAGGTTTATATTTAGGATGGGTACAGTTCCCACGAGAATATCGTGAGAGCTATTTATGCCAACTTGATAGGCGTTATCAAGAGGAATATACAATTATGGTAGCACGCGGTTATCGTCAGGATGGTGATATTGAACGCGCGCTAGAACGTTTACAACCCTTGTTAACAAATAACACGCCTGCTTGTTCAGAAAGTCGAAACCAGATCGAAAACATTCCGCTCTGGGTGCAAACACTAACGGAAAAATATATCAGCACAAGCGCTGATCGCAATACGATTGAAGACTTAGCGATCTTATCAGCAGGTTTTGGTCGAACGACACCTTTAATGAATAATTTTCTACCCGAAGAAACACAGCCATAGCATATGTCTAATCAAGAAGAATTATTATATGATCCTAGAGTAGCTCAAAGTTCATCGCATGGGCTGATTTTTGCAGCAATTGTCGCCGTTTTCTTGTTGGGGGGAATTGCGTTTGGGTTGTTCTATGCTTGGGAACTTAGCCCTGTTGTTGAGCAGGATACACGCCCAGATCAATTGCGCATGGAAGAAAGATTGCATTATGTCGGTGCAATAGCGCTTGATTATGCCTATCTACGAGATCGAAATCGTACTTATAATTTGCTGCTAGCCGTCGATCCATCTGCTGATCCTTTCCAGTTGGCAGTAGATACAGTATGTGAAATGACACGACGTGGCCGAGTGCAAACTAGCGGCGATATTGAAATTATTCGCAGTCTCATTGCTTTCTTTTCTGCTCAGCCTAATGTGAGTATTGGGTGTGATATTCAAGTATTCGCTACTTCAAGCGCGCCTAATCTACCCACAGCAACACCTAATCGCAGTGTACCAACTGTAACTCCTATACCTGTTTTCACTAAAACGCCAACTCAATCTGCCAATATCCCTACAACACCCCCTGAGCGTTTTCCATCGCCAACATTACCATCAGATGAATTCATAGTCCTTCAGACAAGCCGCTTTTGTAGCCCTAATGCAAGTGGTGTAATTGAGATACGAGTTCGGCGCGCAAATTTTGGAGATGGAATCGCGGGAGTGCCTGTTGAGGTGCAATGGAATTCTCCGACAGGCCAACGTAGCCAAATATTCTATACAGGTTTGAAACCAGATCGTGATGCTGGATATGCTGATTTTCAAATGCAAGAAGGACTCACCTACCAAGTACGTTTATTCAATCTCAGTGGTTTAACAGAACGCTTAGAAGCTGTGCCATGTGATGAAGACGGCACTTTGCGTTCGTATCAAATTATTTTTCAATCGCGCTAGGATAAAGGCAAATCGCTATGGCACGGGCAATCTTTCAATTTCCCTCTGACTTTCTATGGGGAACCGCTACTGCTGACCATCAAGTTGAAGGGCAATCAAACGATAGCTGGACATACTGGGAAAATCTTCAAAACAATAAAGTCTATCAAAACCAACGCGCAGGCTTAGCTTGTGATTGGTGGGGTGGACGTTGGCGTGAAGATTTTGAGCGCATGAGCTACTTAGGGCACAATACGCATCGTCTCTCTATTGCATGGAGTCGTATTCAACCAGATGCCCATAGTGTAGATGATAGCGCGATTGCAACTTATCGAGAGTGGTTTCAAGATTTACAAACACGCAACATTCGCCCAATGGTAACACTCCACCATTTCACAAATCCCATGTGGTTTGAAGAGGAAGGTGGATGGCTATCTTCCAAATCTGTAGAGCGTTTTGTGCGGTGGGCAGAAATTGCAGTTGATGCTTTTGGTGATTATGTTGATTTTTGGTGCACCTTTAATGAACCAATGGTTTATGTTGCGCAAGCCTACTTGGTAGGATTTTTTTATCCGGGACAGCGAAGTTTGCGCAAGATGTTTAAGGCAATCGAGCATATTCTGCGTGCTCATGCGGGGGCCTACCAAATTATCAAAGCCAAACAACCCCAAGCACAAATTGGGCTTGCTAAACACATCGTGATTTTTGAAAGTATTTGGCCACATTTTATCAATCAAATACCTGTACGTTTGATCCATCAAGGATTTAACATGGCCGTTCCACGCGCACTTGCTTCTGGTGAATTAAAGATGCCTCTTCAACGTAAAATTGTCATCCCTGAACTGGGGGGAACATATGATTATGTGGGGTTGAATTACTATCAACGTTATAAGGGGGGATTTTCGCCTATGCACCCGCAAACGTTGTTTTTAACTCAAAAACACGGCCCTGATGCGCCCCCTGCGCCAGAACAATGGGGAGAAATTTATCCACAAGGGCTGCAAAAAGCAGTGGGTTGGGTGTGGAACACTTTACGCAAGCCAATTTATATCACCGAAACAGGAGCACCAGCGACAAATGACGAAATTCGCCAATGGTACATTATTATGATATTGATTCGTATTTGGCGTGTAATTAATGGCAATATTCCTATCAAGGGAATCTACTATTGGACATTGTTAGATAATTTCGAGTGGATAGCCGCCTATAATCCAGAGTTCCGTTTTGGATTATATGAAGTTGATTTTGAAACACAAGTGCGTACTTTGCGCCCAAGTGGTGCTTTATTTCGTGATATTACATTGGCAAACGCCATTACTTCAGAGATCATTGAGCACCACGCTCCCCAATTTTATGAAGGGCTTTTCCCCGGTGAAGCGGGCTTACAATCGGTAAAATTTACCTAATAAATATGCTGTCCCTCTTAAATCAATGAGGGACAGGTATAGCTATGAGAATGTTGAAGTCATATTATTCTTAGTCTGCAGGCGGATCAATGACGAAGGTGTTGGTGACTAATGAAGATGGAAATCCAACAAATGAGATTTCTACACGGTAGTTACCGCTAGGAAGTCCATTTTCGCGATCAAAAATGGAGATGTTTCGCGCAGTTCCATTACTACCATAGATGGCTTCATCCCAATCTTCGGTTTTTTCCACAAAAACAGCATCATTGAGATACCACACACGCCGAATCTGAGCATCTGGTGGAACGTTTGTATAGTCGAAAATAGCAAATACTTCTTGTGTGCCCGCAACAAATCTCGTAATCGAAGCCCCATTTCCCGTGTCTGAGAATCGTAGGTTTGTGGCTTTAGGTGGTTGAGCAATTGTAAATTGTCCTGTTGTGATTAAAATGCCATGATTGGGAGTAATTAGTTGGAATTCAACTTGATATGTACCAGCAGTTAAGCCATTTTCGCGATCAAAGATAGATATGTTGCGTGCTGTGCCACTGCTGCCATAGGTAGTACTATCCCAATTTTCTGTGCGCTCAGCAACTAGAGTCCCACCTCGATACCAAAGGCGGCGAATTTGAGCATTTGTTGGAACATTAGCATAGTCAAAAATCCCGAAGATTTCTTGCGTACCTGCTGCAAAGGTTGTGGCTGGAGTGCCATTTGCTGTGGTGGCAAAACGTAAATTAGAGATAGTTGGGTTAGGTGTTGTAGCCTGAATGGTAAATTGGGCTGATGTACGAGCATTGCTACTAGGTTGTCCCACGATTTCAACGCTAACTGTCCATGTACCTGAGGCAAGTCCATTAGTACGATCATAAATGGAGATGTCGCGTACTGTGCCGCTTGTTCCATATTTGTTAAAGTCCCATAATTCTGTGCGTTCAGCAACAACCACTCCATCGCGAGACCATACACGTCGCATTTGAGCGCGTAGAGGAATGTTTGCATAATCGAAAATAGCAAAGATTTCTTGTGTGCCTGCTGCAAAGGTTGTGGCTGGGGTACCATTTGCTGTGGTGGCAAAACGTAAATTGGAAAGGACAGGCCCCACATTTCCTTCAATCGTAAAACTTCCCGTAACTCTTGCACTTGGATAGTCAGGGAGCTCAATCACAACATCGTATTTGCCGGGTGTTAGACCATCAGCATCGTAATCATAGATTTTAACGTGATTGAGCGTTCCTCCACTTCCCCAAGCCGCATTCCATGTTTCGGTGCGATTCGCAAAAACAGCTCCATTCAAATACCATATACGGCGAACCGTTGCCCCAACAGGAATATTAGCATATGCCCAACGAGCATAAACTTCTGTCGTACCATAGGGGAATGTAGTTTTGGGAGGATTAGTACTTGTATCACTGAAACTTAAGCTCGCAAAAGTAGGCGCACCGTCTAATACCGAAAAACGGCCATCAATTTGCACGTTATATGATGGTAATTTGATCACGACATAGTAATTACCAGAATCTATCCCATTGGTATAGTCGAAAAGTTTAATATGTGTTAAGCGTCCACTAGTTCCCCAGTTACTACTCCAAGTTTCTTCTCTAGAGGTGAAAAGTTGACCGTCTTTATACCACTCACGACGCATGGTTGTACCTATTGGCACATTGCTATAGTTCCAACGTACATAAATTTCTCTTACTCCTTTAGAGAATGTGTTTAAATTCGCGCCTCCTGCACTTGTACTAAAACTTAAGTCACTAAAGCGGGGCACACCACCAGTATTGCCATTATTTCCACCATTTGAGAACTGTGTTGCCGTAGGGGCAGTAGTGGCTTGTGGAGTGGCTGTCACTATCAATGTTTGTTGAGTTGGCGTTGGATCATTATCGCCTCCTCCTAAAAAAGGGATGGTTGGTCGTGCTGTGGGTTGTTCATTTTTAGGCACGAGATTACACCCAATTAAGAAGGATGATAAAACGAATAATGCCACGAATATAGAACGTCGCATTGGGGTTTTGCACTCCTTTTTGGTTTCATTTTGTGTCTTGATAATAGAGACACACTTATCTTTGCGACAGTTCCCGATTAAATTAAAAGTGCACCATGTATCTTACATGGTGCTTTTAGTTTAGAGATCGTAGATAGGTGTATATTTTTCTTTGAGGTAGCGCATATAAGGGGCATGAGTAAGAGATTGACCAGTTGCTTTTTGAATAAGCTCGTCGGGCATGTAGCGGCGGCCATGTTGGTGGATATTGGTTCGCATCCATTCTAGTAATGTGTCAAACTTGCCGATTTGAATTTCTTCGGGGATAGATGGATGATCTTTTAATGCAGCTTCATATAATTGAGCCGATAGCAAAGTGCCCAATGCATAGGTGGGAAAATAACCGATGATACCGCTTGACCAATGGACATCTTGTAAAATTCCTTCGCTATCGTTAGGCGGAGTGATGCCTAAATAAGTCTGCATCTTGCTATTCCACGCCTCTGGGGCATCCTTCAAGGACAAATTCCCGCTCAGGATGTCCAGTTCTAACTCAAAACGTAACATGATATGTAGCGGATAGGTTACTTCATCAGCTTCTACGCGAATAAACGAAGGCTTCACAGCGTTAATTGCCTTATAAAATTCATCAAGTGACACATCGTCTAGAATGCCAGCAAATATACGTTGAGCATCTGGATAGAAATATGACCAAAATCCATAACTACGCCCCACGATATTCTCCCACAAACGCGATTGGCTTTCGTGCACACCTAATGACACGCCATCTGCTAAAAATGTGCCATCAAGTTCTGGGCTAAGGCCTTGTTCGTAAAGGGCATGTCCAGTTTCGTGGATTGTTCCAAACAATGCTGGAGATAGGAAATCAGGATAAAAGCGCGTTGTGATCCGAACATCATTACGAGAAAACGACGTACAAAATGGATGCACAACTTTATCTTGGCGGCCACGTTTAAAATCATAGCCAAGTGCCCTTGCGATCATTAGTCCAAAAGTTTCTTGTTGCTCAAGCGGAAACTGACGATGTAAAGGCTCATCAGAAACACGATCTTGATGCTCAAAGATAGCTTGCGCAAAAGGGACTAATTCTTCACGCAGGTTGCTAAATACTTTAGCCACATAGGCCGATTTTGCATTTGGTTCAAAAATATCGAGCAATGCATCATAGATATGATCTTCGTATCCTAAATATTCAGCTTGCTGACGACAAAGATCAAAAATTTTCTCTAAAGTGGGTAAAAATGCCGCATAATCGTTGTTTGCGCGCGCTTTTACCCAAATCTCATGCGCCATTGCCGTAGTAGCAGCAAATTCAGCCACAAATTGAGAGGGTAGCTTGTTTGAGCGCTCAAAATCTCGCTTAGTGATGCGAACAATAGCCGCTTCAAGACTGTCGCTATTTGTATCAACTTCTCTTTCTGCTGCTTCAATCAGTTTCCATGTTTCGTCAGCGGTCAACATTTCATGTGCTAATTTGCTCAGTGTTGCAATTTGACTAGCACGTGCTTCTGCTGCACCTTCAGGCATATAGGTTTGTTGATCCCACTCTAAAAGTGCTGTGGCGTATTTTAGGTTGAGAATATCCTTGGTTCGTTCTTTTAGAGCATTGAATGATTGCATGGGGAACCCTTTAAGTTACGTCGTAATTACGAATTTTCTTCTTGCTAAAGCTAACCTAAATGAATAACCTATACAAGGCCAATTTATTGATTGAAGAAATAATCAGCTATCAAGTCACAGATATTCCGAAGAAAGAGAAAGCCAATGAATTATATTGTTGCTTTTAGCCGACGTATACGTCCTTATCAAGTTGTCTTCATTTTCTTAGTTGGCTTATGCGCTGCAACATTGGCTGCAAATGACGGTGATCCAAAAGCATTTGTAACGATTAGTTCTTGTTATATTCAATGCGATGTGAATCTACCTTGTCGTGCAATTTTGAGAGGGGAGCGCTCTCCTGAAGAATTTGAAGGAGTGCTCGTTGAAGATACAGTAGGATATGATGGCACTTTTTTCTATGCGATGGCACGTGATCCTCTTCATGCGGCCGATTGCTTGGATGTGCCAGCTTATCGCTATCAGCGTATTTTGTTGCCACTCGTGGTACATGTTCTGACGCTTGGTTATACAGAACTTTTTCCATTTGCCTTTGTTTTCGTGAATGGGCTTTCTCTTATTATCAGCACAATATTGCTTGAGGATTTGCTTATACAGTTAGGGCGTTCACGCTGGTATGCCTTAACATATGGCTTGTTTTTTGGGGCGCTTGTGGGGGTGAGATTAAGTACTGCTGAACCTTTCGCTTATGTACTTGTTATTGGGGCAATATGGTTTGAACAACGTGGAAAGCCCATCTGGACGATTATCCTCATGACACTTGCAGCTTTTGCCAAAGAACCCACAGGGCTTTTTGTTGCTGGCTTTATGCTCTACTATTTGTTAGAAAGACGCTGGCGAGATTTGTTGTTGATGGGAATTATTGTGGGGGGGACATTTGGTCTTTGGCAGTTACATCTACATAATACACTAGGAGCATATGGCTTAACTTCAGGTGCGCCGCCAGAACGTATCCCTTATAATGGCCTTTGGCTTATATGGACTGAAGGGCACTTCCTCGCCTTTCTTGTGCTAGGTGCTTTGTTCATTCCATCAGTTGTAATACCGAGCCTTTGGGGATTATGGGCAACAATTAGAGAGTTTTTATCTGGAGAGTATCATCTTTATACTTGCCTTTATTTTGCGGTTTTAAGTTTTATACCCTTTGTACCCTTTTCAACTTTTAGTGAATATCTAGGGATTTATCGTTTAATTGTTGGAATGGTTTTTATGCATGTTCTATATGCTGCACTACGCTATCCACAACGCCCATTAAACTATAGTACATTATGGATTGTGTTGGTGTTGATCTTCCCTTGGATATTAGAAACAAACTATACCTATAGTCTATAGCTGTTGTGTTTGAGAATGTAGGAACAGATAGTTAAAAACTGTCTGTTCCTAGTTTTTTTGTTATTAGCTATCAGCCAAAATGTTATCTACTGCGATGCTTAGTTCACGCAGATTACGGACCAGATAAACACCATCAGATAATGGTGCATAGCGATGAAGATCGCTATCGCCTGTTCCCCACATGTTTTGTGGTTCCGGGCAGAACCAAATACAACGCCGCGCGCGACGAGTTAATTGATCTGCTAGATCAAGGCGCGGATCGTTAAAATTGTTGCGACCATCACCTACTAGGATAACCGTTGTTTTGCTATCTACACTGCTTAAATGTTCAGCGAAGAAGGTTTTTAGGCTGTTACCTAAATCGGTTGTGTAGTAACCACGTGGGTTTTCGCGTAAAACGCGCTCGACTGCGACTTCGGGACGGCTTTCCTTAAAATGATCAGTAACTTCGACCATGTCATCAATAAAGATGAATGAGCGCGCTTTAGCGACAAGGTCTTGAAGCATATAGGTTAGAGTCAGCATAAATTCGGACATATAGCGCATGGAGCCACTGAGATCGCAAATAACCACTAGCTTTGGCTTCACATGGCGCGTTCTATGTTTGATTTCAAGCGGTACGCCACCATATTTTAAGCTGGCGCGTATGGTCGCCTTTGGATCTATCTCACCACTTTTGGCGCGCTTTTGGCGCAAGGATGCGCGGCTACGCAGCCGAGCTGCTAAACGGCGCATTTCATCCCGAACACGTTCAGCTTCGTCAGGGGTAAGATGTTGAAAATGCAAATCTTCGACATCACGACGTGGGTCTTGCTGCTCTTGTTGTGCCATGTTTTCGGCAATTTGCGAGCCTACAAATTTGCTGATTTGTTCGCCCAACGCTTCAAGATTTTCTTCCAACATCTCACGAAGGTCTTGTAATGCCTCCTCGCTCATTCCCATACTGGCTAGCTCTTCCAATAGCTGATCGACAAGTTCACGGGCAATTTGCATTCCTATCATGCGCTCCATTTGTCGTGTCAGATAGCGCATTTGGAAGAGCTGCATAGCGCTTTGCATTCCCATCTGATCAGCGATTTGTTGTAATTGTTCACGTGAAAATTGCTGCCCATGTAAAAGTTGTTCCATCAATTGCCGTAACGATTCTTGATCACCGATTAATGATTGCAACGCTTGTTGCAACATTTGTTGTTGCTCAGGATCAAGCTCTTGTGTTACATCCCACATTGGAGGGGCATTATTCTCAAAAAATAGAGGGAAGAAGAAATCGAAAACACGTTCATCTTTGTGTTCTTTTACAAGTGTGGCTTTTAGTGTGCTAGCAAAAGCGTTTCGGCTACTAATGCCCACTAAATCGACAGCCTGTAACGCATCTTGTGATTCAGCAAGTGAAATACGTACGCCTGCTGCCCGCATTGCACGAATGAATTCAACCATCCGCTGTTCCATAATGGCATCCTCAATAAAACTCAAGTTACTTTCGTCGTCGTTTGCCGTCTAGAAAAATGATGCTAATTCCGAAAAAAACACCTCCTCCTAAAATTAGACCAGCCCCAATAATTAGTGTGATCAGTTGTGGAAGTGCTTCCATCTCTAGTGCGCCTAGTGTTACACCAATGCCAAGTAGCGCTGCTACGCCCGCAACTAACATAGGGTCTTGACGACGTAGAGCTTTCTCAAATGTATCGACGTTATGGCCACAGCGAGTACATCTTCGATCCCCAATCAATATGGGGTTGCCACAGCGTGGGCACTTTTGTATGTGTGGTACATTAGGCGAAGGGGGAGACTTCTTCTCTGTCATGTACAATAACCTTCAATCAATAATTCAGCCTAGCTAAAGCCATTCCTATGAGCGCGCTAGCTGCTACATTTTGCACTTTGCCCTCTAGCCACAACGCTTTCAATTCATTTAGTGGGATAAGTTGCATCGTCAACAATTCGGTTTCTTCCAGAGTTTGAGAATGCTGTAATGTGGCGTTTTGCGCTAGAAAACCATGCATCCATCCGCAGCCTCGATAGCCATCGATGAAAAAACGACCTAATATACGCCAAGTATTGGAAACCATGCCCGTTTCTTCTTGTAGTTCACGTTTGGCAGTAGCTAAAGGATCAGAATCATTGGGGTCGATATACCCCGCAGGCAATTCTAATGAAACTACTTGTGGCCCATGTTTATAATGGGAAACGGTCACTACTTGTTGTTCAGGCGTAAGGGCAAAAATCATTACATAGTCAGGCATCAAAATTCGGAAATAGTCAGGGATTTCAACCCCGTTGGGTAGTTGGATGTGTTCTTGAATAACTTTTAACCAAGGGGAAGCATCAGTTAATGTTGTTTGCTCAATAACATGCCAAGCTGTATGCTGCTTGTCTTTCATCAATTAACCCCAACTGCCACCTCGACGACGGAGATTGCGATCATCATCGTAATCATCACGACCGCTTCCTCGACCACGTCGTAACTCTCGGCGTGCTTTTTGTACATCGGCTTCGTGCTTTAATAAAACTGTGAGCGTATTTTCTAAGGTTTCTTGATCTAAATGATCCGCATTCAGCATCATTAATGCCTTTGCCCAATCCAATGTCTCTGAAACACTAGGACTTTTCTTTAAATCCATTGTACGTAGACGTTGTACATATTGAACGGCTTCACGTGCAAGGCGTTCTTTTAGTTCTGGTACTTTCGTTCGCACAACGGCAAGTTCGGACTCAAAAGTTGGATAGTCAACAAAAAGGTATAAACAACGTCGCTTGAGCGCTTCAGATAGTTCGCGCGTGTTATTACTGGTGAGAATAACCACTGGTTGGTGCTTTGCAACTATGGTGCCAATTTCAGGAACAGTAACCTGAAAATCGCTCAACACTTCTAGTAAGAACGCTTCAAATTCAGCATCTGCACGATCAATCTCGTCGATCAACAATACGACAGGCTCATCTGCTGTGATCGCTTTTAATAATGGGCGTGGCAGGAGAAAGCGCTCTGAGAAAAAGACATCTTCTTCTTGAGCTAAGCGATCTGCGGCTTCAGTCAGCGAATTGGCTTCTGATAATAGAACTTGCAGCTTGTCGCGCAGTAATTGTGTGTAAAGCATCTGTTTGGCATATTCCCATTCATAAAGCGCTTTGCTTTGATCAAGTCCTTCATAGCATTGTAGACGAATGAGTGGGCGATTGGTTGCTTTTGCCCACGCTTTTGCCAATTCAGTTTTCCCAACACCTGCGGGGCCTTCAGCGAGCGTTGGCTTCCCAAGATGTTCAGCTAAAAACATTACTGTTGCTATTTCATCATTGGCAATATAGCTTTGTGTGGCCAACGCTTCTTGTACGGATTCAATGGTCGTGAACATAAAAATTTAACTCCGATTGTCCGAAACTAAGTGGATGAATATTTAAAGATGAGATCAGCGAAATCATTCGCTGCATCAATTAAAGTGCCTGTATAGTAAGCAACAGCGCCATATTCTGTTAAAGATGTTTGACGAATCGCTTCTTCGGGACGATCTGACCAAACAATGATTGACGCATTAGGGAATGCCTCACGTATTTTGCCAAGTAGGGCAAAGGCTGGCGCGACATTTCCAATGTCTGGGAAAGGAGCGCAAATTACCACGTCAACATCAGTGGAATATTTTTCTAAATAACTTTCAAGTGATTCAGCTGTAAAAACTTCATGACCGCTTTCTTCAACAAGTACCTCAAAAAAATTTTCATGTACTTGTTTTGAGAAACCACTTAATTCTTTTGCACTTTTATTTAGAATTCGGTGTTTGTTTTGGATGATTGCTACTTTTGCCATTGAGATGATCGCTATTTTGACGTTACTTATTATTCATTATACAAGATATATTTAGTAAGCGTTGCATTTCCTTTTGCATCTAATCATTAAAAGTTAATGAGCAAAAGGAAATATGCAAATGCGGCACCGTTTTTTGTTTGGCATTATCACGCTACTAGTGGGACTTTTGATAGGTGTCCAAGTTCTGCATTGGTTTTCTAGGTCTGAACCAAAGCCTTCTGAGGATTTCAATATCCAATTACAAAAAGCCTTTTTAGAGGGCAAACCTAGTGATCTAGCTAGTTTGGCAATACCACCATTACCTTTTGCTGATAATCCTGATCCCTCGTTATGCGGTATTCCTACACCTTATGGTACACGTGATAATACCGCATGGCTGAGTGGTATGTATCAAGGCGAACTGGTACAACCTATTGTCTACTTATACCGCGATCATCTCCGTGAAGAAGTGACTGCTATTGCACCTCATGGCACTATGGTGGAAGTATTGCTTTTTCAGGCGAATCCACAATTAAACTATTACATGGTACGTATACCTTCAGCCCCTGAAGGACAACGTGAAGGGTGGGTACCTGAACCTTTTTTATCTTTCACTCCGATTGAAACTTCGACAAATTGATCTCAAAAGCCACCTGCAAAGGTGGCTTTGTTGTACATATGTCTTTAAAGCCAGCCTATTTTTGAGCTTGCAAATTTGCAGCTCGCTTAAATAAGACAAGCTGCGATAGAGCATCAAATTCTGCTGCTTCACGTACAGTTAAAGTTCCAGTACGATGCCCTTCAATAAGATAGCGCGCTCGTTCAATAGTTGCGTTTGAAGGTGTAAAGCCCAAAATATCAGCTTTACTTGGATTTGAGCCTAACAAACGAAGTAATTCATCATATGCTTTGAATGTTCTAGTGGTCATAGGAATTTTTCCTCATTGAAATACGGCAAATTTGTTTAATTAAATTTTACCATAAATTAAACAAATCATAACTATAAAATTTCACTTCGATTTTAAGCAAAACGGACAAGTGCAATTTATACCTTTTTCATGATTTAGTTTTCGCAGATGAGGAACAAGGGACTATAATGGTATTAATGCCGTTGCTTGAAAACCGTAGCCGCTCAACATAAACTTAGTAATGTAATTAGGTGTAATGTTGGTCTACAAGGCATTGATTAGGTCAACAACCATTATCAAAGTAGGAAGTTTACAGAAAAACGTAAGTCATGTTGTTTCGCCTAAGCCATGCCAAAAGGCAATGGCCACATGAAGAACAAATAGGCGTTTCGGGGTGATGCTCCAGCCCTGAATGCTGCATGGTATAGCTCAGTTTACTACTAGTCTAATTCAGCGCTGTACCAATGCAAAACTGTTGCACAACATGGTCAAGGAGAACGTCACCGCCACGATACGGCGAGTAGGAGTGGGAATGCCTGTAGGGCAAAATTGTGTGATTCATGGTCATACAAATTTTTTGTCTGAGTATAGTGGCTACTACCACATGCCCTAACCGTGATTTTCTACACCTGATAAAGTTGGGTGATTTCCAGCAAGGAGATTTTGATGAGTCAGTCGCTACGAAGAAACTTGTTTATTGCCATTGCCATAATTGTATTTACAGGTATTCCAGCTGTTTTTGCTCAAAATGGCACTGGAGAAGTACAAGTTAGTGATGTGCGTGTTGATTTTCCGCGAATAGAGTTAGAAGTCCGTGTAATTCAACAAGGGCGCGCCATTTCTGGCTTAACAGCAGATGCCTTTACTGTTGGTGAAACACATCGCGATCTCACAGTAGAAGAAATTGGTACTTCTAGTACATTGGCAGTTGTAATTGATACTCCAGATTCTTTATTAGGTAATGAATTGGCGCGTGTAAAAGAAGCTGTTAGCTTATATTTTAGTGATCCAAATTTTTATGAGGATGGCACACCTGTTATTATCGTCCAGCAATATAATCGTACTTATAATCCACGTACCTTCACGAGCCGTTCAGAAATCCTTAGTTTCATCAATAATTTACCTAATGGTGCGGGGGTAAATCGTTATCGTGATGGTTTACAGTCGGCAGCAGGTGCATTGTCCGAGTTTATTGAGGATAATGGTGGCACTGGAAATATTTTAATCGTTGGCGCTTTTGCACAAGCAGGCACTACTGACCTCAATAATACAGCAATTTTAGCCCAAGAATTATTCAATGAGCGTGGTTTTACAACCAGTGTTATTCATGCTTTTACTGGTTCACGTCAACGTTTTACTGCTGGTTATCAGAATATCGCTCAACAAGGCAATGGCAAATTTGCAGTTTTTGATGCAACGGCGAACTCTTTGGTTTTAGAAGATGTTTTTGAATACATTCGTGGCGAGCAATCTGCATATCGACTGACGTATGAATCACTAGATGCGTCTTCTGGATTACACACAGTCTCTTTAACAGTTGTTGTTGATGGCGAAACGTTATCAGGTGAATTTAACTATATCGGCCCTAATCTGATTGCGCCGATTGTTACAGTGAGCGGTATTACGAATAACGAGACAATCATACGTTTACAGACAGAAGATACAGGTCTGTTTAGCAACGCTTCTCGTGAAATTGAAGTAGGCGTAACATTCCCTGATGGTTTTGAGCGTCCACTTAGTGAGGTATTGTTAGAGATCAGCTCTAATGGCGAAATTGTTGACGAAATTTCAATAAATTCGCCTGAAGGCAGCAACGCTACTCTCACATGGGATTTAAGTGCTATCATCCCTCCTGAAGGACAATCAGAACTTATCCAACCCTTCACCCTCATCATCAAAGCGATTGATCAGTATGGCTTTGTTGGAGAAAGTAACCCTATCAATGTTATTGTTCAGGCAGAGGGTATTCCGGGTGGAGTTGTAGCACAACCAACTAGTGCTCCCAATTCCAATGTAGATACCACGTTCATTACACAAACTGCAGTTGTTCTACAACAAACAATTGATGCTGCCAATGCATCTGCGCTGTCTCCGGAAGATTTACAAGGCACAGCAACTGCTGTAGCTGCGTTATCTCCTGAAGATCGCGTTGCTACTGCTAATGCAATTGCTGCCGCAAACGTAAATGAAGCAAACGAAAACGCTGAAAAAGCAACAGATAGCCCCCTTACTACCTATGCCCCTATTGCTTGTGGGGTAGCTACATTCTTATTTTTATTCATAGCTATTGGTATTGTCCTTTCACGGCGCTCGCGTGTCAGTCAGCCAGTGCCGATAGCTAGCGGCGGGGCCGCTGCATCAAACCTAGATATGATGAAAACGCAAGTAGGCTTTGGTGCTGCTCCGCAAGCATTTTTAGAAGTTCTTACAGGGGTTGAGTATGGACAAAAAATACCAATTGACAGCACTACTTTTACTATCGGACGTGTGCAAAATCAAGGAATACACTATGCTACACCTGCTTATGAAAATGTAAGCTCTCGCCATTGTAGTATTATCTATCGAAATAATGAGTATGTAATCGTTGATCATGGCTCAACTAATGGCACATACCTAAATGGTAAAAAACTTGAACCCAATATCGAAACTCCTATTCCACCGAATGCAACAATTCAACTAGGAAAAGACGCTTACACTTCTATACAGATGCGCTTCTCGATGCCCAATGTAGGGGGCGGATTAGGCGAAGTAGGAAAAACACGTATTGATATAGGTGTTGGCCCTGAACCTGTAGATAATGCTGTATGGGGACAAAAAACAGCGCTGTATGGCCAACAAAATCAAGCGCCATCTCCACCCGCTAGCCCACCACCAGCGGCTGCACCCGGCCAATTTTTCAATCCTGCACAACCCCAAAGTCCTCATATGCCACCACCACCGACGCCACCGCCGCCACAAAGAGGACAGCAAGGGCAGCAAAAAGGCTATGATAGCGATTGGTCAGGAGGAGATGTCGATGACTCTTGGCTGGATCAATAAATTTTATTCCCGTATTAAATTGGCTGAGGAGTTGCCAGTATGATTGATACATCGCATACCACAGCATTTGCTGCTGCTGATATTGGCCCTCGTGAAATTTTGGAAGACTATTCTGTTACTGAAGAAGTTTTCACAATGGGCGGGTTACATTTACGCCTTGCTATTGTTTGTGATGGTGTGGGTGGAGCTGCGTCTGGTGAACGTGCGGCTTTTATTACTGCGCAAACAGTCATTGAATTCATTCGGAATAGCACGGATACAATAGTGCCTCGTCTGCTAACTGATGCTATTAAAGAGGCGAACCGAAAAGTCTACAATGATAGCACCGCTGGCAAATCGACGATTGCGATGATCGCAATTCATTATGATGGTTCGCCTTATGGCCGAGCTTACATTGCTAGCGTAGGAGATAGCGGCATATTCTTAATACGGGATGGAAAAGTTCGGCGTTTAAATACTGAACATAATGTAGCAAACGATATGATCTGGGAAGGTAGGGCAACACCAGAACAGGCTTTTGCCTTGCCAAATGCATGGCATTTAACGCGAGCTATTGGCGTAAACCCAGATGTTGAGCCAGATATTGGTTTTTACTACAACGCTACAAATCGGCAAGAAGCGCGCCAAAGAGGCAAGGCAGGTATTCTCTTAGAAGAAGGGGATACCATATGGGCATGTTCGGATGGTCTCACCGATTCTGGAGAAAACGGGATTCCTTACGTCACAGATGAGGATTTTCTGCGACATGCTCTTGATGATAATGTAGAGCGCACAGCGCGAATGTATCTAACATATGCGCTACGTAGTGGCACACATGATAATGTTTCGATTGCGCTTGTTTTTGTAGATTCTAAAAAGCGACATTCAACAGACCCCAATGCTCGTGGAAGAATCTCTATGCCGCTCATTGTCGCTTTCTTAGTGTTGTTATTGATTGCTATTGGCGGAAGTGCTTTTTTCTTCTCTACACAAAGCAACGAAGAAAAAGGTGCCCTAGAAGAGCAAATTGTTGCTGCAGAGCAAACACAAGTCGCCTTACAGCGCGCAGTTGAAGAAGCGACCCAAACAGCCATAGCGATCCAATCTTTTACACCGACACCCTCAGCCACATTTACGCCTTCACCTACGTTTACACTTACACCTTCGCCATTGCCGACACTAGAGGCTGGGAATGCAGGCTATAGTTTTGCAGGTAGAAATACTTTGCCAGAAGTCGTTGCCATTGGTCAGGTTGTAGAAGCGCAAGAAGCACCAATTTATGTTTCGGCATTTGTTGGGGAGCAACGAAGTGACCGATTTTCTTATTATTACTTATTTCCTCAATCAAAAGTACGTTTCTTTGATGTAACGGACACTAAAGTTGAATTTTATGTACGACTTGATAGTGATGTTTTTATCCAAAATCAAGGATATGTTGAAGGTACTGAAGTTGAATTAGAACAGTTGCCGGCCGCACGTTTTTCTGCGCGCAATGCCTGCATGTCTATTCAGCAAACTGAAGCGAACATCGCCATTACATGCTTTTCTGGTACTTGCGAATATACCTTTGAACGAGGTGGTGATTATAACTTATTAGAGCCCGGCCAAACGATGCTAGTTGAAATCGAAGAGAATAACGAGTTATCTGTTCGTGAAGTAGAACTCGATATAGATGAAGCACGGCGTTATGATGAGTTATTGGTTGAGTTTAGTGCGCCGGGTGCAGTGATTGGTAAATCTTGCGCTGGGGTTTGGATACCTGAACCTACGGCAACCCCAACTCCTACAGCGACAAATACTCGAAGACCGCCTACACCTACACGCACTCCACGTCCTGCTACAGGCACAGATGATGATCCCGATAACGATGGTGTGCCAACTGGCTTTGATAATTGCCCCAATAATCATAATTCTGATCAGAAAGATACAGATGGTGATGGCAAGGGGGATGTTTGTGATGGGGATGATGATAATGATGGCATTGCTGATGGGCTAGATGCTTGCTCGAAGGTCGCCGGTGTGGCTAGCGCACAAGGATGCCCTGATGCGGATGGTGATGGAGTACGTGATAGCCAAGATAACTGCCCTAATACACCCAACCCAAGCCAAGCAAATAATGATGGCGATAGTCAGGGTGATGCTTGCGACAGCGATGATGATAATGATGGCGTGCCTGATAGCTCTGACCAATGCCCAACCCAAGCAGGGCAAGCGAGTGCACAAGGATGTCCTGATGCGGATGGTGATGGTGTGCGCGATAGTTTAGATAACTGTCCAAGTGTATCGAATTCATCGCAAACGGATACCGATGGCGATGGTCAGGGTGATGCTTGCGACAGCGATGATGAT
>RFGP01000198.1 GCA_003697365.1 Chloroflexota bacterium | reverse complement strand
TTCATATTCAATACGAGAAATCCCTGCAACCATAGTGATGTCATAACCACATGCTTCAAGATAGGGAGTATTGATTTGTGCTAGTGAGGGGTCAGGTTGCAAAACGGCTGGATGAAAACCGCAACCAGTTAGCATATTTTGATAAGGCTGATTCCAATCGCCCGCGTCAATAATTGGATAACGTCCTGTCTCGGCGAGTTGCTGAACATAGTTATAGTGGGCAGGTTCATCTGGCACTTGCCACTTTGGCGTTTGCCATGCATACATCGCGGCTAAAAGTAAATATGCAACAACAATGCCCAAAAGCGCTATGAGTTCAAATAGAGATTTTTTCATTTCGCTCACGATTCAACCACGCCCGTAATTTAGTTTGCAAGAACAAAATGAAAAGCATGGGGGCCCATGCGCACATCACGCCCAAACAGATAATGCGCGACATGGGGCCCAAAAAACTTCCCCAGTCTCCCATCCTCTAGTCCTCTAGCTTCTCGCGTTCTGCTTCAGCCAACGCAGGATCAAGTTTCTTGATGATAATATCAGGTTCTCGTAAAGACTGGCCCACTGGTAATTGGCTAGGTTGCCACTGCCCCATAGCACCGCTAGAATCATACATCAGAGCACGATGTGAACTTTGCGATTCTTGTAATTCACGAATCTGCAAATCACCAAATAAGGGCTTCTCATACCCTAGATAATGATGTATGCGCTCACTGGTAAAGGGTAAAAATGGCGCAAAGATCACTTTCAAACTATCAATACACCGCAAAGCTGTATAGATTGTTGTAGCAGCAGCTGGTCGGTCTTCTTTAATGGCTTTGCCAAACCATGGGGCATTATCAAGATAGACGTTGACCTCTGTCGCTAGACGCATAGCTTCCGAAAGAGCGTCACGTAGTTTTACAGCCTCTATACGCTCGCCTACACTTGTAAACCCTGCTTCTACGGTAGCTAAAATCTCTCGATCAATATCGCGCAATTCGGTAGGTTGTGGCACTTTACCCTCAAAGTGCTTAATGGCAAACTTCAATACGCGATTTACCAAATTTCCCCACTTGGCTAACAATTCGTTGTTATTCCGTGATATGAAATCATCCCATTTCCAATCAGTATCACGTGTTTCAGGCATGACAGCAGTTAGATAATAGCGCACAGAGTCTACATCATAAAATTCTAGTAAATCGGGCATTGAGATAAGCCACCGCCGACTTTTCGAGATTTTACGCTCTTCAAGATTGAGATATTGGTTGGCTGGAACATCATAGGGCAACGAAATTGGCGTGTCATCATCATGATAGATGCCGCTAATACCCATTAATTCAGCGGGCCAGATGATCGTGTGAAATAAGATGTTATCTTTGCCTAAGAAATTGTAGATGCGCGCTTGAGGGTTATACCACCAATTTTTCCATGCTTCTGCCTGTTGATGAACATTAGCCCACTCAATACTTGCGGTTAGATACCCCATAACTGCTTCAAACCAAACGTACATTCGTTTATTTGCCCATTCTGGATCATCAAGCGGTAATGGAATCCCCCAGCTTACATCACGAGTGATAGGACGGCCACGCTGATCATCTACCTTGCTCAAAGATTCGTTCAACACAGTAGGTCGCCAATGATGGGCATGGCTTTCTAGGTAAGCTCTTAATCGATCGCGGAATTGTGCCAAGTCAAAAAAATAATGCTCAGTTTCACGAGGCACAGGCGTGCTACCATCCATCTTGCCACGAGGATTAATCAACTCAATTGCATTTAACAAACTGCCACAGTTATCACACTGATCGCCACGCGCGCCATCAAAGCCACATTTGGGGCAAGTTCCTTCAACATATCGATCTTCTAAGAAGCGATTTTCTGTGAGGCTAAAAAGTCGCAGTTGTTTCTCTTTATATAGATAACCTCGCTCTAGCAAGATAAGAAAAATATCTTTAGCGATACGATGATGGTTTTCTGTATCTGTATGAGTATACAGATCAAAAGACATGCCCATCTTCTGAAGCACTTTTAAGTGGCTTTCATGAAATTCTTCAAATAAGGCTCGATAAGGAATGCCACGCGCATCGGCTTCTACCATAATAGGCGTACCATGAGAATCTGAACCACTCACCATAAGCACATGGTTTCCTTTTAAGCGATGATAGCGCGCGAAAATATCTGCGGGTAAAAACGACCCCGCTATATGACCGGCATGAAGATGCCCGTTTGCATAAGGCCACGCAACCGACACATGAATATAATCCGCCATACTAAAGCAACTCCTTTACATCAATCCTTAAATTTGGTTAGTGGCTAAACAAAAAACCGTCGGTATTTTGCCGACGGCCAGCGTGAAATAGAGCAAGCCACATTACCCTTTGACTTTATGCCCTGCTCATTACTATTTCACGCATTCGTTACGCATCATGATAAATATCATGTTCTCTTTCAGAATCTGGCTTTAAGTTTAGAACCTATCTTTACTCAGCATCTCTCTGCCTAGATTCTGCAAATTTGCCCTATCTTCTATTATAGCAGAGAATTTTTTATTCGTGGCGATTTCTGAGAGCAGTATTCAAAAGTGGTCCCAAGATTTGGGCATCTGCTTTGCCTTTTAGTGCCCGCATGACTTGACCAAACAGGAATTTCTCAACTTTTTCTTCGCCATTTAACCACCGCTGCACTTCGTCAGGATTCTCATCTAAAACCTGCTCAATTGCTGCTTGCAAAACAGATGAATCCGTTTCTTGAGCCAATCCTTGCGCTTTTACGATTTCGACAGGATCGCCACCTTCAGCGTACATTGTTGCCAACACTTTTTTAGCTGTGTTGTTATTAATGATCCGATCTTCAACTAACTTGATCAATGCAACCAATTGGGCGGGTTGAATTTTAATCTCGCTGATTTGCTCACGTTCAAGCCCATCTTTATTCATTAGGCGGAACATCTCAACGATAATCCAATTTGCCAAATTCTTAGGATCACCACCTTCAGATACAGCCAGCTCAAACCACTCCGCAATTGCACGATCCGCTACAAGCACTGATGCATCATATTCGCCTAAGCCTAATTCATCCATATAACGTTGACGTTTCACATCAGGCAGTTCTGGCATTTTCGCACGAATCTCTTCAATCCATTCATGCGAGACTTGAAGCGGTGGCAAGTCAGGCTCCGGAAAATAACGATAGTCATGGGCATCTTCTTTACCACGTTGAGGCACAGTAATCTGACGTAATTCATCCCACCCCATCGTCTGTTGAATAACTTGGCCCCCTGATTCATAAGTGCTAATTTGACGCTCGATTTCATAGGCTGTAGCGCGTGCAACGTTACGAATGCTATTGAGATTTTTCACTTCGGTGCGAGTCCAAAGTTCATCTGAACCTATCGGGCGCACAGAAATATTAGGCTCCATTCGCAAAACACCTTTGCTCATATCACCATTATTCACGCCCAAATATTGCAAAATAGCACGTAGTTTTCGCGCAAAAGCCTCTACCTCTTCGGCACTACGCAAATCGGGCTCGGTCACAATTTCAAGAAGTGCCACCCCAGAGCGATTAAAGTCAATTAAGCTAGTACCATCATTAAGATGGGTATTTTTTGCCGTGTCTTCTTCAAGATGTGCACGTCGAATGCCAATCCGCTTTGTTTGGCCATTTTCTAGCTCAATGTCAAGCCAGCCATTGATGCAAAGCGGATATTCGTATTGGCTAATTTGATACCCTTTTGGCAAGTCAGGATAAAAATAATTTTTGCGTGCAAATATGCTAGTTTCACGAATTTCACAATTCAGTGCTAAGCCCACCATAATAGCATATTCAACGGCCCGCTTATTGATCACGGGCAAAACACCCGGTTGTCCTGTACATACCACACAGACCGCCGTATTTGGTGGGGATATGGTAGGATCAACAACCGGACATCGACAAAACATCTTTGTATTTGTCAAAAGTTCAGCATGAATCTCTAAGCCAATAACAGGCTCATATTTTATAGTGGTAGTGGCCCCCATATCGCTCTCCTTGTCTTCAAAATCTAAGGCTTATTTTAACCATGACGCTGCATAAAACGATAAATCCGTTCAAGTGCTTGTTCAATTTGTTCATATGACGTTGCATAACAGGCTCGTACAAAGTTTTTCCCACTTTCACCAAAAGCGCCCCCCGGAACCACCGCAACATGCTCTTCATAGAGAAGTCGCTCGGAAAAAGTATCTCCATCCATTCCTGAAGCCGATACATTTGGAAAAGCATAAAAAGCACCGCGCGGTTCAAATGTAGTGAGCCCCAATTCGTTAAGCCCTTTCACCAATAACTGACGACGACGATCATATTCAGCAACCATCGCTTGCACATCTTCTTCACATTTCAAGGCTTCTAGTGCAGCAAATTGGGAAACTGTCGGCGCAGACATAATCGTATACTGATGAACTTTACGCATAGCGGCGATGAAGTCAGCATTCGCTGTCACATACCCAACACGCCATCCCGTCATCGCGTGGCTTTTGCTAAAGCCGCCCAAAACCAAAGTTCGATCGCGCATATTTGGCAACGTGGCAAATTGAGTATGCTTCACACCATACACCAAGCGATCATAAATTTCATCGGAGATGACAATGAGATCATATTTCTCTGCGATGCGCGCTATGGCAAGAAGCCGATCATAATCTAAAACAGCACCCGTGGGGTTATTCGGATACCCTAATAAAATTGCTTTTGTCTTTGGCGTGATGGCAGCTTCAATATCTGCAACCCGAACCTGAAAATCTTCTTCCATATAAGTCGGAATTAAAACAGGTTTTCCGCCAGCAAAAACAATTTCAGGTGCATAAGAAACAAAACACGGTTCAGGGATAATGATTTCATCATCAGGATTGATGATGGACATAGCGATTAAATACAATGCTTCGCTGACCCCAACTGAAATAAGAATTTCATCTTGCGGGTTATATCGAATGCCATACAATCCTTCAATATAATCGGCAAGAGCTTCACGAAGCTCAAATAAGCCATTATTACTCGTGTAGTGCGTTTCGCCATGTTGCAAAGCCTGTACACCTGCCGTAATGACACGCTGCGGAGAGGTAAAATCAGGTTCACCAATGCCAAGCGAAATAACATCTTGCATTGTGGCAGCTATGTCAAAAAATTTACGGATACCAGATGATGGCACAGCATGAATTCGTTCCGCGATAAATTTGTTCATTAACCTTAAAGCTCCTCATCATATGAAAAGATGTTGTCAGTATAGCGAACTTAGAAAGATAACAAAATGTTTGACTTAGAACGTTTCTCAAAGTTACAAACTCTGCTCCAAAACTCAGTACTAGATGCTGTCATACTCTTACCGGGCTACAATTTACAAGCATTAACCAATGTGCGCTTTATGTTATTAGAGCGCCCCTTCATGGTGATCATTCCTGCTGTTGGTGAACCACAGACGATTATCCCTCATCTTGAAGCGCAACAATTCATCGAAACGGGGTTCATCGGCCATATTCATGCTTGGCGCGATGCTGATGGCTTTGATGATGCTTTTCGCGCTGCTTTTTCTCAGCTCTCATTAGATGGTAAAACGGTCGGTGTAGAAGGTCTACGAATGCGCTTTCGAGATATTTTATTGATTCAACAATACACCAATGCTCATATTGTTGACGCTGATCCAATATTGTCAAAACTTAGATTGTACAAATCTCCCCAAGAAATAGAGTATCATCGCAAAGCCGCACAGATTAGCGAAAATGCATTGGCGCAATTGCTTACCGAGCTAAGGCTAGGAATGACTGAACGGCAAGTTGCCCGACGATTAGACGAACTTCAGGTTGAGTTAGGTGGAGAATCCCCTTCCTTTCCTACAACTGTTCTATTTGGAAAACGCTCTGCTTTACCACATGGAGAAACCGGTGACACCTCACTTCAACAAGGTGACACGCTACTCATTGATTTTGGAACACACTATAAAGGCTATGTATCCGACATTACTCGTGTATTCTTTATTGGAGAACCTTCAGCAAAGATGAAAGCCCTATATCATGCTGTGTTCACTGCAAATGAGACAGGGCGAAATGCAGCCCGCGCAGGGTTAACAGGAGCCGATCTAGATGCAATCGTAGCAGAAGTTTTACGTGAACATGGCTATGAAGAATATATCGTTCATCGCACAGGACACGGAATTGGATTAGAAATTCATGAACACCCTAACATTAGCAGTGAAAACACAACCCCATTAGAGACAGGTATGGTCTTCACCATTGAGCCGGGGTTATATGTGCCTGAACTAGGCGGCGTAAGAATTGAGGATAATGTAGCGATTGCTCCCGATGGAAAAGCTGATGTGTTGACATCTTTCCCTAGAGAATTGCAAGTGCTTGAACTATCTTGACATACTCCCCATGCCTAAAGGCAGGGGATTCTTGCCATCCACAACGGTCGCGTGTGAAACACGTCTTACA
>RFGP01000033.1 GCA_003697365.1 Chloroflexota bacterium | reverse complement strand
TTAGCACGTCTTGTAGTAACTAGTCAACAACCAATTGTGACAGGCGGGGATGGCTTGCGCCGTTTCAAAATTTCGCGAGATATTTTAGCAGTGATTTATGCACCAATGATTATTAATGGGCGTGCTATAGGTGTTTTGGCTGTTGGCAATCATCGTAAGCGCACGCTATTTGATGAAAGTTTGGGGCAAATCGTTAATGCTTTAGCTGATTATGCTGCAATTGCTATTGTGAATGCACGGCTTTTTGTTGAGTTAGAAAAACGCGCTAATACTGCTCAACACCAGCTTCAGCAGATTATTGAGCCGATCAATCAAATGAATGAACGCCTGCATACCTTGATAAATACAAATGAAATGCCATCTCATGTTCATAAACAATTACAATGGCTTCAACAGCAAGTACAATATGTTCAACAAATGATTCGTGGATTGCGTTAATATGTCATCTTTGAAACGTCGTGATTCTCAGCCTGAATGGGCACTCGTTGCTTATGCCAATAGTTTATTTGAGGCAGAAGTTATTGGTGGGCTATTAAAGACTGCTAATATCCCTTATCATATTCATCAAACTGGCGTGGGGTTGGCTTTTGGCTTGCCACCCGGCGCAATGGGCCTTATTATGGTGATCGTACCTATTGAATATGAGGAAGAAGCCTTGTTATTACTTGATGATCCAACTTTAGATGATTCTTTTTTACCCCTTGATGAACCCCCAATAGACTTTGATTGAGTTTGGTGTCTAGATACTCAATGATGTTAAGTCATAGTTGTAGTCCTTGAGGAAAGATAAATATGTTGAATTTGCTGCGAATGCGGTTTTATATTAACCGTGAGGAACGCCGAGAAGCAGATCGGCAACTGCCAAAGTTGATGTTTGAAGGGCTAGCGCTTGGTGGTACGGGGCTTGGTGTATTAGCCCTTATTTTTGAAATTGCTGCTGATGCCTTTAGCGTAGCTGCATACCAAACGTTGTTGGCCATTCATGGTGCAGAAGGGCATCATGATATAGCGATCTTAGCTTTTATTACCCTTTCTGTATTGTTATTTGTGGGGGTTGTACCCGCTTATAAAGCTGCTTCTTATTTAAGTCCAGATACTGGTGGTAGTGGGCCATTGGTTGAAGCTATTGGCCCTTCATGGTTTCGGCGCGCATCTTGGATCGGGACTAGCTTATTCTTTCTAGACGCAATTCTCACAATTATCATTAGCTCGATCTCTGCTGCAGATGTGATGATGCTCATCACGCCTGAATGGGCTCCTTATCGTATCCTCTTAGCGCAACTGTTCGCATTTTTTATTATGGCTGTTCTTGTGGCATTGGGCCCGCGTTTAGCTGTTCCACTGTTTTTGATTGGGGGCGGTGCATTCACCATTTTCACTTTATGCGCTTTGGTTTATGTCGGTATACGCGCTGGAATTGACCCTGAATTAGCAGAAGCAACGCCGGCAATTGTTGAGCGCCTTGAAAATAACGATATTGTGCACGTCATTGAAGCTGATGGACGCGCAATAGGAACAGTGCTTTTTTTCCAACTATTCCTACGTTCGATGAGTAGTGCTATGTTAGGATTTTCGGGCTACGAAATGATTCCTGCTAGCGGCAAGCACGCTGCGCGTCCGAAGTGGAAGGTCATTAATACTGCCTTGACTTTGGCCGCCATCTTCCTGATCGGTACAGGGCTATTACAACTATTTGCGGCATATGTATGGAATATTCCATCAACAGAAGGATATAGCACGCTTCTCATTGAATATGAACTGGTCTTTGGAGAAGGTGCAGCAATTTTAACAGTTGCTGGCTTATTGCTAGCAATAATCCTGCTTTTGGCACAGGGCGGTGGTTATGTTGGTGGTGCTGCTGTGGCGGCGAATGCAGCGCGCTTAGGGCGGCTTCCCGGTTATTTCACTAATGATCGTATTGGCATTGCCGTGATTTGGGGATTCGCTGCGCTACTGATTCCTATCATTCGTGAAGTTGTGGTGGTTGAATCGTATTATGCCTTTGGTTTTGTGAGTGCATTTGTCATTACGAGTACGACTATTTTTTATGTTCGTGACGATGTATTACTGAATCGAGGCATTCAACCCGGCTCACCAGAAGCGCGTTCATTACGATTTGCCGGACTGCGGGGGATGTTTGCTAGCTATTTCATGATGATAGTCCTCATCACACAAAAGACGGATGCGCTATTTTTGGTTGCTGTATTTGCTGTATTCATGACAAGTTTTCAGTTTTATGTGGCACGACGCGGTTATATGGGCGAAGTTTCTGTGCCACAACGTCAACCCGGACGACGTGTTGTTTACCCCAATGGACTATCACGCGCATACGATCAAGCACGTCAACGGGGAATCGTTGATTTAGTGCATAGTCTGTTTGATGAAGGGGCACTCAATAAATTTAATGTCGATCCGTGGCGTATTCATCGTCTACTTTCCTATACTCATGGTATTAATCCAGAATTGTGGGAAAATCACGATCATGATTTTCATGAGGATCATCATCATGAGAGTGTAGAGCCGAGCCTAGAGCTTCAACAGATTTATGATCAAGCGCGCAACCAACGTGAAGAGGTGTTAAATACCATTGAGTTTTATTCGCATTATGGCATTTTCACCTTTATTGAAAAATATCATGGCAATTGGGTTAATGAACATCGCACAAAAGAAGATGTAGAGCGTGCTATGATTCGCGCTTTGTTCCCACGTACTCCAGAAGAGCAAATTTGGACAGAGCTTAAGAATTATGAATGGATTAAGCAACCTGAGTCTGTTTGGCAATTTTGCCGCGAACGTTATCGTTGGGCAAAAGACCAATGGCCAAATCTCAGTGATCGCATTACAACAATTTGGACATTGCAGGATTTAGGAATCTTGACTGATCAAAATACGGACGAGTTACTTGAAAAAATTTCTCGTCTAAATCAGCCACCATCCCCCACACCTCTTTAGGCAATATAAATTGGGCATTTAGCTTGTAAACCAATATTGCTAAGTGCCCAATTCTGCCTACTCGTTAAGAAAAACTTAAAGCATCTAGGTAAGTCATAAAAACTTTAGTAGACTTTAAAAGTCGAGATGTATTTTTATTCAAGGATTGCTTCGATGTCAGAAAAAACAACACAAACGCGCACCTATTGGTGGATATTAATATCAGTTGCAGCAGTTACCTTTGTTCTAGACCAAATTACAAAGTGGCTTGTTGTACGACATTTGGCTTATGGTGAAACTTGGGTTTTTTGGTCAGCGCTGTCTGGTATTTTTGATATTACCTATACTCGCAACACAGGAGCTGCGTTTGGGGTTGGTCAAGGGCAGGGGAATATTTTTCTTGTCATTGCTATTGTTGTCTCTGCGATCATTATATTTTCCTATCGACAATTACCACAAGGTAGCTGGCCTGTGCGTATTTCTATGGGAATGATGATGGGAGGTGCATTAGGGAATGCGATGGATCGCATTCGCTTTGGCTATGTCGTGGATTTCTTTCATTTACATGGTTGGCCAATCTTTAATATTGCGGATAGTGCGATTGTGTGTGGTGTGCTGTTTTGGATGATCTCAGCATGGTGGGCAGAACGGCAACAAGTCCATGAAAACATTGTTGCCGATGCATCTACAGATGAGATAAAGCGAATACCCTCTACTGATTAAATGATTGGTATAAGTTTTGTCGGTTTGCCTGTGTTTGCGGATCAATGGGCAACTCAATATAGAATGTACTGCCGGGCATACGTTCATTATCACAGCCCTCGCTTTCAACATAAATGTGCCCACTATGTAATTCAATAACTGCCTTTGCAATTGTCAAACCAAGACCTAAGCCACCACCTTGAAAATTCGTCTTGCTTGTTGAATGTAAAGAAATATTTTCAGCAGAGTAGAAAGTCTCAAAAATACGCTGTTGCTCGTCGGGATCAATGCCGATGCCTGTGTCTTTTATCATAATACGCAAAAGATTATCGCGAACTTGAGTTAATGAAATAGACACTTCACCTTCATCGGGGGTGTATTTGATGGCGTTTCCAATCACATTAATAAGTGCCAAACGCAATAAATCTGCGTCGCCGTGAATATAAGTCGGTAAATTGTCATAGTAAAGATTGAGTTCGATCTGGCGTTGTTCTAGTGCTGCAGAGAATGGACGGATAGCAGCTTCTAGTAAATCTGTAGGTGGAATAGGCGTGATCGCAACTTCTACTTTTCCTGTCCCTAAACGTGAGATCATGACGATCTCTTCAACAAGGATGCGCATTCTTTCTAAGCCATCTTGCATGAATTGCATATAGTTGTTAATTTCCCGTTGGTTTTGGCACAGCGCTTGAATATCTGGATCATTAAAAAGTAAGTTAAAATAACCCATCACAACCGTTAGCGGAGTGCGCACTTCATGAGCAATGCGTTGTATAAAATCATCTTTTACATGGTCAAGGCGTAATAATTCGCGGTTAGTTGCTTCTGCCTTACGTAGATTATTAACAAGCTGTTCGACTAATTCACGATTGTTGGCGCGCAATTGCTCATTACTAGACTCTAAATCACGAATTTTGTTAATCAGATGTTGGACTGTTTCACGTGCATAGAATTCTTTATCGGCATCAACATTAATATCAACCAATAAATCTTCTGTGCCAATATATTGTTCAATTTTACGAGTTAATAGTTCAACGCTTACAGGTTTGGTGATATAGCTCGATATTTCGGCTACGCGGGCCATGCCACGATATTCATCACTATCTTGAGAAGTGATCGCAATGATGGGGATGCGTTGAAGATCACCCACTTCTCGCAGATGCATAGCGACTTCAAAACCGCTAATGTCTGGAAGGTCTAGATCAACAAGGACAAGCTCTGGTTGATATTCTATAGCAGCCTTTATGCCATCGTGCCCCGTATAAGCTACAATAATATCATAGCCGAAAGCGGTTAAAATACGTTCGATAAGCGCAGCACTATCGGGTTCATCTTCTATATAGACGATACGTCTTTTGTGGTCTGACATGGGTTGATAACTCCTGATAATCAAATCGCTTTATAACTATAGCTAAATCATTGCCTTCTGGCGAATAAAGTTTCACTTTAAGAAGATAAAAAAATAATGGCAAAAGGGCGTTTTTTAATTCTTATTATATTACTGCTTTTCATGATTAAGGATGGTTTACCTGATCAAAGTCGTGCTGGACGTATTAAAGCACAAGTGGCGGGATATGAGTTTAATTATATTGCTTGGGAGCTAAGAACCCTGTGGCAAAAGCTCAATCAGCACTTATTCGGTTGGGAGGTTTATTACACAGAATCAGAACGGAAGGCCGCTGTAATTGAGTATTTACAATTAACAGGGCGCATTTTTGACTTGCGTACAGAAATTGATGCCATCTATGCTGATTCAACAATTGCTGATCCTGAGCGAGTAACACGAGATAAAATTCAACTATTAGAAACATTGAAGGCTCAACAGCATAAGTTGCAATTTATCGCTGAACCAATTATTGAACGTCATGTAGCTGCAGTCTTGATCGATGAAGGTTTTGGGCTGTTGGGGCAAGTTTTGCCACCTGTAGCTTTTCACTTTGTTGAAACCCCCGATGTGTTAATCGTCTCTCCTCGTGATCGTATTCAACAAGATTTCGCTATCTCTCTACGCCCGCTTTCGATCGAAGAGCGCTATCGAATCGAACAAAATGTTATGATGGCATCTCCGCATGATGCGGCCTATGTAACAAGTGTAGGCGGTGTAGGGATTTGGCCAGCAATGGTGGTTGAAACGCGATGGGCTGCTGTGGCTTATGAAATTGTCGCTCATGAGTGGGCGCACCATTATCTATTTGCGTTTCCTTCTGGGCAACAGTACTTGGTACGCCCAGAAACGAGGATTATTAACGAAACTATTGCTACGGTTTTTGGTAATGCAATGGCTTTAAAAATTTTAGAACGCTTTTATGCTGATGAAATAGCACAGGGGTTAGTTTGGGTGCCTGACTATCCTGAATTACAAGATTTTTTTCTAGGTGAACGTGAGACGAGTTCCAATCTTAACGAGATATACGGTGAGATTTCAATACCTTCGCGCCATGTTGCAGATTGGTTGTTAACGCTTGAACGTCCTGAGGCTGCCCAACGTGTGCTCAATGTTCGTCTTGAAGTTGAGTTTGATAGCTATTTAGTTTCATTGCGTGATCCTCATACTTCGGCTTTTGATCAAGCACCTTTTGCCACAACAATTAATCGTACCCGCTTGATGACTGACTATTTGCTTGCGTTGGGGCATATATCAGCAGCGGAAAATTTAATGAATGCCAATCGGCAACTATTAGGGTTGCGAGTATTGAATCAAGCGTGGTTTGCCTTTCATGGTGGATACCAAGCAGAACCATCTGCAGGGGGAGGAGTAGCGCTTGGCCCCATTATTATTGACGTGACCGATCCTAACTATGTTGGTGATCCAATAGGCCCTGCTATACATGAGTTATTGGCTCTAGCGCCGACGCTTGAAGATTTCTTAATACAGGTGCGAGATGTAACAACTCGTGATGAGTTGTTAGAGGCTTTGATAGAAGCAAGAGAAAAATGGGGGCAATAGTTGTTAAGGAGTCGCGTCTTGCCAGTTTTGCAAAATAGCTGTAAGCAGAGCCGCACGGCGAGGAATGCTTCTTATGAGTACGTGTTCATGTGCTGCATGTTGTCCTGCTCCTTCAGGGCCTAAGCCATCTAGTGTTGGTGCAAAGGGTGCTGTTAGATTGCCATCCGAGATTCCACCCGTAAAAGTTTCGCCAATATTCATTCCCATTTGTTCTGCTATAGATTTCGCTTGTTTAAAGGCGTTAAGAATACGTTGATCGCGTTCCATTGGTGGGCGCAGCAAGCCGCCCTCTATGCTAATTTTTGCGCCCAATACTGTAGGAATAATGTCATGGATTGCGCGATCGATTTCATTGAAATGTTCCATGCTTGCAAAGCGCACATCTGCCACGAGCTCAGATAGTGGAGGAATGACATTGGACGCAACGCCTGCCTGAATTTGTGTGACTGAAACAGAAATTCCCTTTGGCAGATCATTTAGGTTGTTGAGATATAAAATTTGGTGGGCACTTTCAACAATGGCATTGATACCACTTTCAGGCGCAATGCCTGCATGAGCAGCTAATCCTTCTGTGCGGATGGTGTAGCGCGCATGTCCTTTGCGCATGGTTTTTAACGCTTCATATTCCCCTGCAGGTTCCATTACCAAAACAAGTGCTGCTTTTTGAGCCAGTTCTTCAATAATAGCGCGACTATAATGGCTAGAAACTTCTTCATCTGTTGTCAGTAGAAGCCAAATTGGGCGACTAAGAGCGTTATACTCTTGTAAGGCTTGAATAGCCGCTAAGGTTATGACGATGCCTGCCTTCATATCAAGCGCACCGGGACCAAAAAATTGCTGTTCGGTGATTTTGATCGGCATTGTGTTGATCGTACCGACAGGCCACACTGTATCAATATGGCATAAAATGAGAATAGGTGCAGCAGTGTCATCTCCCCACTTAGCTAGACGAATATCGCCAACGACATCGCGCGGATAAAGCGTTATCTTTGCGCCCATTGCTTCTAGCTGTGTGTGTAGATATGCACCTAATACATCTACAGCAGCTTTATCATTCGTAGGTGATTCATAACGCACCAATGTTTCAAGCTGCTGTAGCAGTTGAGATGTTTGTTGCTTAAAGTACTCCAGCCAATTGTCCATCTTTTATCCAAGAGGTGAAGTATTAAAAGGTGGTGAAATTTGTTCGATACGCTCAATACATCCTAAAATTGGGGGGCCATCATCATGTGTGATATAAAAGACGGCTTCATAAGGCTCCACTTCATTAGTTCGTCTGTCAGTGAAGGTGCCAGTCACAGTAACAATACCATTTTCAGCATTTAGCTGACCGTCATTAGTAAGTGAAATGGTTACACCTTCAGGATAACGAGCTTGAAAGGCTTGGGTAAAACGATCGGCTTGCGAATTTGGACATATCAACTCAAGATCATAAACTTCTTGAAAATTTAAGGAGTTTTCGTCAGATGCGACTTGTATCCATATCGTTGCAACAATAACTTCTCGGAATAAAAATCCCATTCCGAAAAGGCAACCGCAGACAATAACGATAGCTATCGCCGAGCATCCTAACAATAATAAGCAGTTGCGCCGCCCTGTTTTACGTTGTGGGATGGGTTGAGGATAACTATAGCCACCACCAAATCCATATGGTTGTTGTGGTTGTTCTGAAAAATTCGTATCGCCGAAACTATATCCTCCTTCTTGTTGTGGGTTTGTTTGTTGGGATGAAGGTTGGTTAAAGGTCATAAGATTAGCCTCCCAAAAAATGTTGCGGAATAATATTTGGTTCTGATAATTCAATATACTCGATACAGCCAAAAAGGCCTAGAAAGCCAGTATTACCTTCGCCAATAAGAAAACGTGCCTCAAAATCATCTTTATCATCTTCAATAATTATCTCGCCAGATAATATGACTTCATTGCCATTCTGCTCAAAATCTTTGAGATCAATGCGAAGGTCTTGACCAGCATATCGACTACGAAAGGCTGTGTTGAAGCGTCGAGCTTGGGGAGCCTCTTTGCATAAGAGTTCGTTTAAGTCAGCGCTAGTATCAGTTGTGCTTTGTACCCATGCATAGGCTGTCATCGCTGAACGATAGCGATTGACCACAAAGACAAGGCTTGCAAGGCAAAGAAGCAATAAAATGAGTATCCCACCCAAAACTTGCCATGTTCGCGAGCGGTTAGTTGATGTGGCGGTTGTCATCCTTAAGTGACTCCTAAAGGCTTAAAAAGGGCATAAATCAGTAAGAGTATAACTTGGATTTGCATAGCCATAGCTATTCAAATATGTTAGGGCCTCCGGGCGACTGGCTGCTACACCAAGCGCTGCTTGACAGCCAGCATTGACGCTTCCTGTTGCACGATAGTTATCGACAAAGGCTTGCCCCATTGCTGCATACACTTCGCCGGGCGATCCTATAGGATTTTCATTTCTTAGTAAATTCATAGCAGTTTCCATACGACCATCACCTAAGCGGCCATACACTGTTACAAGGCGATAAGTGGCAAAGGCTTTCAGAATTGCAAACTCATTGGGCAATGTCCATTCGGCTAGTGTCTCATCATTGCGTACCGTGCGATAGGTTTCAAGGGCTGTCTGCCATGCTTGTTGTCTTAATGCTGCGTCAGCATCATGCAAAACATGAATGCGATAGCGTGCACCAGATTCTTGCCGAGCAGCAAGGATATAATTCTTTCCTGTCCAATCCCATATATCAACAACTGAACGACGGGGCCCTGCAGCGATGTCACTGCTAGGATTGCTTGAAGCGGTTAATTCTAAAATGCCATCATTATCAATATCTACAACACCTAAACGACCATTAACCGCAATAATAGGGGCGTTATTTAAAGGCTCAAAAACACCTGTGATCGGATTCCATGTCAGGATATTTCCTTCGCGTGTGCACGAGGTTGATGAGCACGTTTGAATATCATAGACAAGTTCGGCACGTACATCTCCGTTCATATCACCGACGCGATGCAATACGGGCAAGGCAAGTCCCGGGCTGCTAGGAGTTTGATAGAGTAGGCGATACCCACCTTTATCACATCCATAGACCAATAATTGCCCAGCATTAATAATCGCATTTTCGTTGTAGATGAATGGATTAAAAATATTAACAATAACTTCTGGTACGCCATCCCCTGTAAGGTCAGTATCGTCTTGAATAACACCGCCTTTTTCTGTGATAGCACGTAAGGCGCGTAGTTCGTTCTCTAATACTCTTGGCGAACCACCACCACTTAGGAATGTGCCAATAGCAGCTGGGAATGCCGCAAAGTCATCAGGTGGGGGCTCTGGTATACGTCCGCTGGGGCTAGGGCATTCACTCGGCTGGAAATTAGGCACTATAGGCGGGGCGGCTGCGGTTTGTGTTGCCGCTACCAATGTTTGAGAGATCGCCGTAGCAGTGCCTACTGGCCCAACTACTGCTCCACCAGCTAATGGTGTGCTATTATTTGCTAGATTGACGGCTCCTGTTGGTGAGACCATCCAAACTGAAACACGCCCCCCAAAAGTTGCTGTGCGCGGTGGCGCGAACGTGTTGGTTGCAACAGGGCGTGCACCAATTTCATCTAGAGTTGCACAAGCACCTAACCATAAAGCTAGACTAAATGTACAACTGAATAAGAAAAGATAGCGATAAATTATTTTTGTTGTCATGAATAGAAGTATAGCGAAGGTTTTCAATAGGGGGTAGCTTTTAAGATAAAAAGTCGGGGTACTCGGACTCGAACCGAGGACCTCTGCGTCCCAAACACAGCGCGCTACCAACTGCGCCATACCCCGAACTGATACCCGCCTTACCGTGTGCTCGCCCGGTTTTGGAGCCATGGGGCTCTCAAAAGGGGTTGCCTGCTTCCGATGTCTGTGGTGGCGGTTGCCGCACATTCTCGGTCGACTCGGCACCCATACCGTCGAGTGTTGGCCCAGAACATAAAGCAGCATCACGATATAAGGCAGGTTGCATTATTTATAGCATGGTATTCTTGGGTTTGTAAAGGGTGATACTTCTTGCCTAGAAAAAATTTGAATACTCATAAACTGCCCTTAAACCATTTTATGGGTGGAATTTCGACTTAATTTGAAGAAGGAATAACCAACTACAATGATAATCTCAGATATTCGTGCTACAATGCAGCACATATACGATTGATTCTGATGAGGAGATACTGTATGGGTGAAATTATTTCTGTTCACTCTTTTCGTGGCGGTACAGGAAAGTCTAATCTGACAGCTAATATTGCGACGACAGCTGCTCAGATGGGGCATCGTGTGGCAATTGTGGACACTGACATTCAGTCGCCGGGGATTCATACTTTATTTGGCTTTGATGAACATAGTATCGATAAAGCGCTCAATGACTATTTATGGGGAAAAGCCACCATTGAAGAGTGTGCATATCCTATCCATGAATTAACGGGCACTCAAGAAGGACGGGAATATTTACGCGATCTGAAGTTGTGGCTTATTCCTTCTAGCATTAAAACTGGTGAAATTGCGCGTATTTTACGTGAAAGCTATGATGTTGGCCTCTTGAATGAAGGTTTTCAGCAAATTATCGAAGACCTAGAACTCGATTATTTGTTTATTGATACCCATCCGGGACTTAACGAAGAGACACTACTTTCTGTAGCAATCTCTAGTGGGTTAATTATTATTTTGCGCCCTGACAACCAAGACTTTCAAGGGACAGCAGTCACTGTTGATGTGGCGCGTAAGTTAGAAGTACCTCGTTTGCGTTTGGTGGTCAATATGGCATTACCAACCTATGATTTTGAGCAACTGCGCACTCAAATCAGTAAGACTTACGACACAATTGTTGCCGGGGTTTTGCCACTTTCTGATGATGTGGCATCAAATGCAAGTACACATGTATTTAGCGCACTCTATCCTGAACATCCATGGTCAGTCACAATACAAGAAATTACAGAAGAAATTCTAGAATCTGAAGATGACTAACATACATTAGTCAGCATAGTTTCTAATTCATATATTTTAAGGAAGGGGAAACACAGTGGGGATTTAATAGGGACACTGTGCGAATAAATCATATGAGTGATCATGATCCTTTTTCTAATCTGTTGGGAGCATTACGTCGACAAAGACGTTCGCGTAATGCGGATATTGATTTTGGAAAACAAACAAAGACTGGTGATGAAAGTGGCCTGAATCCACTTGATTTACTAAGTTTGCCCGCTGAGCAGCGAGATCTAATTAATTTCCTTTCTCGTCAAAAGCAAGCAAGTCTAGCTGAAATTCAGGCTAAAATACAAATTCCATTACCAGCGTTATCAGCAGCGCTCGATGCGCTTGTGCAAGAAGGTTATGTTCATCGTGTTTTACTGCATAACGAAATATATTATCGTGTAGTGTTTGGCGGGAAAGTCAAGCGTGGTGGCAGAGGCATTCCGCAAACGATTTGGGATGCCGTAGACCTTGATAATTCAGTTTTCTTAAGGCAAGTCTCTCTTTTTGAGCATCTAACAGATGAAGAACGCCATCAAATTGCTAATCTCGCTGTTTCACAACACTATAAGCGCCATGAAGTCATTTTGTGGCAAGGGCAACTGAGCGAGAATATTTATATCATCAAAAATGGTATTGTGGGGATCAGTCGCTTAAAACCTGATGAGCGCCATACAGATGAGACAGAAATTCTAGCTTATCTCAAACAAGGCGACCTACTAGGTGAGCACAATCTTTCTGCTCAGCATAATTTACCTTCGTTGGCAACCGCTACAGCATTAAGCGAAGTCGAGTTATTGCGTATTCATCGTAATGACTTCATGGAAATTCTTTTGCGCTATGAAAGTGTTGCCTTAAAGTTGGCAAAAATGTTGGGGGAACGCTTGTTAGATTTAAATCGACGTTTGGGCAGTAAAGGTGGTGATGTTAAACTATCTGTTATTATCGACACAACACATGACAATTTGGTATTAGGCCCCATCCTCGCTTTGGCACTTGCACAGACAACCCAACGTCGCGCAGTATACGCCCAACTTTCTTCACCTTCTCAACTTATTCAGAGGCTTGGTCTTTCTGGACAACAAGAAATTTACACTCATCCAGAAGGTTTTGATATTGCTGCAATAGAACCAGCGTTGGGCTTGCCTTCTAATGTTCAGACAACACTAATCGTTGATCGTTTACTAGGCGAATATGCTAATGTCGTGGTTGGACTAACATCTCCCATAGATGAAAATGCCCTCTATGCCTTAGAAAAAGCTCATCAAGTAATTATTCTTGGGCATCCTCAAAAAGCTCAACAGCTGCAACGTTTACTTGCTCAAGTGCGAACATATATTCATCCAGAACGAGCGAATCTCATAATAGTTGCTCAAGCCGAAGAAGGGCTGGATGAGACATCGATGCGCTTTGATTATGTGCTTCCTGATGTGATGCCTGCAGATATAATGTTGTCTACTTTGGATGATTTACCAGATACATTAGCAGAAACAGCGTTACAATTAGCATATCGTTTGGGGCGTACTCATCAAATTGGTGTGTATATTCCTACAACTATTGACGTTGATAAAGCTGTGGACACGACTTCATACATTGAACGAACACAAAACTTTCTGAAACAACTATTTGGTGACGTGATGACCACAAGTGATATGGCACAAGGGGTATGGAATAGTGAAGAAGTCGGCCTAGTCAGCGAAGCTATTCATATTGTTCGTACATTTGTAACACAAGCAACTTTAGAGCGCTTTTTAGGTGATGTTCTAGAATATGTGGAATCTCTTAAAGAAGAATTGTCCCAAGAAGCAATGGCAATTGAAGTTAACCAAAAATTGATGTTGATCTGAGAGAGTTACGAGATGTTACAAAAAACTTCAATATTAGGGATTGTGGGGGCAGCAATAATAAGTGTAGGCTTAGGCACGCTGCTAGCTACTATACTAGGTGGATCAGCGGTTGGCTTCTTGGCTTTTATTGTATTGACAGGAGCAAGCGTTTGGGGGATTGAGACTTATTTGGTAAAGCCGATGCGACAGTTAGCAAACTCTGCTGCTAAGATGGATCAGTTATTATCAGGGAGTACAGCAAACTTACCGATACCTGTGCAACCCAAAGTCGGGACAGAGTTAATACAATTGGCATCTGGTTTACAAAATGCGGGCAATACCTTTGGGCAACGCTTAGCAGAGTTGGATTCAATTCACGCAATTAGTCAGACTATCACTTCATCTACGCTTGATTACGAAAAGACGGTTAAATCAGTGCTTGCTGCAGTGCAAAAAGTCGTCGATTATGACGCTGCTGAAGTAGCAATTTTAAATGGTCGTCATTTGATTGTGGAAGCATGGTGGGGCAAAGAAGGTTTTACTGACACCACTGGGCGCAAATATAGTGTAGGTAAGGGCCCCACAGGAACAATTGCTGCAACAAAAGAGCCTTTATTCCTGCCCATTGTAAAACCCAGTGAAGACTTACAACGGACGATTGGCTTTGCTTCTGTGGAGATCGAATTAGTAAGCAAAACAACGAAATTGGTCATCAACTCATTTTTAGGCATTCCTCTACTCATTGGGGATAGACTCATTGGTACGTTAACATTGGTGCATCATGAGCCAGAATTTTTTACAGAAGATGATATGCGCCAACTTAATAAGCTAGCCGATCATGCTTCTATTGCGATTGATAACGCCTTGCAAGTGCGCCAACGCGAGCAAGAATTGCGTAATCAAATCCAAGAATTGCGTATTGAGATTGATCGTAGCCGTGTTTCAGAACAAATTGAGGAAGTGACAAGCTCAGACTTCTTCCGTCATTTACAAGACAACGCGGCAAAAATGCGCGAACGTTATGCGAATCGTGCTCAACAGAGTTCTGCTGATAAAGACCGAAGTGGGGAGGGACCACCTGCATCACAGGCATACTCTGATGAGAATATCGCTAAAAATGAAAATGATGCCTCAGAAGACGCATAATATTGGTACAATAAGTAAAATTTTTAGAAAGGATAAGGGATTTTATGGCGGCTATTTGCTGGATTTCTGGTAAACCCGCGAATGCTGTTTGTCGATTTTGTGGGCGCTTTGTTGCAAAAGAACACGCTTCTAAATACCCTTATTTTTTGACTGTTTACGTTGGTAAAAACCAAACACCAAAAGCATTAGTGGTGGCTGATGCTATTTGGTGTGGGGAATGCAGCCCGCAATCAGTCCCCATTGAAATGCCACAATTATATTAGGAGCGCTGTCATGTCCGATCTTTTTGATCTGTTGGGGAACGTTGGCAAACGTAAACCCGATGGTGATCAATCATCAGATGATGGTCTTGACTTTTTGACAGATTTTAAGAAAAAGGTGGCAAGAGGGGAACGTACAAGTGCAAAACAAGGGCAAAGTGAAGGTATTACGACGCTTGATGTTGCCGATCTGCCTGAACCTCATAAATCTATTATGTTGATGTTCTTACGTGACAAGGCCGCCAACAAGGGACTAACATTGCGGGATATTCAAACACGGATTGATACGGATGATTTGGCAGATGTTTTAGAATCTCTTGTTTCCGAAAACTACCTCGTTTCTGAAGTTGGTTCAGATGAAATACGCTACTATCTCAAAATGCGCCCCAAGAAAGGTCGGCTAGGAAATATCCTTTCAGCTCTTGATGAGTAACTGGCAGAAAATTTGTTTTCCTATCACACCATCCCTGTGCTAAACTGAGCAATAGCATTCTGCGATGACCACAGGGAGCACTTTTCAGCATGTCTACCAATTCACCAATAATTGGACTAACAAGTGCCGAAGTTGAAGAACGTAAGCGCCAAGGCCTTGTCAATGATATTGATCTCAGTAGTAGTCGTTCGCTTGCTGATATTATTAAATCCAACTTTTTATCAGTTGCGAACGTTGCTTTGCTTTTGATTGTTGCTGTTTTATTGATATTGGGCAAAGTGCCTGAGGCTTTGGCAACAGGTGGAGTAGTAGTTGTAAATGTGTTTCTTGGTGCTTTTCAGGAATATCGCGCCAAAATTAAACTTGATCGTATTGCATTATTAACACGCCCGAAAGTCCGTGTGATTCGAGATGGGCAAGAGATTGAAATCGCCCAGAATGAAGTTGTAGTAGGTGATGCTATTGTACTTCAGGCTGGCGATCAGGCAGTTGTAGATGGGCGTTTAGTGAAAGACCCACGTACCGATGCACCCCCTAAACGAGTTGACATGGATGAATCGCTTCTTACTGGGGAATCTGATCTCATTCCGAAATATCCCGGCGATGAAATTTTATCAGGGAGTTTTTGTGTCTCTGGGAGTGGGATTTTTATTGCCGAAAAAGTCGGCAATGAAGCATTTGCGCAAAAGCTGACTGTGGGAGCGCGTAAATATACCGTCACCCTTACTCCTTTACAGAAGCAAATCAGCATTTTGGTGCGTCTTTTAGTTGTTGTGGCGCTATCAATAGCAGCTTTGTTATGGCTTCAGTCCGCATATACAGAAAAAGATTTTGGGACAACAGTTGAAGATACAGCTGTGACAGTTTCACTCATTCCGCAAGGGCTTCTCTTGATGATCACGGTATCTTATGCTTTGGGAGCGTTGCGCATTGCTAATAAAGGCGCATTAGTTCAGCAGAGCAACGCTGTTGAGAGTATTAGCCATGTAGATATATTGTGTCTTGATAAAACAGGAACCCTTACCACTAACCGCATTCTTTTTCATGATATTCATCCTCTTGGAGATCACACACGTGATGAATTACAACGGCTTTTAGGTGATTACATCGCTTCTGTAAATAAAGATAACCGCACTGCAGAAGCCATTGCTGAAGCGTTAGCGGGAACAAAATATACTTATATTCAAAACATCCCATTTTCTTCAGCGCGGAAGTGGTCGGCGGCGAGCTTTGATAACGAAGTCTATTGCGGGACGTATGTTCTAGGGGCTAGTGGCATGATGTTTAAAGAATTTGCCTATCAAGCTCTAGAGGATGAATTAGCCAAAAAAGGCTTGCGTGTTCTTGTCTTTGCGCATACTGATCACATCATACGTGATGTTCCTGATGATCGTGAGCCTGAATTACCGCCTGATCTAAAGCCTTTGTGTCTTGTGAGCTTATCTGATGAATTGCGCCCTAATGTGAATGAGGTACTGAGCCAGTTTCGCCAAGCAGGAATTACGCTTAAGCTCATCTCCGGTGATAATCCTACTACGGTGGCGGCTCTAGCATATCAAGCAGGCTTTCATTCTGATGAAAAAGCTATTTCAGGCATGGAACTTGCTCAAATGGGACGAAGTGAATTTGAGCAAGCGGTTGATGAGAATACAATTTTTGGGCGTATTACTCCTCAACAAAAAGAAGCCATTGTTGAAGTCTTGCGGAGAAAACGCCATTATGTTGCGATGATGGGGGATGGAGTCAATGATGTGCTATCGTTGAAAAAAGCACATGTTGGTATTGCAATGGAAGATGGTAGTCAAGCAACCCGCAGCATTGCTGATATTATTTTGTTGGGGAATAAATTTGAGGCTTTGCCCTATGCGTTTATGGAAGGGCAGCGCATCTTAAATGCTATGAATGACGTTACACGATTATTTTTGACACGCACATTTTATACTATTTTCCTCATCATCATTGCCGGCTATATTGGCGTGTCCGAGTTTCCTATCACGCCTTTACATAACTTCTTGCTCACATCTTTACCTGTTGGAATTCCAGCTTTTTTCTTGACCGTGTGGGCACGTGCTGGCCAACCTGAAGATGACTTGATTAGCAATATGACGCGGTTTGTTTTACCTGCAGGGCTATCTTTCACTTTTGTTGCCACTTTTATTTGGGTGTTGTATCGCACTTATGGTCATGCTGATGTTGAAACAAGCCGAACAGCATTGACGACTGCTGGCATGATTGGTGGTATTTGGATTATTATGCTAGCAAACCAAAATGGCGGGTATAAAATTCAGTGGCACGACTATCGTAGGCTTGCATTAGCTGGTGTGATGTTATTGATTTATGTCATTATTATGCTTATCGGAAGCCTGAGAAATGCCTTTGAACTAACGACTTTATCACTGGCTGACTTGGCGATTATTACCTTATCGGTTTCTGCGTGGGCTTTTATATTGGATGCAATTTGGCGCTACGAATTAATAGGGCGTTTACTCATTCCGGATTATGGCAAAGACAGTGCACCGCAAATTCAACTTAAAGTGGACTAACGATGCAAAATTTACTGGATTCTCTAAAAAATTATGATACTCATCTGTTAACGATTATTGCCAACCGTTGGGATGCCGATATTGATGAACACGATCCGATATTGGCAGCAGAACAGTTGGCAGCCGTGATGCTTGATCCTGTTCGTGCTGCGGCAGAATGGGAACGGCTAAAAGACAATGAGCGTGGTGCACTCCAAATGTTAATTGCATCGCCAAGCAGTAAAATGACAATGGCGCAGTTTAGCCGTTTGCATGGCGAGATTCGCACAATGGGGCCTGACAAGCGTAAGCGCGAAAAACCTCACTTGAAGCCATTAGGGGTGGCAGAGGTTTTATACTATCGTGGTTTTGTGCATGTTACGATAGCAGAAAGCAAAACAGGCCCTCAACCTTTTGTGTTCGTACCAACTGATTTGGCCAAAGTATTACCCACGCGCCAAATTGGTTATGATCTGAGCGAAGAAGCACCACTTGATTTTCCAGATGATCCGCTTTTGGCTGATGATGAGCCAATGATGGCAGAAGTGGTTTTATATGAAGAACCGCTTGGCATCCAAAAACCTGATACCAGTATTGTTGATGATTTGACAACCGTACTTGCTTATGTTCAAACGCATACAGTTCTTTTAGAAGATGGTTATTTATCAACAGATACTCGTGCGGAAATAATGCGTCAATTTATTGGCCCTGCAGATGAGCGTCGTTTAGCGTTCATAATGTTTTTGGCTGCTGAACTGCAACTTTTGAATAGTCAAGATGGGCTTCTGCATACCATTCGTGCTAATGTGAAGTCATGGCTGGAAAACACACGTACTTCACAAATGAAGCGTTTAATACAAAGCTGGCATAACACGGTGCTTTATAACGAACTGTGGCAAGTGCCAACACTTATCCCAGAATTAGGAAAGTGGAGCAATGATCCGCGCCTAATTCGTCAAACATTGCAAGAGCTCATTCAGTATATGGCGACTGATGGGTGGGTGTCGATTGATGGTATCTTAGCAGAACTAAAAGCATCTGAGCCTGATTTTCAGCGCCCGGGTGGCGATTATGACAGTTGGTATATCCGTGATGCGGCTACTAATCAATACCTCAAAGGCTTTGAAAGTTGGGATGCTGTCGAAGGGGCTGTGTTGCGTTTTACGTTGACAAGCCCGATGTTTTGGTTGGCACTCGTAGAATTAGGTTATCCTGATGATGAGAGCACTAACCAAGCATACGCTTTTCGTCTTTCGGCATTTGGGCGCGCATGGGTGGGGCGAGCAGCGTGGCCAGAACGTCCAGATTCTCAACAGCCAATACAAATTAATGAACAACAGCACATTATTTTTCCGCGCGCCAACAGTCGCTATGATCGTTTTCAGCTATCACGTTTTGCCTCTCTAGTACACTCTGATAAAGATACTTATATCTACGCAATTACTTCAGAGAGCCTTAAGAGTGCAGCAGAACAAGGCATTGAAGCAAGCCATATTCAAGCATTTTTGCAACGTACATTGGGGCAGCCAATACCCACAGAATTAGAAAAAACATTAAGCATGTGGCAAGTTGGGGCATCTTCATCTATTGTAATTGAGTCCCTCCTTGTCCTTCAGACAGATCTGCCAGATACGCTTGCGTTGTTATGGGAAACGCCAGAATTGCGGCGCTTTTTAGGCAGGCGCTTGGGCCCACAAGCGGTTGTTGTACGTCAAAATCACGCACAAGCGCTTCTAGAAGAGCTACAGAAGCGCGGCTTAAATGCCGAACTCATACAACATTAGATGCGGATATTTGCTCTAATGGCCATGTTGGTAAAACATCAAAATCGAGCCCATCATCTTGCCCTTCTTGATAACGATAATATGCTGCCGTAGCTATCATGGC
>RFGP01000197.1 GCA_003697365.1 Chloroflexota bacterium | reverse complement strand
TTCAGGAAAAGTTGGCATTATTTCTAACAAAACATAAATAACTTGAGGTTCTGGGATAATAGGTACATGCAACCTGCTGACGTGAATTTGTGTATTAAATTTAGGTAATGCTGATGTATCTTGGAGCAGCATCAATGCTTCACCAGATGTAATAGCATCATAGGCGGCATTGACATCTAAAAAGTGAAGATGAGCACCCGGATTTTTGTTATGATCAGGGTGGAAACGTCTTGCTGTTTGTCGAAAAACGCGCTTAATTTCTTCCTCTTTAGCTTGGCGACTAATTCCAAGTACTGTATAAGGATCAAAATGAATACGTTGGGCCATAGCCCTCACCTTTTTATTGTTAACTAATTGGGAACACGCACGATGATAACTGTAATGTTGTCTGTGCCACCGCGATCATTAGCCATTTCAACAAGTCGTTGACATGCTTGTTGTGGAGTATCACGTTCTTCAAGAACAATTTGCTGTATTTCTTCGCGCTTAACGAGATTCCACAACCCATCGCTGCAGATCAACAAAAATGCGCCCGGCGGTAATTGACGAAAAACTGGGTCTACGTCTAAGTGATCGTTTTGACCAAGTGCTCGATAAAGCACATTGCGCTGAGGATGTTCAACGGCATCTTCAGGGGTAAGTTGATCAAGCTCAATTAAACGCTGTACTAATGAATGATCGCGGGTAATTTGCTCAATAAATTCATCTGTAATTAAGTAGGCCCGACTATCACCAACATGAGCTAAATAAGCAGCATGACCAATTATCGCTGCTGTGGTAACTGTGGTGCCACCATCAGGAACTTGTTCTGAGACCACATGATTGGCTTGTTGCACTGCCTCACGAAGCACTTCTGTAATCGTGGGGCGATCAGCACTACTACCGATTTCACCACTCAATGATGGTATGAAAATTTCATCAATAACATGCTTAGCAATAACACGAGTCGCTATTGCTGAGGCACGTTCGCCGTTTTCGTGTCCACCCATACCATCTGCAACCACAAATAGCCCAAAATTAGGTGCGGCTTGTGAAAGACTGGCTGATGAAACAAAACTCAAAACGGCATCTTGATTATTATCACGCATCTGCCCAACATCGCTTAATTGCCCATAGACAAGCTGATGCCCAACTTCGGGTTGTACAGTTTCTAAAGGCGGGAGTTTGCGGGTGCGACCATCTGCGGCGATCATATCTGCTTCATCTGTATCAAGCTCTGATGGCGGAAGATCACGGGGGCGTTTGGGTAATGTTTCCATACTAGGAGCAAGATTCTCTTTTTTGCCTATAGGGTTTGGTTGCGTGGGAGCATCTGTAGCAATCGGTTTTGCAGGCTGTACTGCAGATTCGGTTGCTTCTTCATTATCGGTGGGTTGTAAGCCTAAAAAACGACGAAACCAATCCATAAATGTCACGCCACACCTAAAGGGTGTTAGCGCTTACCTCCTTAACTTGTGTTCATTATGCTTTTATAGCATATAGATTATGATCAAGAGAACCAATATACATTACGCCATCTAGGATAAAGGGCTTAGCTGTGACGGGCCCCTCAGTTTGGAAACGCCATAATTCTCGCCCTTTTTGGGCATCAATACAATAGATATTCTGATCAACGCTTCCAATGTAAATATTACCATTCTCATAAGCGGGTGATGCAACGACCTGATTATCGGTTTGGAATTTCCAGCGCTCACGATTGTTAAATAAATCTACAGCATAAATATAGCCATCGGCACAACCAAAGACAACAATTTCTTCCTCTGGCACCACAACAGGTGAAGATATGATAGGTTTACCTGCTCTGAAACGCCAGATACTCCAGCCGTTTTTAATATCAACCGCATATAAATGATAGTCATAAGAGCCAAAATAGGCAATTCCATCATGGATTGCTGGCGTAGAAATGACTGTTCGTTTAGCTGAAAATCGCCATTTGAATTGTCCACTAAGGTCTAATGCAACAACATCACCAGACTCGGCTGCAACAATAACCATATCTTCAAGCACAACGGGTTGCGAGCGAATTGGTGCTTCTACGGCATAACGCCAAGCAGCGCGTCCAGTGCTCATACGGGCTGCATATAAGTAGCCATCATCGCTGCCAAAGAAAACGTGTCCATGTATTACTGATGGTGATGAGCGCACCGGCCCCTTTGTCTGTAATTTCCAGTGAAGTCGCCCTGTAGGGATGTCAACAGAATAAAGATGATGGTCATCTGAGCCAATAAGTACTGTTGGGCCTTCTCGGTAAATATCAGGATTTGTAACGATAGGTGCTTCAGTAGCAAATTTCCATCGTAATTCACCCGAATCGGCATAGATCGCCCATAAGTTATGGTCGCGTGCGCCAACAAATAGCGTGCCTTCATGATGAGCAGCGCCGCTCCGAATTTCATCTTCTACCTTAAACTTCCAACGTAGTTGCGATTTTGAGGAAGTTTGCTCACTACCCCATTCCTCAACGGCTTCGCTTGGTACTTCCCCTAATGAGATTGCAGCTGTCACTGAACCTTGCATCGCGCGCCGAACTGTTTCAAGCGCTTCTTTCATTTCACGCGCAGTTGCGTATCGTTGTAGAGGATCATACGCTAGGGCTTTCATGATAACAGCTTCTAGCATGGGAGGAACATTGGGATTGTATTCTCGTATGGGGCGATCGGCAAAAGTAAACGGTGCATGTAGACGTGGGTCTTCGTTGGTAAAGACTTGATGTAGGGTTGCGCCTAGGGCATATATATCACTTTGAGGCATTGGGCTTCCTTTGTATTGCTCTGGCGCTGAATAGCCCTCTGTTCCAATCATTGTCATCTTTTTATTTTGCTGAAAAACGCGAGCAATACCAAAGTCGATCAAGCGTAAGCGCCCATTCACATCAATCATAATGTTTGAGGGCTTCATATCTCGAAAGATGATTGGTGTGGGGCGATTATGCAAATAATCCAAAACATCGCATAACTCAATCGCCCAGCCCAAGACCATATCTATAGGAAGGGTTTCATCAAGTTGAGATAGAATAACTTCTAGGTTTTTGCCGTTGATGTACTCCATCACCAAATAAGCACGATCTTTGATTGTGAAGTAGTCATAAATCGCTGGAATGGCCGGATGACTAAGCGATGCTAATATGTTTGCTTCACGCTCAAAGTTACCTTTCATTTGCTCGCGCATATCACGATTTTGCGAAAGGTTTAGCATTTCTTTCACTGCGACATAGCGCTCTACATCCGGGAATTGTAGATCGCGTGCTTGATATACTGATCCCATACCTCCAACACCTACTACACCGCTAATGCGATAGCGGTTGTTGAGGACTGAATTTTGTTGAAGAGTACCATCAACACCAAGCAAATCTTTATTAGGTTCTATTGCGAATTGGCGCGTATCAACCATAGATATTGCCTTAACACTGAAATATTACAGAATGAATGCTTATATATCGGACTGCTACAAAAAGCCAAACCCTCTGACTGATGTTTACCAAAATTATAATAAATACTAAAGCTCACTGCAATTAATATATTTTGAATCGATTATATGCTGTGTGGGGGTGTGTAGGAGTTCTTAATGTTTCAGAAAGATTGATGGGCTATACAATATACGCTTCAATTTGTGGAATGAGATCAACGAGATTGTTGCCAATAAAATGAGGGGTTAATGCTGTATTCTGTAAATCATCATAAGTTGAAACCCCTGTGCTAAGCCAAGCGGATAACAGCCCATTTTGCAAGGCACCGCGAACGTCAGTTTCAAGATTGTCACCAATCATTAAAAGCTCTTGCATAGGTAAATGAAGCTGGTTTGCCGCCATTTCAAATATTGGGCGCTGTGGCTTGCCCATGATGAGAGGCTCTTGTTGAGCTGTTTCTGCAATACGATTGACAATTGTACCTGTACCGGGCAGCGCCCCATTTTGAGTCATCAGCACCATATCCATATTGGTAGCAATAAATTTTGCGCCACTATGAATAGCTTGTACGGCACAATGCAATTTTGGGTCGTCAAATGCACGATCTAAACCCACCACAACATAATCAGGGTGATTATCCACAAGAATAAATCCTGCCTCTTCTAGCGCAGTGAATAACCCTACTTCTCCAATAGCTAAAATACGCGCCTTAGGAGGTGCGTTCTCTCTTAGATAATGGGCAGTTACAATTGAAGAAGTAATAATTTGATTTGGAGATGCGGCAATCTCCATTGAGGCTAATTTTTCTGCGACCTGTTGGGGCGTGCGAGATGAGTTATTGGTTACGAAACAGTAGGGGATAGGCATCCAATCAAAAAACACCAATACCCCCTCTAAACGGCGTGTACCATGATAGAGTACACCGTCCATATCCAACAAAATACCACGTATCATCATTATCGGTTTGCGAATCGATACCCCACACCACGTGATGTAAGTACATAAATTGGGTTTTGTGGGTCTGGCTCCAGTTTTTGACGTAGGTAATGGATGTAAAGTTTTAGGCTATCGGTGGTATCAGCATATTCTGGGCCCCACGCTTCCTTAACTAGCTCGGTACGAGAGATCACCCGCCCAGCATTGCGTACTAAAACGGCGAGTAATTTGAATTCTTTGGGCGTAAGATGCACAAGATTATCATTGACCCAAACTTCGCGGTTTAAAAAGTTGATGCGAAATGCACCGCCATCGAAGATGAGTTCTTCAGAAATAGTCGTTTTAGGGGTGCGGCGCAAATGTGCACGAATACGCGCGATGAGTTCATCGTTATCATAAGGCTTAATGATGTAATCATCTGCGCCCATTTCAAGACCACGTACAACATCACGAACTTCGCTCTTTGCGGTTAAGAAGATAATTGGTACATCTGACAATTCTCGTAGGCGGCGGCACACTTCCCAACCGTCCATATTGGGCATCATAATATCTAGTAGGACGAGATCAGGATGGGTGCGGTAGGCTTTTCTAAGACCATCTTCAGCCCGATAAGCCTTAATAACCTCATACCCTCGTCGTTCCAGTGCCATGCTGATCAGTTGTACTGTAGTATCTTCATCATCGATTACCAAAATTTTTTCAGCCATGATTTTTGCCTGCCTAGCGATAGATAATGCTAACGTTAAAATTAATCTATCACATTGCAAACTTTACTAAACTTTCATAGTTCGCACATTCCTAAAAAATAGGGTTTTATGGTTCTTTTATAGAACATAAAATTTGCAAAGAGTATGTTTAACGTTTGTTTTTTGTTTTTAGTTTAAATTTTCTAACACTTCTGCCTGTGGCGATATTTTCTTAGCTTGGCACTCGCGCTCTGCCTCTTGAATCTGCTTTGCGACTTGTTCAATAGCGATATTCTGCTTTCGATAAAAATCAGAGTCACTCATACTTAATCGGCGCGCTGTTTCTCGGACTTTTCGCCCTTGAATAAAACGCATTTCGAGAATGTTATAAAGTATCCAATCGGTACGTGTGAAGCTACGTTCTCCTTCAGGACGTAGGCGCTCAATGGCTTCACTGAGAACTTGGCGTAAAGCATTGACTTGGTTTCCTTCTGTTTGAAGGCTCTTGGTCTTAACCAATTGCAAATTCAACAACAAACTTTCATTAAGTTTTGTGCCACCCCAATAGTATCGCAAAGCATCGCGTACCATCTCAACAAATTGGGGATGATCAATGATGCCATTATCAATTTGCGTTGAACTATCTTGCCGAGTAACCGCTTGCAAAGAGATTTGTCCAAAGGGACTAACTTTTGCTTGTAAGGCGCGATTAGATTTAGCAGGCAATAGATTTTCAATGGTTCTGATAATCTCACTCTGTACACTAATATCGGTGAGAATATCAATAGTACGCTCTGTAAGCGCGACTAAAATTTGTTGATCATCTTCACTTAAGTTAGGCGTTTCAGAGCGTGCCCATATGCCTAACACACCAAGTAGAGCTCCTTCTTCTTGCTCATGGATATATCGCAAGGGGAGTAACCAAAAGTTTTCCCATGTGAAGAAGTGTTCTGCTGCTGCGAGTTTTTCAGTCAACTTTCCTTCTGAAAAATCATCGGCAAAATGAAGCTCAATTTTGGCGCTTTCCTCCGGCCCAAGACCAACATATTGCTCAAGGCGTGGCCCAGTAGGATAGAAAGTTGATACGATGAAAGCAGTGGGCACACGAAAATGATCGCATAGGGCCGCTAGGATAGCTTCTAGCATTTGTTCAGCATCGGCTCTTGTAAGCAAGCGCTGACTAAATTCTTGAAAAATACGAACTTGTTCTTGATCTTGCGTATATACAAGCTGAGTTTCAAGCAATGGCATTAGAAGAGAAATTCCCCACTGCATACACAAAACTGCTGCAACAACGGTGAGTGTCACAAAGGCTTGTGCATCAATGCCTAGTATGCGCTCTACACGTGGGATGGTTTGCAAAACGGCAACAATGACAAGCCCCGTAAGAGGGCCACGCAACATAAATTGAAGGAGTTCTAAGCGAATAATGCGCTCTGGTTTGTCTTGCCCAAAGAAGGAAAGCGGATAGGCCATAAAGGCCAACATCGCTAAAACTGCAAGGTTAGCAATGTTGAAGATTAGCCACAACAAGCCTTCTGGCACTGTTGCCATACCCGAAGGGAATAGCGAAAAAAGTAATGAATACGGAAAAATTCCCCACGCAGGTGTAGTAAAAGCCGCCATCAAATACGTCATTCTGCGCCGAGTATAGGTTGTAAGACAGCGTTGCCATGCCCGAATAACATTAAAAACAGCAAAACTACTGGCAATTAAAAAATATAACAAGTACAGCCCAAAGAATTCGCCGGCCCCCATGTGCCATACTGGGGTTGGTGTGAGATCGCGAATAAGTAAATCCGTGAAAAGCGCAACACCAACAAAACCTGTGCCCGTAATATACAAGGCACGAACTGCTTTTCGTCGTCTTCCACGCGATACAAGTCCTGTTGTGGCTAAAAGCGCATCAGAAAGATGAAACATCGCAGCAGGAACAAGCGCGACTCCTACCCATTGCACCCTGAACCATGTTTCAAGGATGGGGGGGGCAGGTTGCAGCCCAACGACGATGTCTACAAAGTAAACCCAACTGATGCAGGCCAACAATATACCTGAAGAACGCGCCACACGATCGCGAACGTTTCGGCTCAAATTGTATAACAACATCGACACCGAAATAATCACGATGCCGATAGTTAGCATTTCATTAGAAAGCTCAAGTAGGTCTATCAGCTTGAAATTATCCTTCTAACTTTCAATTGGCGAGGCAACATCGGCCACGATGCCTTCAGTGATTTTGACTAAAGTCTTAAATTCAATCGGAAAAATGGTGTAAGGCGAGCCTGCCGCGCCATATACAATATTAAAACGTGCAAGTGTTTGATCGATGTAGATCGGAACTTTTGTGCGATGCCCCAGCGGTGGAACACCACCCGGCGCATAACCTACAATTTTTATACATTGTTCAGCAGATGCAATCTTGATCTTTTTTCGGCTGACATCAAACAATGTCGCCAATTTTCGATCACTAACACGATGATCACCCGCAGTAATAACAACAATAATCTGATCAACGATCCGAAAGACAATGCTTTTAGCGATGCTTCCTAAAGGTGTGCCGATAGCATCCGCTGCTTCTTGGGCCGTACGTGTTGAAGATGAAAAAGTTTGTATTTGAATTGATAAACCCAATGACTGTAGGGCATTTTGAACATCTGTAGTTGTTAGTGGTTCGATCATGACGAATTGTACCTCTCCAGAAAATTAATAGCATAAATTGTTCTTTTTTTTGAGAGTCACTCTCGCAGTAGGCTATAATTAGGGATAACATAGGCTGTGTAAATGTAAGAGCACCGCGCCTTTGAATCTTGCTTTATGGCAAGGGCGTTGTAATTACAAGATCGCTATGGTCTTGTTAGACCATATAGCTAAGAATGGCAAAGAGAAAGGAATGGCGTTTTTATTCCTCTGATGTTGGGAAGCATTGAACGCCCCAAAACGATGAAATGGTAGATAAACCTTATGCTTGGAATTTTTAATCGACGTGTAAAACAATCTGTGGCACAAACAGACCCCGTGCAAGATGAACTTAAGCGACTTGTCCAAGAAGCAACAAATGCACAAGAGCGGGGCGAATATGCCAAAGCACTAGAACTATATCGAAGCGGATACAATTTAGCACTGACATTACAAAATCCACAAATTGTGCATGTATTCCTGAACAGTATCGGTGCAATTCATGTTGCTACAGATAAATATGAAGAAGCTGAAAAAGCCTTTGAAGAAGCTCTACATATTGCGAAACAACTGAAACAACCAGTACTTGTTGCACGCACATTAAATAATCTGGGTGAACTCTATGCAAAGCAAGCCCAATGGGAAAAGGCACAAAATTATCATCAAGAGGCGCTAGAGCTTGCTCGCCCTACTGGTGATGCGCTGACAATTATTCTTGCTTTAGAAAACTTAGCGCGTGATTATATCGAGCAAGGTAACCCACAATACGCTGTGCATTTATTGAAAGAAGCGGTGACTGTTGCCGAAGCTAAACAAGACCCCTATATGGGGTATGGTGTTTTGGGACGCTTGGGCGAAGCCTCACTGGCTGCTGGTGATGTAAGTGTTGGTCGGCGTTTGATGGCAGAAGCTATTCAACGCAGCACAGGGACACCGTTTGAACGTCCACGACTCATTATGCGATGGCTTGTGAAGCTAGCAGATATTGAACTTGGCGAAAAGCAATATCAAAATGCGCTTCAGTTACTTCAGCGCGCTGAAGATGTTGCGCATCGTGTAGGGGTACAGTCGGCAGCTTTCTTTATGCATACAGCATTGAAAAGCGCTGAAGTTTATCTACACCTCAAGAATTATACAGCCGCAATTGCTCAAGCTGAACGAGCTGAAGTTCATGCGCGTGTGTTGGATGATGAGGTAACTTTAGCGAAAGTCGCTGGCTACATAGGGATTGCATTACAGGGGCTTGAACAACCAGATGCAGCGGTTGAAAAACTATCAATAGCACTAGAAGCCTATGAAAATGGCGTTATTGATGACCTCAGCGAACAGACAAAAGTATTACTTGCTTTAGGTCGCAGTCAACAACAATTAGGTAAAACAGAGCAAGCGCTTTCTACCTATAAAAAAGTACTTGAATTATTGGATAATACAGACAACCCACTGCGTCGTGCAGAAGGACTCTATCTTATTGCGTCCGTTCATGCAGAAAATAATGAGCGGGACGAAGCCATTAATCTATTCCAAGAAGCAGAGCGCTTATATCGTGAAAATAACGAGCTAGGACAAGCTGCAATTATCCGTTGTGATATTGGCAATTTGCGCCGCGCAAAAGGGGATTTCAAAGCAGCATTAAATGACTTTGAAGAAGCTCTTGTGATGCTGAGTAATATTGATAACCCTATTATTCGTGGTTTTGTGTTATCGAGTGTGGCGAATATTTACACCGAAACGGGTGATATAGAAAGTGCACAATCTTTTTATCAAGAATCTATCAAGATCGCGCAAGAGTATCATGATCGTTTGGCAGAGTCTTTGCGGCTGGGCAATATGGCATGGATGCAAGTTCAAATAGGAAAGCTAGACATGGCATTCATAAACTTAGAAAAAGCCATTGCCATTAGTCGAGAATTGAATGCCATGCTGCCAATGGCGATCCAAACGAACAACTTAGGTTGGGTATATTATCTTCGCCATGACTATGATCAGGCGCGGCGGCTTATTGAACAGGCTTTAGTCGAAGTTGAAGTCACTGAGTCGGTTCAATGGCGCGGTGTCATTAAGGGTAATTTAGCAATGGTGAAGCTCGCACAACATGATTTGGATGCTGCTCAAACGTTAATACAAGAGGCTCTAGCGGACAGTCGCGCCGCTCAGGACATTGAAAATACAGTTCGTAATCAAATTCGCCAAGCGATGATCTTATTAGAAGGTGGTGAACTTTCTACGGCAAAATCATTAGTTGAAGCAGCTGAGCTTGCAGCGCGTAAGATGTTCTATCGGCGCGGACAAGCAGAAGCTGCCCAAGCACTTGCTGAAATTGCTAGTAAAGAAGGCGATCAAGAGTCAGCGAAGCGCTATTTTGAGGAAGCTGCGCGTTTTTACCAGATGTTGCATAGCCCGCTAGCAAATGAGATGCAGAAAATGGCAAACAGCTAGAGGGATAATGATATGGCTACATGTGGCTGAAGCGTAGTACTTTAACAAAGAAAAAACGTCCATTTGGGTGGCGTATGCTACTTTTAGGATTTGGTATATTGGCAATACGCAGTTGGGGACGTATTTACCGCCTCTTCTTCCACCTAAATGATTATCAATCACTTGAGCACGCTCCACCGATTGTTTTGTATTTTGTGTTCAATATTGGTGTGGGGATTCTCGTAAGTGTTGTGTTGTATGGGTTATGGCGACGCAAATCTTGGTTGCCTAAAATGCTCATTTCTGCCATTTTTTGCGTAGCTATTGGTGACCTATGGCTGTTATATCGTTATAGTGGCACAGGCTATGTGCGCCAATCAATTTCTTTTTGGGGTGTAAGTTGGCTGGGAATTATACTAGTCGTTTTTTTCCTTAGCCGACGCTCAAAATTTCTCTATTATTTTCAACAACAAACAAAGGAGTCATCATACAAATGACTGACCAAGTAAAACCCAATGTAAACTCTATTGAATATTTAAATCTGCAAAAACAAAAAAGTCTGCAGGGGGGCGGCCAAGCCCGCATTGAACGCCAACATGCTGATGGTAAACTTACAGCTCGTGAACGTATAGAACTCTTACTTGATCCTGACTCATTTCGAGAACTTGATGCTTTTGTAGTACATCGTAGTCGTGACTTTGGCCTTGATGCTCCTGATAAACAATTTTTAGGCGATAGCGTCGTGACAGGATGGGGAACAATCAATGGGCGCTTAGTCTATATCTTCTCTCAAGATTTTACAGTTATCGGCGGAAGTTTAAGTGAAGTTCATGCTGAAAAGATTTGCAAAATCCTAGACTATGCGCTGAAGAATGGTGCTCCTGTCATCGGACTGAATGATTCAGGTGGCGCTAGGATTCAAGAAGGCGTTGTAAGTCTTGGGGG